>NZ_JAIWYM010000011.1:0-205587 GCF_020515595.1 Pseudomonas sp. MWU16-30323
TTTAGCGGCTGGCTTGGCAGCTGGTTTCGCAGCAGCAGTTTTAGCGGCCGGCTTGGCAGCTGGTTTCGCAGCAACAGTTTTAGCAGCCGGCTTGGCAGCTGGTTTCGCAGCAGCGGTTTTAGCAGCTGGCTTGGCGGCCGGTTTCGCAGCAGCCGTTTTAGCAGTTGGCTTGGCGGCCGGTTTCGCAGCAGCCGTTTTAGCAGCTGGTTTGGCGGCTGGTTTCGCAGCAGCGGTTTTAGCAGCTGGCTTGGCAGCGGATTTAGCCGGTGCTTTTGCCACAGGCTTGGCCGCAGCTTTTGCAGGTGCCTTGGCGGCGACGGCTTTGCTGGCTGGCTTCTTCGCTGCGCTGGCTGCAACAGCTTTGGCCGGAGCACGGGTGCTCAGCACTTTGCCTACAGCTTCCTTCACACGACCAACACCCTGAGCCAGCTTCAGGCTCTCGGAAGCATCACGCTTGAGTTGGGAAATGTAGGTGCGGGTTTCGGATTGACGATCCTTGAGGGCGTCGAGCAAGTCCTCAAGTTCTTTGACGGCGTCCTTGGCTTTGGCTTGTGCCTTGGCTTTGCCAGCGGTCGCTGCGCCTTGCAGTTTGGTACGGGATTTGTGCAGTTTTTCCTGAGCTTTGCCGCGTTGTTTTTCAAGCTTGGCGAGCAACTTCTCTGCATCAGCCAAGGCTTGTGAACAAGCGTTTTCCAAATGTTCGAGCAGGCTGCCCGAAAGTTGTTGGAGCAAATGCAACGGGGTATTTACAGGCTTCTGTTTGGCCGACATGGTTTACCTCCTGGCTGACGTGGGTGCGGCTCATACTAGCCCTCTGCTCTTACCGCCGCTAGGGCATGTTGACAGTATCGATTGGCTTGCGTTGCACCGCACGAAAATTCTTATTGATATAACGAAAATCCGCGCCACTTTTTAAGCATTCACACTGGCATAATCCATCGCACTTTCGGCTGGAGAACGCCCATGTCGCGTTACCTTTTTTTAGTGTTGAGCGTGGCGCTTTCAGTGGCCAATGCGAGTGAGAAATCCCCGTCCAAAGATGACCACGACCTGGCCTACAGCCTGGGCGCCAGCCTGGGTGAGCGACTGCGCCAGGAGATGCCGGGCCTGCAAATCGAGGCACTGATCGACGGACTCAAACAGGCCTATCAAGGTAAGCCACTGGCCCTGGACGACACACGCATCGAACAGATCCTTGCCCAGCACGAAGCGCAAAACGCACCGGACAATCGAGCACCACAAAGTGAAAAAGCACTCGCCGCCGAACAACAATTTTTAGCCAGTGAGAAATCCAAAAGTGGCGTGCGCGAATTGGCAGACGGCATCCTGTTGACCGAACTGACCCCTGGCAGCGGGAAGAAACCGGCGGCCGATGATCGCGTGCAAGTGAATTATGTTGGGCGGTTACCCGACGGCACCGTCTTCGACAAGAGCACACAACCCCAGTGGTTTCGCCTGGACAGCGTGATCAGCGGCTGGCGCAGTGCGTTGCAGCAGATGCCGGTGGGCGCGAAGTGGCGCCTGGTGATTCCATCCGACCAAGCCTATGGCGCTGAGGGTGCGGGCGAGTTGATCCCACCTTATACGCCACTGGTATTCGAGATCGAATTGCTCAACGCGGGCGCCTGAGCCCAAACGAAAAACGGTGCGCAATGCGCACCGTTTTTTTGTGTGGCGGCGAGTCAGGCTTTAGCCGTCAACTCTTCCTTGTGAGCGTTGTGCAGCACTTCGATCAGGCAATCTTCCAGTTCGAAACGCTCGTGAAGCAAACCGCCCAACTCTTTGAATTTTTCTGCAACGCACTGGCCAGCATCACACAGGTCGTTGAACGCCAGCAGCTTCTCGGTGATGACATCGATGCGCGGGTAAATCGTCTCTGCCAAGTCCAGGCCACGTTGATCGTCGAAAGCCTCGGCCTCTTTGGTCAACTGCTCGTAGATACCGAAGTGCCCCGCCGAGACGTAATCCACCAATACCCCACAGAATTCCTGCAACGGCTTGCGGTTCTCGCTGAGCGCTTCGGGCCTGGCACCGAGAGCATCAAAGGCCCGAATCAGTTCGTGACGCGCTTTCAACCAACTATCGATCAGTTTATGCACCCCACCCCAGCGTTCCTGAGCATTCTGACAACTTTCCAGCATGATGATCTCTCTTCCCTATAGGGGCGCCGCACACTGCCCGCGCAACACTTCAAGGTTAAAGCGGCAACCGGGCAAAGGTGCATCGAACAATCTGTTTCAATAACGCGTGCGGGCCAGATTATGCCCGCATGACTATGGCATCAAGGTACGCAGGAGAGAAAGTTCATACAAGTGTTTAATCCCTTCCTACAACCTGCGGGCACCTCTCAGTGCCGTGCAAGGCCAAAACGCTGGCTCAGCAGCAACCGCGAGAACTGCGCGATGCCAAGGATCAGCATGGCCACGAAGAACAGCAGGCTCCACTCGGGAATACTCAAGTCGAACAGCGTCCAGTTGATTTCCACGCAGTCGACGGTGCCCTTGAAGATCAGCGACAACGCCTCCCGGAGCGACAGGTTTTCGATCATGGATTGAAGGCCAGGCCAACAGTCAGGCAGCTGTTCCGGCGGTGTATTTTGCAGCAGCACCTGGCGTACGGCGGTGATGGCGCCCAACACTGCACAGCCCATGCTGGCCGCCCAGTACAGGTAGATCCCGGACCGCCTGGGCCCATGAATCGCCGCCACCAGGTTGATCAGCGTGAAGGCAGCCACAAGAATTCGTTGCACCTGACACAGGAAACACGGCCGCAAAAACGCGGCATATTCCAGGTAAAAGGACGCGCCCAGCGTCAGCGCACCAGCCAGGAACGCCAGGAGGAACAGGGAGCGTGAGGGGGCCAGAGACATTGTTTATCCGCAACGCAAGAGATAGGTAGTTACGGTAGAGGAAAGGCCTTACCCCTTTCAATACGCGTCGGAGCAGACGATTCCGCGAGAGCGTAGGGATATCCCGTCAGAAGGTGAACGATTAAACGCACATCTGCGTAGGAGTTTACTACAGGCCATATTGCCTACAGCTATTGAGCGCTCTTGAAGGGTTGCCCACGAGACAACTCTGAGGCAACCCTTACGACGTTTCCTACTTCAAACCCGTGCCGGCACAGGCAGCGGTGACGCCAGCAGACGCTTGTCCAGCAGGCCCAGGCCTTCCTGGAACAACTGGTTGCTGCGCTCGGTGTCGCCCAACTGCGCCAACAGGCGCGCCAGTTCGGCACAGGCTTCGGGGTTGCGTTGCACCTGCAGGCTGCTTTCCAGGTAGTCCCGCGCCTTTCCCCACAGGCTGTTTTGCAGGCACAGGCGTCCCAGGGTCAGCAACAGGCTGGCATCGCCTGGATGATCCTTGAGCCAGCCTTCGGCAAACTTCAGTTGCTTCGCCGGATCGCTGCCACGCAGCAGGCCGTAGAGCCTGATCAGATGGCTGTCGTACTCGCGCTTGAGCGCACCGCGCAGCACTTCTTCAGCCTTGGCATCCGCGCCCAATTGGCGCAGTTGTTCGGCGTACGCCAGCACCAGTTGCGGCTCCTGGCGCTGGGCGGAAGTGAGTTGTTGCCAAGCTCGCTCAAGGGATTGCTGACCGGCCTCGCCCTGCTCTTCGCGCTGGGCCGCCAAGGTCAGGTTCTCGCCCCAGGCGCGACGCTCCAGGTCAGCCAGTTCGGCGGGGGGCAACGCTTTGTCCTTGCGCAGCTCCGGCAACAGCCGAATTACCGAAGACCAGTCACCGCGCTGTTGATACAGCCGCTGTAATTGGCGCAATACCTGGACGTTATGCGGATGACGCTCATGCATGGCCTGCAAGGTGACCAGGGCGCCATCAGTGTCGCCACGGTCCATCTGCAACTGCGCATGACTCAAGGCCACCGCCAGTTCGGCCTGGGGCTGGCGTTCCAGCGCGCGCTCCAGCAGGCCGTCCGCCTCCTCATAACGCCCCTGCTCGTTAGCCGCGCGGGCGGCACCGAGGTAGTAGAGCAATGGCTGGCGCTCCGCTTCGGCCGCTCGGTGCAAGTGACGCTCGGCGCTGGCCCAGCGCCCTTCGGCGAGATCCATCTGGCCCTGTTCAATGGCGACCTGCACCCGACGGCTGCGATTGCGCCGCGACCACGGGTTGACCACACCACCCGAAGTCAGCACCAGGCTAAGCAGCACCCGGACCAGGTAGATCGCCAGACCGATGGCAAACAGCGCCACCAGCGTCGACCACAGCCCGGACTCGTAATGCAGCACATGGGGATAAGTAATCAGCACGTAACCGGTGTGTTTCGAGATGCCCACGGCCAGTGCCAGGGCGATCGCAATCGCCAGCACCAGGATCACATAGAAGCGCTTCATTGGCTTTACTCCTGGGTCGCCGGCTTGCCAGCGGAAGCCTTGGCTTCTTCGGCAGACAGGTGGCGACGGTCAAGGTAAGCCTGCACGGCAGCCAGGCTCGCGGCCAGGTCCGGCGTTACCACCGACACGGCCTTGGGCTCGAGCTCGGCAATACGCGCCAGCATGGCTTTGCTTTGCGGGTTGTCTTGATTGAAGTTGTCCTGCAACACGCTGCGGGCCTCGCCGAGGGAGCGGCTGTACACCGCCGGCTCGCCATTGAGCGCCGCCCACTGCGCCTGCTCCAGCGCCAGGCTCAAGGCCAGGCGCACCTGGTTCAGGCCTTGCCCTGCCAGCAGCGGACGAATGTTGTCATCGGGGTTGAAGTCGATGCGGAAATACCGCGAGATCTGCTCCCACCACTGGCTCCAGCGGTTGTCCGTATCGGTCGTCGGACGCCCCTCATTGGCCGCTTCCGGGAGCTGGTATTCCGGAGCGATGGCCGCGAGTTGCACGACCTGATCGCGCAATGCCGCCAGTTGCAGGTACAACCCGGTACGGTCCGGCTGTTCGATATTGCGCAACGCGGCGAGGCTCTTGGCCAACTGCTCACGGGCGGCGTACGAGCCGGGGTCACTTTGTTCGCGAAGGATTTCGTCAGCGCCCTGGACCAGTGCCTGGGCACTGTTAATGTCCTGCAAGGCGGAAAGACGCAGGCTGGCCAGGCGGATAAGGTGTTCGGCCTCGGCCAGGCGCCAGTCCTGGCGGCTGGCACCCAGCACGGTTTCCAGGCGCTGGCTCAAGCGCTGCTGGTCGCCCTGCAATTGCGCCACCAGCCGGCGGCGCTCTTCCAGCTCGTCAGCACCCGGCAGTTGCCCCAGGCGCGCAGACAACTGCTGCTGGCTCTGCTTGAGGCTCTGGGACTGGTCGTCCAGGGTTTGCACTTGGCCCAGCTGTTGCTGGCTGCTCGCCTGCAGTGCGCGGACCTGCCAGATCCCCCAGCCACCGGCGGCAACACCGGCTGCGCCGAGTAACAAGGCCACGATAGCCAGGCCGTTGCCACGACGCGGGGCGGTGGTGACCGGTGTCTCAACAGGCGCATCAAGCGCGGGCTGAGCTTCATCTTTAGGCAAGGCTGTTTCGCTCACGTATCCATCCTTTGCGTATTAGAGAGTGGGAACGGAGAAACTCCGTAACGCCACTAACAAAGCCGCGGCACTGGCGCCACGACAATCCACAACTTCTTGCGCGCCAGCGGCACGCGCCATTTCGGCGACTCGCGGGCTGGGCACAAACAACGGCAGTTGTGCCACCAGGGGCCAATCTGTGCCGGCCAGGGCTTGCAGGTGTAAAAAACCCTGCCCACTGCTGACCACCACGCCGTTCAAGCGTTCCACGTTTATGCGTTGGGTCAGGGCTGCACTGTCGTAATCCGGCAGGAAACGGCGGTACAACTCCAGATAGTCGACACTAGCACCTTGCTCGCGTAAACGCTCAGCCAGCAGCTCTCTCCCGCCCTCGCCCCGCAGAATCAGCACCCGGCCACCGGGCTGTGCAATAGCCTCGCGCAAGGCAGCCAATTCAAGCAAGGCCTCACTGTCGTCACCTTCCTGGGGGCAGCTGACGTCAAGGCCGCGGTCGGCCAACACCTGAGCCGTAGCGGCGCCGACGCTGAACCATGGCAACGCCGGAGGTTGCGGCCAGTGTTGCGCCAACAACTGCACGCCCAGGCGCGCCGCCGGCTTGCTCACCACGATCACCGCACAATAACGGTCCAGCTCGCGAAAGATCGCGTGTTGCTCAGGCGTGACGGGCAGCGCTTCGATCTCCAGCAACGGCAGGCTGCTGCTGAAAATACCTTCCTCAGATAAGGTCGCTGCCAGGGCCGCCGACTCCTCGGCGGGCCGCGTCAACAGCACACGCCATTGCGTCACTGCGGGCCGGCCTCGCCGTACACCGCTTGCAGGATGGCACCGGCGCCTTTTTCCAGCAGCTCTTCGGCGACTTTGATACCCAGGCTGGTCGCCTCGCTTTGCGGCCCGCGAATCTGTGCAGTGAGCAGCAACCCACCACTCGGGTCGCCCACCAGGCCACGCAGCCAGAGGTTCTCGCCCTCCAGCACGGCGTAACAGGCGATCGGCACCTGGCAGCCACCGTTGAGGTGTTTGTTCAGAGCGCGTTCGGCGGTGACGCGAATTTCAGTGTCCTGGTGGTCCAGCGGCTTGAGCAGCGCATGAATTTCGCGGTCGGCGGTGCGGCACTCGATACCCACGGCGCCTTGCCCGCCAGCCGGCAAGCTGTCTTCAACGCTGATGGCCGAGGTGATGCGGTCTTCAAAACCCAGGCGGATCAGGCCGGCTGCCGCGAGGATGATCGCGTCATATTCACCGGCATCCAGCTTGGCCAGGCGGGTATTGACGTTGCCCCGCAGGAAACGGATTTGCAGGTCTGGGCGGCGGGTCAGCAACTGTGCCTGGCGACGCAGGCTGGAGGTGCCGACGACGCTGCCCAGCGGCAGCTCATCAAGAGAGGCGTAGGTATTGGAAACGAAAGCATCGCGTGGGTCTTCGCGCTCGCAGATGCAAAACAGGCCCAGGCCTTCGGGGAAGTCCATGGGCACGTCTTTCATCGAATGCACGGCGATGTCGGCTTCGTTTTCCAGCAGAGCGGTTTCCAGTTCCTTGACGAACAGGCCCTTGCCGCCGATTTTCGACAATGGCGAATCAAGCAGCTTGTCGCCGCGACTGACCATGGGCACCAGGGACACCTTGAGGCCGGGATGGGCCTGCTCAAGACGTGCTTTGACGTACTCGGCCTGCCATAAGGCCAGGGCGCTTTTACGGGTGGCGATGCGGATTTCGCGAGAGGACATGGATCAATCCGTACTGAATAGATACGGCAGATAATAACAGCTCAGGCAAAGGCGCTTTGATTTGAATCAGCAAGTGCGGGGCCTCCCTGGCCGCGTCGCACCGGGATATGGGCGGTGAAGCTCGCGTCAGCCCTTGGGCTAAAGCTGCTGCATCATCTTGCGCACACCGGCGACATGACGCCGGCTGACGATCAAGGCATCGCCATTGAGGCCCTTCAGGAACAGTTGAAAGTGCCCAAGCGGCGTGCGCTGCAGGCGCTCGATGCGCTCGCGTGCCACCAGCGCATTGCGGTGGATGCGCACAAAGCGGTCGCCAAATTCATCTTCCAACGCCTTGAGTGGCTCATCGAGCAGTACTTCACCGGCCTCGTGACGCAAGGTCACGTACTTGTGATCGGCGATGAAGTAGACCACCTGATCCAGGGGAATCAGTTCGATGCCCTTGCGGGTACGGGCACTGATATGGCTGCGCGGCCCGTTGCCGCCCTGGGCTGCGGGCTGGGTCAAGGCGGCCAGTTGGACACGATTGGGACGCTCGGCTTTTTTCAAGGCACGAAGCAAGGCATCGGCGTTGATCGGCTTGACCAGGAAACTGGCGCCGCTGGCATCCAGGGCCTCGGAAGAGAACTCATCCTGGGAGGCACACAGCACCACCGAAGGCGGCGATTCTCGCTCGCTCAGGCGGGCAGCAACCTGCAAGCCATCAAGGCCCGGCATGCGGATGTCGAGTAACACGACGTCCGGCTTGAGGCTGTCAATAAGGGCCAAGGCTTCCTCGCCACTGGTGGCGCTCGGCTCAAGGACACTGTAACCCTCGAGTTCACTGACCAAACGGCTCAGTCGCTCGCGGGCTTGGGGTTCGTCATCAACGATCAGGACATTCATATTGCGCTGGATTCCTGCGTGAGTCTCGCACAAGGATAGCGTAGACAGGTGCGGTGACTTCCGTCACGGCGATCCACGCTAAGACTAGCGCGAGCGGCAAAAAGTGCCCCGAGAGTGGCACCAATATTTACCCGGACCTGTTCAATCGCGCCCAAAGCCTGCTGCCTTCGGGCATCGTCGTAGGGTTTGCTGATACACAATATGAACACCCCCTTTCTAATGGATAGCCTGGAGTTCGACCTCATCGCCCGGCATTGGTGCAGTGCACCGTCTGTCAGCGCGACGCTCTATCAGTGCAACTGTAGACGTTCGCGAAGACGATATTGCTCAATCGTCAAATATCGTTTCAATAAACACGCTTTGTTTACCCAAGGACCGTTAGTTTTAAACCCCCGTTCGGTCCTGGTTCCAGTCTCGTCCTGCGCGAGGCCGGCGGCAAGGCACTTAGCCATCTTGGAAACAAATAAAAATGCCCCGCCCTGGCATCATCGCCTCCGGGGGCAACCCTGTTATTATCGGCGCCACACTTTCATGCCCTCTTTCCAGCAGATCACGAGCGAATCCATGAGCACCGACAAGACCAACCAGTCCTGGGGCGGCCGCTTCAGTGAACCCGTCGACGCCTTCGTCGCGCGCTTCACCGCCTCCGTCACCTTCGACCAGCGCCTGTACCGCCACGACATCATGGGCTCGATCGCCCACGCCACGATGCTGGCCAAGGTCGGCGTACTGACCGATGCCGAGCGCGACAGCATCATCGACGGCCTGACCACCATCCGTGGCGAGATCGAAGCCGGCACCTTCGACTGGCGCGTCGACCTGGAAGACGTGCACATGAACATCGAGGCCCGCCTCACCGACCGCATCGGTGTGACCGGCAAGAAACTGCACACAGGTCGCAGCCGTAACGACCAGGTGGCCACCGATATCCGCCTGTGGCTGCGGGACGAGATCGACCTGATCCTGGCCGAAATCACCCGCCTGCAAAAAGGCCTGCTGGAGCAGGCAGAGCGTGAGTCCGGCACCATCATGCCCGGCTTCACCCACCTGCAGACCGCACAGCCTGTGACCTTCGGCCACCACCTGCTGGCCTGGTTCGAAATGCTCAGCCGCGACTACGAGCGCCTGGTGGACTGCCGCAAGCGCGCCAACCGCATGCCCCTGGGCAGCGCCGCACTGGCCGGCACCACCTACCCGATCGACCGCGAATACACCGCGCAACTGCTGGGTTTCGACGCCGTGGGCGGCAACTCCCTGGACGGCGTGTCGGACCGTGACTTCGCCATCGAATTCTGCGCCGCGGCCAGCATCGCGATGATGCACTTGTCACGTTTCTCCGAAGAGCTGGTGCTGTGGACCAGTGCGCAATTCCAGTTCATCGACCTGCCGGACCGCTTCTGCACCGGCAGCTCGATCATGCCGCAAAAGAAAAACCCCGACGTGCCGGAATTGGTGCGTGGCAAAAGCGGCCGTGTATTCGGCGCGCTGATGGGCCTGTTGACCCTGATGAAAGGCCAGCCGCTGGCCTACAACAAAGACAACCAGGAAGACAAGGAACCGCTGTTCGACGCCGCCGACACCCTGCGCGACTCGCTGCGGGCCTTTGCCGACATGATCCCGGCGATCAAGCCCAAGCACGCCATCATGCGTGAAGCGGCCCTGCGTGGTTTCTCCACCGCCACCGACCTGGCCGACTACCTGGTACGCCGTGGACTGCCGTTCCGCGACTGCCACGAAATCGTCGGCCATGCCGTGAAATACGGCGTGGACACCGGCAAGGACCTGGCGGAAATGAGCCTGGAAGAACTGCGCCAGTTCAGCGACCAGATCGAGCAGGACGTGTTTGCGGTGCTGACCCTGGAAGGGTCGGTGAATGCCCGTAACCATATCGGCGGGACTGCGCCGGCGCAGGTGAAGGCTGCCGTGGTTCGCGGCCAGGCATTGCTCGCCAGCCGCTAACCCAAAGGTAAGTACCCCGGCAAATAAGGGCGAACACTGAACCTGTGGCGAGGGAGCTTGCTCCCGTTGGACTGCGCAGCAGTCCCATTTTTGGGGCCGCTCCGCTGCCCAACGGGAGCAAGCTCCCTCGCCACAAAAGCAGTCTTTATTTCTTCGCAGCAATCATCGCCATAAACGCCGGCATCGCCGCTTCCTTGTCCGCCGCTACCCGCTGGGCATTCGGCAACGCCTGCAAGCGCTCCAGCAACGCCTTGGCCTTCGGCAACTCAGCCAACAGATCCAGCCCGAACAGCTTCCCAGCCACGGCACAGGCCAGGTCCACGCTGTACACAAAATACAAATCCGCAATCGTGAAGCTGTCCCCCGCCACATACGGCGCGAACTTCCCGTGCCGCCCCAGCGATGCGACGCCCAGCAATAACTCCGCCCTGGATTTTTCCTTGATCGCCTCAGGTACCGGCATTCCGAAAAACGCCTCGGCAAAACACGCCCGGGCCGGCAACTCGATGTACAACTCGATTTCCCTGCACAACGCCAGCACCTGGGCGCGCTGGAACGGCTCGCTCGGCAGCAGCGATCGCCCGCCCTGGGTCTGTTCGATGTATTCGAGGATCACGCTGGTTTCGTTGATAAAGCCTTGCTCGACACCCAGCACCGGCACCTTGCCCCGCGGGCTCACGGCCAATGCTTCAGGGGTCTGGCCTGCGTAGAACGGCACCTCTTCGAAGGGCAGCCCTTTCTCCAGCAGCGCCAGCTTGACCATGTTGTAGTAGTTGCTGACCGAAAATCCATAAAGCTTAAGCATCACAAAGCCTCCAGGCCGTGTACGGGGTTGGCAGCAGTGGTTATAGAACGGGATGCCACGCCTGACCAGCAGCATCAGCCGAGTGAATGGGGGTAGACTGGCGCCCTTTCCTCCAGGAGCCTGCCATGAGCGGCCAACCGATATCGACAACGACGAAGAAGAGTTCGCCGAGACCACCTTGATTGAAGCGATCGAAAACCAGATCGAAAGCGACAACCCGCCCGCCGCCAAGGCCACGTTCAACAAGCTGACCCTGGTGGGCTACGAGCGCGAAGACATCCTGCAAATGATGGCCCACGTACTCGCCATCGAGATCGACGCCCTGCTCGAAGAAGACCGCGCCTTCAATACCGAATGGTATGAAACTGCCTTGCGCGCCCTGCCCGAGCTGCCGCCCGAGAAGCAATAAGCCCGACGCCGCGCTGGCCAGCAAGCGCTTGCTGGCCACAATCCTGCGCCACATCAACCCTGCATGAGTTCCGACTGGACAGCTCGCCCAAGTGCGTTCACCTTATGGCTGCTAACGTCTAAAAATTCCTAGAAAGTCTGGAGTCCTTATGTCGTATACCCCTGAGTTGGTTGCCGAACTGGAAATCCTTGCACTCTTCAACCTGGGCAGCTCCCAGGAAGGTCTGAAAGTTCATCAGACCGCCGCGCCCACTGCCATTGCCGCTGCCCAGCGCCTGTTTGAAAAAGACCTGATCGACCAGCCAGACGGTGGTTACCTCACCAGCCTTGGCCGGGATGCTGCCGAACACGCACAAAGCCTGCTGACTATTCTGAAGACCAGCAAAGAAGCCGCCTGACACCTCGAATCGCCCACGGGATCCTCTTTTCACGGATTCCGCGGGCATTTCTACGCCTGGGATAAAATTCTGGCGCCAAAAACAAAATCCCGCTAAACCTCCTACGCTACTGGTTGTAAACTCCCACTCGGCCGCCCACGTCGGGCCCTGCGAGCCACCGAGTTCGACATGACCCGCACCCACGAAATCCGCCCCGACCTGGACGAAGGCATCGACCGCAAGGTGCTGACCCAGTTGCGCGCGCGGTTTCTGGCCCTGAACGAGGGCCGCATGGCCCGGGCCGTCGAAGGGCTGACGCCGCGCCAGCAAAGCGTACTGACGCTGCTGCCGCTGTTTTTCCACGTCAATCACCCGCTGCTCCCGGGTTATGTGTCGGGTAGCACACCGGCCGGCCTGTCGAACTTTGAACCCGACGCGCAAGCGTTGGCAGAAGCCCAGCGCCTGACCCGCACGTTTTCCTACAAGCCACGGCACGGCAACCCGCCGCGCCCGATTCATGGCCTGTTCCTGATGGGCAGCCTGGGCACACTGGCCCAAGCCGACCAAAGTGATATGGACGTGTGGGTCTGCCACGCTGCCGATCTCAGTGAGAACGAGCTGGCCGAGCTACGAAAAAAATGCCAATTGCTGGAAACCTGGGCCCTGACCATGGGCGCCGAGGCACACTTCTTCCTGATCGAGCCGACACGGTTTATCCAGGGTGAGCGCGACACCCAACTGAGCTCGGAAGACTGCGGCACCAGCCAGCATTACCTGCTGCTGGACGAGTTCTACCGCACCGCCATCTGGCTGGCCGGGCGCACGCCGGTCTGGTGGCTGGTGCCGGTGTATGAAGAAACCCGCTACGCCGAATTCACCCACGCGCTGATCTCCAAGCGCTTTATCCGCGCCGATGAAACCCTCGACCTGGGCCATCTGGCCCACATCCCGCCGGGTGAATTTATCGGCGCCGGCCTGTGGCAGTTGTTCAAGGGCATCGAATCGCCCTACAAGTCGGTACTCAAACTCCTGCTGACCGAGGTCTACGCCAGCGAACACCCGAAGGTGCAGTGCCTGAGCCTGCGCTTCAAGCGGGCGGTGTTTGCCAACCAGATGGACCTGGACGAGCTGGACCCGTACATCGTGGTCTACCGCCGCATCGAGGAATACCTCAAGGCTCGCAACGAACCGGAGCGCCTGGAACTGGTGCGACGCGCCCTGTACCTGAAGGTCAACCTCAAGCTCACGGCCGGCCAGCGCACCGACCGCTGGCAACGTTTGCTGCTGGAGCGCCTGGCCCATGAATGGGGTTGGGACCAGCGCCAACTGGCCCTGCTGGACAGCCGCAGCCAATGGAAAGTCCGCCAGGTGGCCTCCGAGCGCCGGGCGCTGGTCAACGAGCTGAACTACAGCTATCGCTTCCTGACCCAGTTTGCCCGCACCGAACAGACCGTCAGCCTGATCAACAAGCGCGACCTCAATGTGCTCGGCCGGCGCCTGTACGCCGCCTTCGAACGCAAGGCCGGCAAGGTTGAGTTCATCAACCCCGGCATTGCCCCGGACCTGGCCGAAGACACCCTGACCCTGGTGCACGCGCCCAACCGCAAAGAACCGGGCCAGCACCATTGGGGCTTGTACAACGGCAGCCTGACGGCCCTGGAATGGGAACACTTCGCGCCGATCAAGCGCAGCCGCGACCTGCTGGAAATGCTCACCTGGTGCCACCGCAATGGCGTGATCGACAGCAGCACCCGCCTGGCCTTGCACCCCGGCAGCAGCGACATGACCGAATTCGAGCTGTTCAACCTGCTGGGCAGCCTGCAACAGACCGTCGCCCTGCCCATGGCCAGCGTGGATGAGGAACGCCTGCTGCGCTCGGCAGTGCCCGAGGAAGTGCTGCTGCTGATCAACGTCGGCGTCGACCCGCTCAAGCACCACCGCGACCTGAACATCCTGATGACCACCGAGCGCACCGACTCCCTGAGTTACGCCGGCGTGCGGGAAAACCTGGTGCTGACCCTGGACCAGGTCACGCTCAACAGCTGGAACGAGGTAATGGTCAGCCGCTACGACGGCCCCCACGCGCTGCTCGACTGCCTGCGGGATTACCTGAACCAGCTGCCGGCCAATCACCTGCCGCGATTGCGGGTGCGTTGCTTCTGCCACAACCGCGCGCAATTCATTGCCCAGCGCGTGGAAGAAATCTTCGACACCGCGCAAACCCTGATGCTGAGCCAGGAAAACCACCGCTACCTGGTGCAGGTGCAGCAGCACTACCACGTGATGGAACTGACACCCGGCCAAGCCAACCATGTGTCACTGGCGACCCAGGACGCGCTGATCGCCTACCTCAGCGAGGAACTGGCCAGCTACAGCCCGCTGCACCTGGACACCATGGCCCTCGAAGACCACGACCTGGCGCTGTTGCTGCCCATGGGCCTGCCCGACTGCGTGCAGGTGTTCTACCGGATCAACGAAGGGGTTGCCGAGCTGTACGTGCTGGATGAATTCAACGCGCTCTGGCAGCAGCGCCTGCCGTTTCACGACGAGCAAAGCCTGCTGGTGCCGCTGCAGCGCTTCCTGCAATCGATTATTTATCGGCGCGACGCGCTGCTGCCGCTGGACCCGCAACAGCCACTCGGCGCGGTGCAAATCCTGTATTACCAGCTGTTGCCGTCAGGCAGCGGCCGCGCACGCCGGGCCGAACCGCGCACAGCGCCGCAAACCCCGGCCAATAAACCGTTCTACGACGTGCAGGCGATTATCGGCAAGGCAGCGCCGGGCCAGGTGGGGATCACCTTGTACTGCAATCAACGGGAGTTTTCCGAGCTGGAATTTGGCGACCAACTGTTTGCGGTGGTCGCCCAGCAAATCGTCGGGCAACGCCGGGAGGCCGAGCGTTACCGCTGCTACATCACCGATCTGGACCTGTCCGGCCTGCTCGGTGATGTTCAAAGCCCGAGCAATCTGTACCTGCGCTACAAGGCTGATCTGGAACTGGCGCTCAATGAAGCGCTGAACCAGGTTTAGAGAGGAAAGGCGCCACCGCCTTTCGGCTGGCCTTCGACGCCGAGCAATTCAAGCTTGAGGGTCTTGCCACCCGGTGCTGGCCAGTCGATGTGCTGGCCGACTTGCAGGCCCAACAAAGCGCTGCCCACCGGCGCCAGGATCGAGATTTTGCCTTCGTCGGCGTTCGCGTCCTTGGGGTAGACCAGGGTCAGGTGATAGTCCTTGCCACTGCCTTGTTCACGGCAATGCACGCTGGAGTTCATGGTCACGACAGTTGCAGGCACTTCATCGTGGCCAACCACTTCTTCGGCGCGGTCGAGTTCGTGTTGCAGGGCTTCAACGCCCGGCGACGCCTCGCCGACACGGTCGATCAGTTGCTCAAGACGCTGCACGTCAAGACGGGTGAGGATGATGGAAGGTGCGGTCATGATTCAGGCAGACTCCTTTTTTCTGCACAAAAAAGCAAAACCCCGCCAGGAAAAGGCGGGGTTCTCACGGACCTCGATGAGTTGAGGTGTATCCGGACACTACCACAGCACAATAAATAAACAAGACGGCCTCAGGTGGAGGCCCTGCGCTGCTCGGCCTGGGCGACGATCACGCGGCGCCGCGCATCATCGGCGGAGCGCCATTCCCGGATGTCTTCCACATGACGGAAGCAGCCGAGGCAGACTTTGTGCTCATCCAGCCGACATAAACTGATACAAGGTGACGGCACCGCCGGGCTGACATTGCTGAACAGCGGCTTGGGCGGGCGTACGGGTACGGGCTGCGTCACGATCAGATCTCGTCGAAGTCCAGCTCGACGCCGGTATATTCATGAATCAGGCGCGTGAGCATCTCGCCCAACAACTCTTCGCTCTTGTCACACTGCCATTTGCCGCTTTCTTCGTCGTAGTCGAAGTGAACGCCACCGGAGCGCGCAGCCAGCCACAGCTGACGCAGCGGTTCCTGGCGACTGAAGATCAGTTGCTGGCCACTCTCAAACTTGACGGTCAGCACACCAGCCGAGTTCTCCAGGTCCACATCCAGACCGCTGTCGTCGAAAATATCCTCCAGCGCTTGCTGGGTCGAATCCACCAGGTCGTGAAAACGGGCTTCGGTCAAACTCATTGTGGGAACCTCGAAAAGTGTCTGGTCTCGCTCAAGCGCCGCACAATACGGACGCGCCATCATGATTGCAAAGGATACCGATTTCATTACCCGCAGCTGCGTGAATTATCCCTGACTGGTGTAAGCGCAATCGCGACAAACTCGGCAAAGCCCCGCCGGACGGGTATTTCGGCACATAGGCAATCCGGCGGGTGGTCGGTATACTCGGGCGCAATTAATGCATATTCAAGGATTTCGCCATGAAGCGCCTGATCTCTTCCCTTGCTGCGCTCGTCGCGGTCGCTTGCCTCGTTAGTGCCTGTGGTCAAAAAGGCCCGTTGTATCTGCCCGATGACAGCAAAGACCCGAATGAACAGGCACAATCGTCGCAGACCAAAGCGCACAAGCACGACACCTACTAAGGGAACATCATGGACGCTTTTAACTACCGGGACGGCGAGCTGTTCGCGGAAGGTGTCGCGCTGTCCGCCATTGCCGAGCGCTTTGGCACCCCGACCTACGTGTACTCCCGTGCCCACATCGAAGCGCAATACCGCTCCTTTGCCGATGCGCTGGAAGGCACGCCGAGCCTGGTGTGCTACGCGGTAAAAGCCAACTCCAACCTGGGTGTACTGAATGTCCTGGCGCGCCTTGGTGCCGGTTTCGACATCGTGTCCCGGGGCGAGCTGGAGCGTGTACTGGCCGCCGGCGGCAAGGCTGACAAAATTGTGTTCTCCGGTGTCGGCAAGAGCCGCGAAGACATGCGCCGCGCCCTGGAAGTTGGCGTGCACTGCTTCAACGTCGAGTCCACCGACGAGCTGGAGCGCCTGCAAGTGGTGGCCGCCGAGATGGGCGTTCGCGCACCGATCTCCCTGCGGGTCAACCCGGACGTCGACGCTGGCACTCATCCGTATATTTCTACCGGCCTCAAAGAGAACAAGTTCGGCATCGCCATTGCCGACGCCGAAGACGTGTACATCCGCGCCGCCCAACTGCCGAACCTGGAAGTATTGGGCGTCGACTGCCATATCGGCTCGCAACTGACCAGCCTGCCACCGTTCCTCGACGCCCTCGACCGCCTGCTGGCGTTGATCGACCGTCTCGGCGAATGCGGCATCTACCTGCACCACATCGACCTCGGTGGCGGCGTCGGCGTGCGCTATCGCGACGAAGAGCCGCCGCTGGTGTCCGACTACATCAAGGCCGTGCGCGAGCGCACCGAAGGCCGCGACCTGACGCTGATGTTCGAGCCAGGCCGCTACGTCGTCGCCAATGCCGGCGTGCTGTTGACCCAGGTCGAGTACCTCAAGCACACCGAGCACAAGGATTTTGCCATCGTCGACGCGGCGATGAACGACCTGATCCGCCCGGCGCTGTACCAGGCCTGGATGGACGTGACGGCCGTCAAGCCACGCGCTGGCGAAGGCCGCACCTATGACGTGGTCGGCCCGATCTGCGAGACCGGCGACTTCCTGGCCAAGGAACGTCAGCTGGCCCTGGAAGAAGGCGACTTGCTGGCCGTGCATTCGGCAGGTGCCTACGGGTTTGTCATGAGCTCCAACTACAACACCCGCGGGCGTACCGCCGAGGTGCTGGTGGACGGTGATCAAGCGTTTGAAGTGCGTCGCCGCGAGACGGTAGCCGAGTTGTTTGCTGGCGAAAGCCTGCTGCCGGAGTAAGGCCATGTTGCTGCGTTTTACCAAGATGCATGGGCTGGGCAATGACTTCATGGTTCTCGACCTCGTCAGCCAGCACGCGCACATCCTGCCCAAGCACGCCAAGCTGTGGGGCGACCGGCACACCGGTGTCGGCTTCGACCAGTTGCTGCTGGTGGAAGCACCGAGCAACCCGGAAGTGGATTTCCGTTACCGGATCTTCAACTCCGACGGCTCCGAAGTGGAACAGTGCGGCAACGGTGCCCGCTGTTTCGCCCGCTTTGTGCTGGACAAGCGCCTGACCGCCAAGCGGCAGATTCGCGTCGAGACCAAAAGCGGCATCATCGAGCTGGATATTCGCAGCGACGGCCAGATCGGCGTCAACATGGGCGCCCCACGGCTGGTGCCGGCGGACATTCCGTTCCAGGCCACCGAGCAAGCCCTGAGCTATGCGCTGGATGTGGACGGCAAGACCGTCAACCTGGCTGCCGTGTCCATGGGCAACCCCCATGCCGTACTGCGGGTCGATGACATCAACAGCGCACCGGTTCACGAACTGGGGCCGAAGATCGAAAACCACCCGCGCTTTCCGGCACGGGTTAACGTGGGTTTCCTGCAGGTCATCGACCGTTCCCGTGCGCTATTGCGCGTCTGGGAACGCGGTGCCGGCGAAACCCAGGCTTGCGGTACCGGCGCCTGCGCCGCTGCCGTAGCCGCGATCAGCCAGGGGTGGATGGATTCGCCACTGCTGATCGACCTGCCCGGCGGACGTCTGTCCATCGAATGGGCAGGCCCTGGCCAACCGGTGAAAATGACCGGCCCGGCCACCCGCGTCTACGAAGGACAGGTCCGTCTATGAGTGAGAAAATCTAATGACTGATAAGCCTCAAGTACCCGCGAACGCATCCCCAAGCGAAAGTCTGGAGGCCGCAGCCATTGCGGCGTATCTGGAGGCTAATCCGGATTTCTTCGTCGAACACGAAGAACTATTGCCGGCCCTGCGCATTCCCCACCAGCGCGGCGATACCGTGTCGCTGGTGGAGCGACAGATGAAGATCCTGCGCGAGCGCAATATCGAGATGCGCCATCGGCTCTCGCAGCTGATGGACGTGGCCCGCGACAACGACCGCCTGTTCGACAAGACCCGCCGCCTAGTCCTGACCCTGATGGACGCCGCCAGCCTGGAAGAGGCAGTGATTGCCGTCGAAGACAGCCTGCGCCAGGACTTCCAGGTGCCTTTTGTCAGCCTGATCCTGTTCAGCGACAACCCGATGCCGGTAGGGCGCTGGGTCAGCGGCAGCGATGCCCAGACCGCCATTGGCGGCTTGCTGTCCGAAGGCAAGACCATCAGCGGCACCCTGCGCGAGCATGAGCTGGACTTCCTGTTTGGCGCCGAACAGCGCCAGCAGATCGGCTCGACCGCCGTAGTCGCCCTGAGTCATCAAGGTTTGCACGGTGTGCTGGCCATCGCCAGCCGTGATCCACAGCACTACAAGAGCTCGGTGGGCACGCTGTTCCTGAGCTACATCGCCGAAGTACTGGGCCGCGTCCTGCCGCGCTTCACCACCGCCTTGCGCGCGGTGCGCTAACCATGGAACGACAACTGGACGCCTACTGCGCTCACCTGCGCAGCGAGCGCCAGGTGTCGCCGCACACCCTGGAAGCTTACCGTCGGGACTTGAACAAGGTCCTGGCGTTCTGCGAGAAACAACACATCAGCAGCTGGAAGGCCCTGGATATCCAGGGTCTGCGCAGCCTGATCGCCCGCCTGCACCAGCAAGGCCAATCCTCCCGCAGCCTGGCCCGCCTGCTGTCGGCGGTACGCGGCCTCTATCACTACCTGAACCGCGAAGGCCTGTGCGACCACGACCCGGCCAACGGCCTGGCGCCGCCCAAGGGTGAACGCCGCCTGCCCAAGACCCTCGACACCGACCGTGCCCTGCAATTGCTCGACGGCGCCGTGGAGGACGACTTCCTGGCCCACCGCGACCAGGCGATCCTCGAACTGTTCTACTCCTCGGGCCTGCGCCTGTCGGAGCTGACCGGGCTCAACCTCGATCAGCTGGACCTGGCGGATGGCCTGGTGCAGGTGCTCGGCAAAGGCAGCAAGACCCGCGTATTACCGGTGGGCAAGAAGGCCCGCGAAGCCCTGCTGCTGTGGCTGCCCCTGCGTGCCCTGGCCAACCCGGCGGATGACGCCGTGTTTATCAGCCAGCAAGGCCGCCGCCTCGGGCCACGGGCCATTCAGTTAAGGGTCAAGGCCGCCGGCGAGCGCGAGCTGGGGCAAAACCTGCACCCTCACATGCTCAGGCACTCCTTTGCCAGCCACTTGCTGGAGTCATCCCAGGACCTGCGCGCGGTGCAGGAACTGCTTGGCCACTCAGACATCAAGACCACCCAGATCTACACCCACCTGGACTTCCAACACCTGGCAACGGTGTACGACAGCGCCCATCCACGGGCCAAACGCATTAAGGGCAGTGACTCATGAGCATCAAGCTGATCACCTTCGACCTGGACGATACGCTCTGGGATAACGTGCCGGTCATCATCAGCGCCGAAGCGTCGATGCGCGAGTGGCTGGCGACCCATGCCACCAAGGTGGGCGACTTGCCTCTGGAGAAGTTTGCCAGCCTGCGCCAACAGGTGCTGGAGCGGCATCCGGAGCTGAAATACCGCATCAGCGTGTTGCGTCAAAAGGTGCTGCAACATGCTTTCGAGGAAGCCGGCTACCCGTTGCCGGAAGCAGCGCAGATGGCGGACGTGTGCTTTGAAGCGTTCATCCACGCCCGGCATCAACTCACCGTATTCCCCGAAGCGGAACCGATGCTGCAAGCGCTGCGCCGTGACTATCTGCTGGGGGTGATTACCAACGGCAATGCCGATGTGCAGCGTGTGGGGCTGGCGGATTACTTCCACTTTGCGCTGCGGGCGGAAGACATTGGTATCGCCAAGCCGGATGCACGGTTGTTCCAGGAGGCCTTGCAGCGCGGTGGCGTAGCGCCGGGCGCGGCGGTGCACGTAGGTGATCATCCGGGGGATGACATCGCCGGGGCGCAGCAGGCGGGGCTGCGGGCGGTGTGGTTCAACCCGGCGGGGAAGGCCTGGGAGGCCGAGAAGTTGCCGGATGCCGAGATTCGCAGCCTGACCGAATTGCCAGCACTCCTCGCCCGCTGGAACGCATAACCTGATGATGAAGGGCTTTTGTGGCGAGGGAGCTTGCTCCCGCTGGGCTGCGAAGCGGCCCCAAAACCAGCCATGACGTTCTTTCTGGAAAACCGCGCCGGGGCATAATCAGGGCCGCTTCGCGCCCCAACGGGAGCAAGCTCCCTCGCCACACACGCTCTTCATCCTTGGATGGGTGTTGGCCCTAACCCTTTTGTTTGACCCATGAAAAAGCCCGCAGCGACGGCGGGCTTTTTCAGCAAGCAAACAGCAAGCCTTAGATAGGCCGGCTGCCGTACTTGTTATCAGGCTTCTTCGGTGGATCTGCCACCACGTTAGCCTCGACTTCCTGCACTTTGCCGCCTTTAGCGAGGAACTCTTCCATCGCACGGGCCAGCGCATCGCGCTCTTTGTTCTTGGCTTCTACGCTCGGCAGTTCGTCAACCGACACCGCAGCCTTGGCTTTGCCTTTGGCTACCGGGACCGGTGCATCATCGCCACCGTCGTCGTCAGCCACGTCTTCGGCAGCCGCCTCAAGACCTTCTTCGGTTTCGTCGTCGTCGCCTACTTCGAGGTCGTCGTTTTCCAGATCATCGTCGCTCATGTTCTACCTCATGACTTGCGAAAAGCAGATTAGTTATAGCCCAGCTTCGCCGCCTGTCGACGGCCGCCGGAAAAAAATCAACATCCACCGGATCACCAGTGGCTTATGCCCCATCACCGTGCAAGGTGGCGAGGACTTTACGAGCACCGCCATGATCACGGTGCTCGCCCAGATAAACACCTTGCCAGGTCCCCATCGCCAAGCGGCCGGCCCTTACCGGCAAACTCAACTGACAGCCCAGCAGACTGGCCTTGAAGTGCGCCGGCAGATCATCCGGACCTTCGTCGTTGTGTTCATATCCCGCCATGCCTTGCGGCACCAGCGCATTGAAAAAACGCTCGAAGTCACGGCGAACCGCCGGGTCGGCATTCTCGTTGACCGTCAACGAAGCCGAGGTGTGCTGCAGCCACAAATGCAACAGGCCCACCCGACAGGCCTTCAATTCAGGCAAGCCGGCGAGCAACTCGTCCGTCACCAGATGAAAGCCCCGGGGCTTGGCCCGCAGGGTTATCAGGGTCTGTTGCCACATACAGTTCTCCGCCTATCGGCGCGCATTCTAGCGCGCTCAGGGAAAAAACAAAGTGCCGAATACGCCTACATGCCTGTAAGACATTCGCACACTGAAAAGTGCGGTGTGGATACCATCACAAAGTCGCGAAAAAACCCATACACCTTTAGCCACAGACAAACCCCGGGCAAAAAAATGCCCGGCAAGCCGGGCATCTTTTTTTCGCGTACTTACAAGTTGTAGCCGCGTTCGTTGTGTTGCGCCAGGTCGAGGCCGACAGCCTCTTCTTCTTCGGTCACCCGCAGGCCCATCACAGCGTCCAGCACCTTGAGGATGATGAATGTCACGATGGCGGTGTAGATGACGGTGAAGCCGACGCCTTTGCACTGGATCCAGACTTGTGCAGCGATATCAGTGGTGGTGGCGTTGAAGCCGCCCATCGCTGGTGCCGCGAACACACCGGTCAGGATCGCGCCGAGGATACCGCCGATACCGTGCACGCCGAAGGCGTCCAGGGAGTCGTCGTAGCCCAGTTTGCGTTTCAGGGTAGTGGCGCAGAAGAAGCACACCACACCGGCCGCCAGGCCGATCACCAGGGCGCCCATCGGGCCCACGGTGCCCGCGGCTGGAGTGATTGCCACCAGGCCAGCAACCACACCCGAGGCAATGCCCAGCGCGCTTGGCTTACCGTGGGTGACCCACTCGGCGAACATCCAGCCCAGCGCCGCCGCAGCGGTAGCGATCTGGGTGACCAGCATCGCCATGCCGGCAGTGCCGTTGGCCGCAGCCGCAGAGCCGGCGTTGAAGCCGAACCAGCCGACCCACAGCATGGCCGCGCCCACCAGGGTGTAACCGAGGTTGTGCGGTGCCATTGGGGTGGTTGGGAAGCCTTTACGCTTGCCGAGTACCAGGCACGCTACCAGGCCGGCAACACCGGCGTTGATGTGCACCACGGTGCCGCCAGCGAAGTCCAGTACGCCCCAGTCGCCCAGCAACGAACCCGGACCGCCCCATACCATGTGGGCAATCGGTGCGTAGACCAGAGTGAACCAGACGCCCATGAAGATCAGCATCGCGGAGAACTTCATACGCTCGGCGAACGCACCGACGATCAGCGCCGGGGTGATGATCGCGAAGGTCATCTGGAAGGTCACAAACACGGCTTCAGGGAACAACGCCGCCGGGCCGGTGATGCTGGCCGGGGTCACACCCGAAAGGAACAGTTTGGACAAGCCACCCACAAACGAGTTGAGGTTGACGACGCCTGCTTCCATACCGGTGGTATCGAACGCCATGCTGTAGCCGTAGACGAACCACAGGATGGTAATCAGGCCGGTGATGGCGAAGCACTGCATCATCACGGAAAGAATGTTTTTGGAGCGAACCATGCCGCCGTAGAACAGCGCGAGGCCTGGAATGGTCATGAACAGTACCAGCGCGGTGGACGTAAGCATCCACGCGGTGTCGCCGGAATTGAGGACTGGAGCAGGTACTGGGTCCGCCGCCATGGCCAGGGCCGGCATTACGAGGGACAACAGGGCTCCTAGCCCTGCGAATTTACGCAGAGTCATATTGTTTTCTCCTGGGGCGTTGGGGTTTGGCGGCTTAGATTGCGTCGGTATCGGTTTCGCCGGTACGGATGCGAATAGCCTGTTCCAGATTGACCACGAAGATCTTGCCGTCACCGATCTTGCCGGTGTTGGCGGCCTTGGTTATCGCCTCGATAACCCGGTCAAGATCCTTGTCGTCAATGGCGACATCAATCTTCACCTTTGGCAGGAAATCGACCACGTATTCCGCGCCGCGATACAGCTCGGTGTGACCCTTCTGCCGACCGAAGCCTTTGACCTCAGTAACGGTAATGCCCTGCACGCCGATCTCGGACAGTGACTCGCGTACATCGTCCAACTTGAACGGCTTGATGATGGCAGTGACTAGCTTCATGAAAACTCTCTCCCGAATTGGTGGACTTGCCCCAGGAAAACAAACCCGTCTCAAGTCTAAGCGCAGTGCCTGGCTTTGTAACGCTTCGTCGCCTTGGCATTTGCCATTGCGACGCTCGCTAACCACTGGTGACGAAACATGTACCGCTGGTCCGTCGGCGCACTGCATCGTCACAGCGACTGCATCAGTGCATGGGTCATGATCGTCTAAGCAGAAAGCTTGCCAGCTCCGTAAAAATCACTGAAATCAGTCCTTTGTTCGCGTGTGCCCACCTCCCGGGCGCCGTTGTCGCGAAGATACGCACGAAAACGGTGCGTGACCGCCCGGCCACATGCGCGAAAAGCGTGCGCCTGTGCCTGGGAAAAGACTATAGACGCTGCGTGATACACTGCCGGCCAACAGATTTTCCGGACGATTTCCCATGCTCGCGCCCAAAGACCTCCTCGACGCCCTGAGCGGCCACGCCTCCCGCCTGTTCAGCAGCGACACGCCGCTGCCACGCAATGAAATTGAAAGCCAGTTCAAGGCGCTGCTGCAAAGCGGTTTCAGCAAGCTGGACCTGGTAAGCCGGGAAGAGTTTGATAGCCAGATGGTGGTGTTGGCGCGCACTCGGGCGCGGTTGGAAAGCCTTGAGGCCAAGGTGGCGGAGCTGGAAGCGCGATTGACGCCGGCCGCCGAGTAAACCGGCCAAACCGGGGCAGGTTTCGCCTGTCCCCGTTAAACCGTTGTCACCCTCAGCTCACCCGCTGATACCCGCCGACAACCCCCTTCTTCGACAACACCCACTGCCACAACTGGATATCCCGCGCGCGAAACGCCCCTGCACACGACAGCAGGTAATAGCGCCACATCCGGTAGAAACGCCGGCCAAAGGTTTCGGCGAAATCCGGCCACGCCAATTCGAAGTTTTCGCACCAGGCCATCAGTGTCTTGTCGTAATCGGCGCCAAAGTTGTGCAAATCCTCGGCAACAAACAACCCGTCCATGGCGTCGCCAATCTGCCCGATCGAGGGCAAATCACCATTGGGAAAGATGTATTTGTCGATCCACGGGTCCGGCGTGCTGTTGCGTTGGTTCTTGCCGATGGTGTGCAACAGGAACAGGCCGTCGTCCTTCAGGCAGCGGTTGGCCACCTCCATATAGGCACGATGGTTCTTGCGGCCCACATGCTCAAACATGCCGACGCTGGCGATATGGTCGAATTGCTCGTCGATGTCCCGATAGTCCTGCAAACGAAACTCGATAGGCAGATGTGAATACTTGGCGCGGCCCCACTCCGCCTGCTCTTTGGAGATGGTCACACCCACGCACTCCACGCCATAGTGCTCGGCCGCATGGCTCATGAAGCTGCCCCAGCCACAGCCGATATCCAGCACGCGCATGCCCGGCTTGAGCCCCAGTTTTTTACAGATCAGGTCCAGCTTGGCGAACTGCGCCTGCTCCAGGGTGGTGGCATCTTTCCAGTAGCCACAGGTGTACGTCATACGCGAGTCGAGCATGCGCGCGTAGAAGTCATTGCCGAGGTCGTAGTGCGCCTCGCCGACTTGCCAGGCGCGCTTCTTGTTTTGCAGGTTCAGCCAGCGGGAGCTGAACGCGTGAAACAACAAAGTGGCCGGGTTGGCCTGGTCGATCACCCCAGAGCGCATGAGGCGGTAGAAAAATTCATCCAGCGCCTCGGCGTCCCAACCGCCATCCATGTAGTCCTCGCCAAGGCCAAGGTTGCCTTTGGCCAGGGCCAGGTCGAACGTAGCACTGTGGTGCAGTTGCATATCCGCAGCCGACGGCCCGTTGACCTCAATCTGTGCCTGCGCCAGCAACTCCTTAACGAAGCGCGCTCCCTGAGACATCTCATCAGAACCGGAAAAAGAATGACGCGTTTTGTTAAGCACAATTGCTCTCCAGAAATAGCGTTGCCTTTGATTCATACACTGCGAGAAATCTGGCCATGGAAGCGTCTGGCAAGGCCCTCAAGGCATCACCGGGAACGCTGGCTGGGAACAGATGTAACAAATCTTATCCAGCCATTTTTTAAAGATATAATGAATTAATCTTATGAAAACCATGCGAAATTGGAATGCAAAATGGACATCAGGGCGCTTCGTTATTTCGTAGAAGTCGTGGACCAGCAGAGCTTTACCAAAGCCGCAGTAAAGCTGCACCTGACCCAGCCAACGGTCAGCAAAATGGTGCAGCAACTTGAAACGAGCCTTGGCTTGAGGCTGCTGGACCGCATGGGAAAACGCTTCACCCTGACGGACGCCGGTGAAATTGTGCTCAAGCGCGCCAAGGAAATGATCGCACTGCACGATGAAATGACCGTGGAGCTGCAAGACTTGCAGCAAGTCGAACGCGGCGCCCTGCGCATGGGACTGTCGCCCTCTACTCACCTCGCACTGGCACCGATCTTTGCGGAATATCACGCCCGCTACCCGAAGATCGAACTGAAACTGTTCGAAAGCGGCGGCAACGTCACCATTCAGGACCTGCGCCAAGGCACGCTGGAGTTCGGCACCATCCTGGACTCGCCGCGCGTGGCGGATATATGGTCCGAATTTGAATCCATGCCCTTGTTCGAATCGCCACTGTGCCTGCTCGCGCCCCATGATTCGCCCTGGCAGGGACGCAGCTCGGTAGAGCTGAGCGAACTGCAAGCCTGCGAATTCATCTTTTACGATGACACCTTCACCCTTAACCAATTTGTACTCGATGCCTGCGCCCTGGCCGGTTTTGAGCCGCGTATCAGCGGGCGCAGCAGCCAATGGGACTTTATCGCCTCCCTGGTACGCCTGGGCGTGGGCATCACCCTGCTGCCCCGGGCGTTCTGCGACACCCTTGATGCCAACCAATTCAGCATCGCGGAAATACAGTCGCCGGCCCTGAACTGGAGATTGATGCTGGCGTGGCGTCGGCAGTGCAAGCTGTCGTTTGCGGCGCAGGCGTGGTTGACGTTGGCGAAGGAGTTTTTGTGTGTGCCACCGCCCAGCCAGTAGCCCGATACGTTCTGTAAAACCTCGCCGCTGCATTGCGCCAACGCTGGACTACCCTTGAAAAACCGCAGGAAGCGGCCACTCATTTCAAGGAACGAGCATGTCCCTCGCCATCGTCCACAGCCGCGCCCAGATTGGCGTTGAAGCCCCCGCCGTCACCGTCGAGGTGCACATGGCCAACGGCTTGCCGTCGCTGACGCTGGTGGGCCTGCCGGAAACCGCCGTCAAGGAAAGCAAGGACCGCGTGCGCAGCGCGATTCTCAACTCCGCGCTGCAATACCCGTCCCGCCGCATCACCCTCAACCTCGCGCCCGCCGACCTGCCCAAGGACGGTGGGCGTTTTGATTTGGCGATTGCCTTGGGGATTCTCGCCGCCAGCGTGCAGGTACCGGCGCTGACCCTGGATAACGTGGAATGCCTCGGTGAGCTGGCGCTGTCCGGTGAGGTGCGTGGGGTGAAAGGGGTATTGCCGGCAGCCCTGGCGGCGCGCAAGGCCGGGCGCACCTTGATCGTGCCTCGGGCCAATGCCGAAGAGGCGTGTCTGGCCTCGGGATTGAAGGTGATTGCGGTGGATCATCTGCTGCAAGTGGTGGCGCACCTGAACGGTCACGTGCCGATCGAGCCCTTCGTTTCCAGTGGCCTGATGTACCTGAATAAACCCTATCCCGACCTGAGTGAAGTACAGGGCCAACTGGCGGCCAAGCGTGCGCTGTTGATCGCTGCGGCGGGCGCCCACAACCTGTTGCTCAGTGGGCCACCGGGCACGGGCAAAACCTTGCTGGCCAGCCGTCTACCGGGTCTGTTGCCACCCCTGAGTGAACAGGAAGCGCTGGAGGTGGCGGCGATTCAGTCGGTAGTCAGCCTGGCGCCGCTGAGCCATTGGCCGCACCGGCCATTTCGCCAACCGCACCATTCAGCGTCAGGCCCAGCACTGGTAGGCGGTGGCTCGAAACCGCAGCCGGGGGAAATCACCCTCGCCCATCATGGTGTGTTATTTCTCGACGAGCTGCCGGAGTTTGATCGCAAGGTCTTGGAAGTGCTGCGTGAGCCGCTGGAGTCCGGGCATATCGTGATTGCCCGCGCCCGCGACCGGGTGAGTTTCCCGGCGCGCTTTCAGTTGGTGGCGGCAATGAACCCCTGCCCTTGCGGCTATGTGGGCGAGCCGAGCGGGCGCTGTCGCTGCACGCCGGAGCAGATCCAGCGCTATCGCAACAAGCTTTCGGGGCCGCTGCTGGACCGGATCGACCTGCACGTGACCGTCGCCCGGGAAAGCACTGCGCTGAACCCGGGCAAACAGTCCGGCGACGATACCGCCAGCGCATCCGCCCTCGTGGCCGAGGCTCGAGAACGCCAGCAACTGCGCCAGGGCTGCGCCAATGCCTTTCTCGACCTGCCGGGACTACGCCAGCACTGCAAGCTGGCGAAAGCCGACGAAGGCTGGCTGGAGAGCGCGTGTGAACGGCTGACGCTGTCGCTGCGGGCAGCCCATCGCTTGCTCAAGGTCGCCCGCACCCTGGCCGACCTGGAACAGGTGGACGCCATCGCCCGGCATCATCTGGCGGAAGCCTTGCAGTACCGCCCCGCTAGCGCTTCTTAGGCAACGCCAGGAGCAGCCCTGCCACTTCCATCACCTCACCCATCGCCGCCTCAGCCGATTCAACGGAGGGTTTGAGCATCAAGTCATCGGCATAGCCCATGGCGACGGCGAACAGCTGCCGCGCCGCGCGCTCGGGCCACTCACACTGAAACACCTTGGCCGCCACACCTTGCTCGATGAGCTCGGCGAGCATCGCTTGCCATTGGGCGTTGATCGTCAGGTAAGCCTCGGCGAATGGCTCGTCATGCATGGCTTCGTCCCAGGCATCCAGCCACAGCGCCCATCCGGCATCTGCCGTGGAGGGCAGGCAGTCACGCAGGAAACCTTCGAGTGCTTCCAGTGGAGGCAGCCCCTCCAACGGCACCCGCACCTCGTCCAGTTGCTCGTTGGCAAACCGCACAAACGCTTCGCGGCGCAGTTCTTTCCAGTCACTGAAGTAGTGATAGACGTGGCTGCGGGACAGCCCGGCGTGCTCCGCCAAGTCGCGGGTGGAGACATCGGCGAAGCCTTTGCTGCGAAACAGCTCCAGGGCGGCGGCGATGATCTGGTCTTTACGGTCGATACGCGACATGAGGCTTTTCCTTCAGGCACCGGCAGATCGACGGCGCTTGCTTTTTGAGCGATCGCTCAAGGATAATTGAGCAGTCGCTCAATACTAGCGCTTATCTCACCCTTGGTGCACCCCATGTCATCCGTAACACCGCAAATCCTGATCGAAGAAAGCAAAAAGATCGGGCAACAATCCGCCAGCCAAACCCTCAAGGCGATCGCCAGGGCCTATCCCGGCAAGCTGTTCTGCACCTTGTCGCTGGTGGCCCTGGAAAACGCATTGCTGCTGGCCTACCCGCTGTTTGCGGGGTTCGCGGTGGACTCAATTATCCGCGGCGATGCCGGCAGCGCGTTGTTCTACGCCGCCGTGGTGCTGGCGTTCTGGGTGGTCGGGGCGGCGCGACGGGCGCTGGATACGCGCACCTTCACCCGTATCTACGCGGACCTTGCGGTGCCGGTGATTCTCAACCAGCGCCTGCAAAACCACAGCACCTCACGGGCGGCGGCGCGGGTGGTGTTGGCGCGGGACTTTGTGGATTTCTTCGAAAAACACGTGCCGATCATCGCGACGGCGCTGGTGTCGATCGTCGGTGCGGCCGTGATGTTGCTGGTGATCGAACCGTGGATCGGCCTGGCCTGCCTGACGGCGCTGGTGCTGTGCACAACCTTGTTGCCACGTTTCGCCCGGCGCAATCAGGAGTTGCACGAGCGCTTGAATGACCGCCTGGAAAAGGAAATCGGCCTGGTGGAAAAGGTCGGCGCGCAGACCTTGCAGCGCCACTACCAGGTGCTGTCACGCCTGCGGATCTGGCTGTCGGACCGCGAGGCTGCAGCGTTCCTGTTTATCGGTACGCTGGCCGCGCTGTTGTTTGTGGTCGCCATCAGCCAGTTGGCGCTGTCGCCGGCGGTCAAGGCCGGCCACGTGTATGCGGTGATGACTTACCTGTGGACCTTTGTCAGCAGCCTGGATGAAGCACCAGGGATGGTCGATCAACTGGCGCGACTCAAGGACATTGGCAAGCGTGTGGACCCGGGGCTGGGGGACCGATCCGACGTTTGAGGCGTCGGGTCGGACGTCATCGCGGGCAAGCCCGGCTCCCACAGTGGACCGCGTACTCCAGAACAACACGGTCAACGGTGGGAGCGGGCTTGCCCGCGATAGGGCCCGAACAGTCAATCAACGAAACCGGTCAACCTCATGCCGCAAGCCCGCCGCCAGGGTCTCCAGTTCCTTGGCGGTGATTGCCAGGTTCGACACCACTTCACGCTGCTCGCTGTTGGCCAGGGCAATGCTCTGCAAGTTGCTGCTCAGCAAGGTCGCCGTGCTGCTCTGCTCCTGGGTGGCAGTGGTAATGGCCGCAAACTGCTGGCCCGCCGAGCGGCTTTGCTCGTCGATCCGCGCCAGCGCCGAGGCCACGTCGGCATTGCGCGCAAGGCCTTCCTGCATCAGCACGTTGCCTTGTTCCATGGTGCTGATGGCGTTGCCGGTTTCCTGCTGGATGCTCTGGATCATCCCGGAAATTTCGTCCGTGGCCTGACGGGTACGCGAGGCGAGGTTGCGCACTTCATCCGCCACCACCGCAAACCCGCGCCCTTGCTCACCGGCCCGCGCGGCTTCGATGGCGGCGTTGAGCGCCAGCAGGTTGGTCTGTTCGGCAATCGCAGTGATGACCCCGACAATCCCGCCGATTTCCTGGGAGCGCTGGCCCAAGGTGTTGATCACCGTGGCTGTGCTGTTCAGCGCGGTGGCGATGTGTTCCAGGGACGAAGACGCCTCTTCCATCGAGGTGCGGCCAATCTTGGTTTGCTGGGCATTGTCCTGGGCCAGGCGCTCGGTGTTGCCCATGTTGTCGGCGATGTTCAGCGAGGTGGCGCTGAACTCTTCCACCGCGCCGGCCATGCTGGTGATCTCGCCGGACTGTTGCTCCATGCCTTCGTACGCACCGCCGGACAATCCCGACAGTGCCTGGGCGCGGCTGTTCACGTCTTCAGCCGCCTTGCGGATATGCGACACCATGGTCGACAGCGCTTCGCCCATCTGGTTGAAACTGCGGGCCAACTGGCCGATTTCGTCATGGCTGGACACGTTCAGCCGTGCGCTCAAATCACCAGCGCCCAAGGCTTCCGCTTGACGCACCAGGTCGCCCAACGGCTGCAACTTGCTGCGCAGCAGCCAGACCGCCGCGCCCACCGCCAGCAGCATTGCGAGCAAACTGCCAATCGCCAGGCGAATCCCCACCGACCAGGTCACCGCCCGAATTTCGGCTTTCGGCATGCTCGCCACCACCGACCACGGACCGCCTTCAAACGGCACGGCAACGCTGTAGAAGTCTTCGTTCTTGTCGCTCCAGAAACGGCCTTTTCCAGGTTTGGCGGCCAGGTCGAGCATCACCGGAATTGCTTGATCCAGCGCCTGCACGCCAGCCGGCGGCACCAGCCAATGTTTCTGTTCATCCAGCAGCGCGAGGGAGCCGGTCTGGCCGATTCGGAAGCGCTTGAGGTTGTCGAACTGGGCGTTCTGCGCGTCGGTGTAGTCGAAGCCGACAAACAGCACCGCAATCACTTTGCCGCTGGCATCACGCACCGGGCTGTACTGGGTCATGTAGGAGCGATCGAACAGCACCGCGCGACCCACGTAACCCTGCCCGCCGAGCAAGCGTTGATAGGCCGGGTGCTGGTGATCCAGCGCCGTACCGATGGCGCGGCTGCCGTCCTGCTTGGTCAGGGACGTGCTGACACGGACAAAGTCCTCGCCACTGCGTACGAACAAGGTCGCCACGCCGCCCGACATCTGCTTGAACTCATCAACTTCCGTGAAGTTGTTGTTCAGCACTTCCTCGCCCAGGTACAGGCCCGGTGTCTGCACACCCGCTACCGTCACCGGCTGCCCAGGCCGCACACTCAAGCCGGCGCTGAAGCGCTTTTCAAACAGCCCGCTCAAACGCTGGGTACTTTCGCGCAAGGTGCTGTGGAAGGTATTGAGTTGGTCAGCCAGCAAGCGAGCCTCGCTGGCCAGATGCTCCTCGCGAGTGTCGAGGTTGGCGGAGTCCAGCGAACGCAAGGCGAACACCGTACTGCCGCTGATGACGACAGCCAGTATCACGGCGAGGGCAAGCCCCAGTTGAGAGGCGATCCGGGCGCGAGGTTGAGACATGAAGGCTCCTGGCCGAGGCCAGGATCATCCTGATCTCATAGCGCTGCTCGGCAAAATTCTAATAGGGGAAACGTTGTAGAACGGTAGTTCCAACAACCCTACTTCGGCGGGCAGGCTGAATTCTTGAGCGATTCGCAGGGGTATCACGCAAACGATTGCTGCCCGGTGCGCAATCCACTCAGGCGAGGCGCTCTACCTGGGGCAATTCCATGGCCTGCACCTCGCTCTGGAGAAAGTCACCCAGCCGTCGCAAACGCTCACCGCCCGGCCGGGTCTTTGGCCACACCAGATAGTAATTTTCCCCACTGGCCACGGCGGTGGGCCACGGCAGGCTCAGCCGGCCCTGGGCCACGTCTTCGGCCACCATCAGCAAGTCGCCCATGGACACGCCATAACCCCGAGCGGCGGCAATCATGCCCAGCTCCAATGTATCGAACACCTGCCCGCCCTTGAGCGATACCTGGGATGACAGCCCCATGCGCTCCAGCCAGTAGCGCCAGTCACGGCGGTCCGGCGTCGGGTGCAGCAATTCGGCAGAGGCCAGCCGCGTGACGTCCCAGGGCCCGTCGCTCAACAGGTTCGGCGCGCCCACTGGAATCAGCAGTTCAGGAAACAGGTAGCAGGCTTCCCAGTCCGGCGGGAAATGACCGTTACTCAGCAATACCGCGCAATCGAACGGCTCCTGATTGAAGTCCACCTCATCGACACTCATCCAGGCGCTGGTCAGTTGCACTTCATTGCCCGGCTGTAAATGCCGGAAGCGACTGAGCCGCGCCAGCAGCCAGCGCATGGTCAGGGTGGATGGCGCCTTCATGCGCAGGATGTCGTCCTCCGCGTTCAACGTATGGCAGGCGCGCTCCAGGGCCGCAAACCCTTCGCGCACGCCTGGCAGCAACAGGCGCGCCGCCTCGGTGAGCTGCAAGGTGCGGCCGCTGCGCTGGAACAGGCGGCAGGCGAAATGCTCTTCCAGCGTGCGAATGTGCCGGCTCACCGCACTTTGGGTAATCGATAACTCTTCCGCCGCGCGGGTGAACGAGTTGTAGCGGGACGCAGCTTCAAACGCCCGCAAGGCGTAAAGAGGAGGAAGACGACGAGACATGGCGAAAGCTCCGACGGCGCAATCTCGAAACCCTACCAGAATCATTCAGGCATGAGTTTTAATCATGCGCGCCATCGGATTTATCCCTTTGTGCAATGCGCTGTGGGCGCCGAGAATCAACCCTTCCACCCTTCCCTGACTTTTTGAGCGTGATGATCATGCAGCATCCGGCACGTACCGAACTCTGGGCCATTCTGCGGCTGTCAGGGCCGTTGATTGCCTCACAGTTGGCCCACATGCTGATGGTGCTGACCGACACCCTGATGATGGCCCGCCTGAGCCCCGAGGCCCTGGCCGGCGGCGGCCTGGGTGCGGCGAGCTATTCGTTCGTGTCGATTTTCTGCATCGGCGTGATCGCCGCCGTGGGCACGCTGGTCGCGATCCGCCAGGGCGCCGGCGACATTGAAGGCGCCACTCGCCTGACCCAGGCCGGGCTGTGGCTGGCCTGGTTGATGGCGCTGGTGGCCGGCTTGCTGCTGTGGAACCTCAAGCCGGTGTTGCTGATGTTCGGCCAGACCGAAACCAACGTCGCGTCCGCCGGCCAGTTCCTGACCATCCTGCCGTTCGCCCTGCCCGGCTACCTGACGTTCATGGCCCTGCGCGGCTTCACCAGCGCCATCGGCAAGGCCACGCCGGTGATGGTCATCAGCCTGGGCGGCACGGTGATCAACTACCTGCTCAACCACGCGCTGATCGAAGGCATGTTCGGCCTGCCGAAACTCGGGCTGGTGGGCATTGGCCTGGTCACGGCCATCGTCGCCAACTGCATGGCACTGGCGCTGATCTGGTACATCAAATACAACCGTGCTTACGACGCCTACCCACTGCGCAAGGGTCTGCTGCGGCCCAACCTGCATTACCTGCGGGAACTGTGGCGCCTGGGCCTGCCGATTGGTGGCACCTACGCGGTGGAAGTCGGGCTGTTTGCGTTCGCGGCACTGTGCATGGGCACCATGGGCAGTACGCAGTTGGCTGCGCACCAGATTGCCCTGCAGATTGTGTCGGTGGCGTTCATGGTTCCGGCGGGCATGTCCTACGCAATCACCATGCGCATCGGCCAGCATTACGGGGCCGGGAACCTGCTGGAAGCACGGCTGGCCGGGCGAGTTGGCATAGGCTTTGGCGCAGTGGTGATGCTGGGCTTTGCAGCGGTGCTGTGGTTGTTCTCGCACCAACTGATCAGCTTGTTCCTCGACCAGCATGACCCGGCGTTTCGCGACGTGATCAACCTCGCCGTTAGCCTGCTGGCGGTGGCCGCGTGGTTTGAGCTGTTCGACGGTGTACAGACCATCGCCATGGGCTGCATTCGCGGGCTCAAGGACGCCAAGACCACGTTCCTGGTCGGGTTGGGATGCTACTGGCTGATCGGCGCACCGGCTGCGTGGTTGATGGCGTTCAACCTCGGCTGGGGGCCGACTGGCGTGTGGTGGGGCCTGGCGCTGGGCCTGGCGTGCGCGGCAGTCAGCCTGACCTGGGCGTTTGAACGGAAGATGACGCGGATGATTCGCCAGGAGCCTGAAACCCACCACGGATTTCAAGCCGCGCAGCCTGAGTAACGACTGTACTCGGTCAGTGTAGGAGTTGGCTTATGTGGGAGCCGGGCTTGCCCGCGATGCAGGCACCTCGGTAGGTCAGACACACCGCAGTGATGCTATCGCAGGCAAGCCAGCTCCCACAAAAGCTGGCTCCCACATTTTGATCGGGCTCACACCATCAGATCACGCCGCCCACCAATTCCTGGCTGTTACCAAACGTCAGGTAGTCCACCAGTTCCGCCAGCGGCAACGGCTTGCTGATCAGGTAACCCTGTGCCTGATCGCAGCCGAACAACCGCAGCAACGCCAGTTGCTCTGCGGTTTCCACACCCTCGGCCACCACTTCCAGGTTCAGGTTGTGGGCCAGGTTGATCATCGCGTGGACCAGCTTGCGATTCTCTTCGCGCTCTTCCATGCCGCCGACAAAGCTCTTGTCGATTTTCAGCAAGGCAATCGGCAGGCTGTTGAGGTGCACGAACGACGAGAAGCCGGTGCCAAAGTCATCCAGGGAAAAGCGCACCCCCAGCCGACCCAGCGCATCCATGGTCTGCTTGACCAGGTCGCTGCGGCGCATCACGGCGGTTTCCGTCAGTTCAAACTCCAGCCACTGGGCTTCCACACCACGTTCGGCAATCAGCCGGCTGAGGGTGCTGAGCAATTGGCTGTCCTGGAACTGGCGGAACGACAAGTTGACCGCCATGTGCAACGGCGCAATCCCGCGTTCGCGCAGGTCCTGCATGTCGCGCAGCGCCCGGGAAATTACCCAGTAGCCCAGCGGCACGATCAGGCCGCTCTGCTCGGCCAGCGGCACGAACTCGCTCGGCGGCAACAGCCCGCGCTCGCCGTGGCGCCAGCGCACCAGCGCTTCGAGGCCGACGATATGCCCGTCGTCGAGGTCCAGGCGGGGCTGGTAATGCAGTTCCAGCTCGTCACGGCGCAACGCCCGGCGCAGTTCGCTTTCCAGGTCGGCGAGGCTGCGGGCATTGCGGTTGATGCGTTCGTTGAAGATATGAAAAGTACAGCCCTGGGTGCTCTTGGCTTGCTGCATGGCGATATGGGCGTGCCACATCAGCGGGTCGGCGCCGGCCCTGGCGCGGGCATGTGCCACGCCGAGGCTGCAACCGATCAGCAGGCTTTCGCCATCGACCCAATACGGCTCGGCCATGGCTTCGATGATGCGCTCGGCCATCCATTCGGCGCGCTGGGGCGCGCGGCGGGTGTCGATCAGCAAGGCGAATTCATCGCTGCCCAGGCGCGCCAATTGATCGCCGGCCTCCAGCTGGCTCTTGAGCCGCGAGACCACTTGCAGGATCAGCCGGTCGCCAGCCTGGTGGCCGAGGGCGTCGTTGGCGTGACGGAAGTTGTCCAGGTCGAGGTGACCGAGGGCGACGCCACGGCCTTCGTTTTCCGCCAGGCGGGCGGTCAACAGGGTCTGGAAGCCCTGGCGGTTGGCGATGCCGGTCAGCGGGTCCTGCTCGGCCAGGCGTTGCAGGGTGTTTTCCAGCACACCGCGCTCGCGCACATGCCGCAGGCACCGGCGCAATGTATCGACATCCAATGCATTCAGAATCAGCCAGTCGCTGACGCCAAGGGGCGAAACCAGAGGTTCCTCTTCCAACAGCAATACCGTTGGCAAGCTGCAACGACCGGGGCCGGGCTGAAGGCTGGCCGTGGTCAACAACACCGCACTGTGATCGTCGTCGAACAGATTGCTCACAGACTCCCAGTTTGGCGCGCTGATCAGCACAGCTCCGTCGCCCATCGGCGCCAGGCACTCGCGCAATAACGCTGCCCACGCTGGCTCATCGGCCAGTAGCAGCAAACGCAAGGGTTCGACAGGCGTAGACAAGCTAGCTCCCTAGACTCTGCAAAATTTCGTTGGCGGCGGGCATTATGACGTGCGACCTGATAATGACCAATGATATGGGTTATCAAATGCACACTGTGCGGCGCTAGACCGAACAATAGTCCTAAATGCCCTGCACATCCTGCGGCAAAGTAACAAAACCGGCAAATTTAGATCGAGTGGTACGTCACACTGTCGTTCAGAGGCAGCAGAATCTTGCCAGCCTGTTAAAATGCCCGCCCTTTTGATCAATGACTCCCTGAATTCTGTATGTCCCGACTCAATCCCCGGCAGCAAGAAGCCGTGAACTACGTCGGCGGCCCTCTATTGGTGCTCGCCGGTGCCGGTTCCGGCAAGACCAGCGTGATCACCCGCAAGATCGCGCACCTGATCCAGAGCTGCGGCATCCGCGCCCAGTACATCGTCGCCATGACCTTTACCAACAAGGCGGCGCGGGAAATGAAAGAGCGCGTCGGCACCCTGCTCAAGGGTGGCGAAGGCCGTGGCCTCACCGTGTGTACCTTCCACAACCTGGGGCTGAACATCATCCGCAAGGAGCATGTGCGGTTGGGCTACAAGCCGGGCTTCTCGATCTTTGACGAGACTGACGTCAAGGCGCTGATGACCGACATCATGCAAAAGGAATACGCGGGCGACGACGGCGTCGACGAGATCAAGAACATGATCGGCTCGTGGAAAAACGACCTGATCCTGCCCGCCGAAGCCCTGGAAAACGCGCGCAACCCCAAGGAACAGACAGCCGCCATCGTCTACACCCACTACCAGCGCACGCTCAAGGCGTTCAACGCGGTGGACTTCGACGACCTGATCCTGCTGCCGGTGAAGCTGTTCCAGGAACACGCCGACATCCTCGAAAAGTGGCAGAACAAAGTCCGCTACCTGCTGGTGGACGAATACCAGGACACCAACGCCAGCCAATACCTGCTGGTGAAGCTGCTGATCGGCAAGCGCAACCAGTTCACCGTGGTGGGCGACGACGACCAGTCGATCTACGCGTGGCGCGGCGCCCGCCCGGAAAACCTGATGCTGCTCAAGGACGACTATCCGTCCCTGAAAGTGGTGATGCTGGAGCAGAACTACCGCTCCACCAGCCGTATCCTGCGTTGCGCCAACGTGCTGATCTCCAACAACCCCCACGAGTTTGAAAAACAACTGTGGAGCGAGATGGGCCACGGCGACGAGATCCGCGTGATCCGCTGCCGCAACGAAGACGCCGAAGCCGAGCGCGTGGCCGTCGAACTGCTCACGCTGCACCTGCGTACCGACCGGCCCTATAGCGATTTCGCGATCCTGTACCGCGGCAACTACCAGGCCAAGCTGATCGAGCTCAAGCTGCAGCACCACCAGATTCCTTATCGTCTGTCGGGCGGCAACAGCTTTTTCGGACGCCAGGAAGTGAAGGACCTGATGGCCTACTTCCGGCTGATCGTGAACCCGGACGACGACAACGCCTTCCTGCGGGTGATCAACGTCCCACGCCGGGAAATCGGTTCGACCACCCTGGAAAAGCTCGGCAACTACGCCACCGAACGCAAGATCTCGATGTACGCCGCCACCGACGAAATCGGCCTGGGCGAACACCTGGACACCCGCTTCACCGATCGCCTGGCGCGCTTTAAGCGCTTCATGGACAAGGTGCGCGAGCAGTGCGCCGGCGAAGACCCGATCAGCGCCCTGCGCAGCATGGTCATGGACATCGACTACGAGAACTGGCTGCGCACCAACAGCTCCAGCGACAAGGCCGCCGATTACCGCATGGGCAACGTGTGGTTCCTGATCGAGGCGTTGAAAAACACCCTCGAGAAGGACGAAGAAGGCGAGATGACCGTCGAGGACGCCATCGGCAAGCTGGTCCTGCGGGACATGCTTGAACGCCAGCAGGAAGAGGAAGACGGCGCCGAAGGCGTGCAGATGATGACCTTGCATGCGTCCAAGGGCCTGGAATTCCCCTACGTGTTCATCATGGGCATGGAAGAGGAAATCCTCCCGCACCGCTCCAGCATCGAAGCCGACACCATCGAAGAAGAACGGCGCCTGGCCTACGTGGGCATTACCCGCGCGCGTCAGACATTGGCCTTCACCTTTGCCGCCAAGCGCAAGCAGTACGGCGAGATCATCGATTGTGCCCCCAGCCGGTTCCTCGACGAACTGCCGCCGGATGACCTGGCGTGGGAAGGCAACGACGACACACCGACCGAAGTCAAAGCCGTTCGCGGCAATACCGCCCTGGCGGATATACGCGCGATGTTAAAGCGCTAGAATCGACTACTTTTTAATCTACTTTCGGCGCGTGTTGCGCCAACAGAGGAAGCTTTCGTGGAAGCACTGCACAAGAAAATTCGCGAAGAAGGCATCGTGCTTTCCGATCAGGTACTCAAGGTCGACGCCTTTCTGAACCACCAGATCGACCCGGCGCTGATGAAACTGATCGGTGACGAATTCGCTGCGTTGTTCAAGGATTCGGGGATCACCAAGATCGTCACCATCGAAGCCTCGGGCATTGCGCCGGCGATCATGACCGGCCTGAACCTCGGCGTGCCGGTGATTTTCGCGCGCAAGCAACAGTCCCTGACCCTGACCGAAAACCTGCTGTCGGCGACGGTGTATTCCTTCACCAAGAAAACCGAAAGCACCGTGGCGATTTCCCCGCGCCACCTGACCAGCAGCGACCGCGTGCTGATCATCGATGACTTCCTGGCCAACGGTAAGGCGTCCCAGGCGCTGATCTCGATCATCAAACAGGCCGGCGCGACCGTTGCAGGTTTGGGGATTGTGATCGAGAAGTCGTTCCAGGGTGGCCGGGCGGAGCTGGATGCCCAGGGTTATCGGGTTGAGTCGCTGGCGCGGGTGCAGTCGTTGGCGGGTGGGGTTGTGACCTTTATCGAGTAATTTGCAGCCCTGCAAATCCCGAGTGAACACAATTCAAAATGTGGGAGCTGGCTTGCCTGCGATAGCGGAGTGTCAGGCGACAGAGATGTCGACTGTCAGGCCCTCATCGCAGGCAAGCCAGCTCCCACATTTGATTGGTGGTGTTTGTTAGTGTGCGGTGGCCTGTAGACCGGCGAGCAGCAGCCGCTGGTACAGGTCCTCTTTCAACCCCTCCGGCTTATCCAACCCCATCCGCACCAAATGCCCGGGAAACGCCTCCGGCTCCGGTGCATCCAGCGCCGCCTTGCCCAGCTCCAGAATCTCCGTCAGCTTGAATTTGCTCTTGAGCCAGTTCAACGCCCTCAGCAAATCCCGCTCTTCGTCGGTGAAATCACAGCCCAACGGATACTCCGGGAACAACCGTGGATGTCGCGCCTGAATCCCCTGCAAACGCTCCGGCGTGTTCTCGGCAAAACGCGGATCCAGCTGGAAATCCTTCGGCAGCTTCCCGGCCTTCTGCGCCTGTTCGATCAAGTCTTCCTGGAATCGTGAGTCGGTGATATTCAGCAGCGCCTCGATTACCTTGGCATCGGTCTGCCCACGCAAATCCGCGATCCCGTATTCGGTGATGACGATGTCCCGCAGGTGCCGGGGAATCGTGCAGTGGCCGTATTCCCAGACGATATTGGAACTGACCTCGCCCCCCGATTCGCGCCAGCTGCGCAGGATCAGGATCGAGCGCGCGCCTTCCAGCGCATGGCCCTGGGCGACAAAGTTGTATTGGCCGCCGACGCCGCTGAGCACCCGGCCGTCTTCCAACTGGTCGGCCACGCCCGCGCCCAGCAGCGTCACCGTAAATGCACTGTTGATAAACCGCGCATCCAGGCGCTGCAAACGCTTGAGTTCTTCCTGCCCGTAAAGCTCGTTGATGTAGCTGATACGGGTCATGTTGAATTCCAGACGCTTGTTCTGGGGCAAATCCCGCAGCCGCTCGTAGAAGCTTTGCGGGCCGAGGAAGAAGCCGCCATGCACCGAGATGCCGTCGGTCTGTGCCGCTTCGTCCAGGGTGCCGGCGTTGGCCCGCTGCTGGGTCGCGACGTCCGGGTACACCTTGCGCCGCACAATCCCGGCGTCGGCCAGCACCAGCAGGCCGTTGACGAACATTTCGCTGCAACCGTACAGGCCACGGGCGAAGGGCGCGACGCCGCCTTCGTGGCTGATCAGCGGCGCCCATTGGTACACATCCAGGTCGGTGAGCAACTGGCGATACGCCTCGTTGTCCGCCTGACGCGCCAGCAAGGCGGCAGTCAGTGCGTCGCCCATGGAGCCGATGCCGATCTGCAAGGTGCCGCCGTCGCGCACCAGGGTGCTGGCGTGCAAACCGATAAAGTGATCCTGGAAACCCACGGGCATGTTGGGCGTGGAGAACAGCGTGGTGCTGTCCTTCTCGTCGATCAGGAAGTCGAATTCATCCATGCCCAGTTCGGCGTCGCCGGGCATGTAGGGCAAATCGCTGTGAACCTGGCCCACCACCAGGATGGTTTCACCGGCTTCGCGGCGCTTGGCGATCATCGGCAACAGGTCGAGGGTGATGTCGGGGTTGCAGCTCAGGCTCAGGCGATCCGGGTGTTCGGCGCTGCTGGCCACCAGTTGCGCAACGAGGTTCAGGCCGGCGGCGTTGATATCACGGGCGGCGTGGCTGTAGTTGCTGCTGACATAATCCTGCTGGGCCGAGGCGCTGTGCAACAAACTGCCGGGCTGCATGAAGAACTGCTGCACGTGAATGTTGGCTGGCAGATTGTCCTTGTGCAGGGCGGCGAGGAAATCCAGCTCGGGGTAGTCGCCAAAAACCCGTTCGATAAAGGGTTCGAGGAAGCGCTTCTGCAAACCATCGCCCAAAGTGGGACGACCCAGGACCAAAGCGGTGTAAATGGTCAGCGCCCGATCCGGCAGCTTGGCGATACGCCGGTACAGCGCGTTGACGAACAGGTTGGGTTTGCCCAGGCCCAGGGGCATGCCCATGTGAATATGCGCCGGCAGCCGTGCCAGTACGTCGTCGACCGCTTGCTCGATTGAACACAACTGCACCATCCGACTTCTCCCGAACATTCCATGAATTGGGGTTTGACCGAGCTTGCCGGGTCTTTGCTGCAAAGAACAGCCTAAAAAGGCAAATCGCGGGCACAAAAAAGCCGCTGGTCAGCGGCTTTTTTGGCGAAGATCGGTTTATTTAAGACCCGACATCTTCTCGATCGCGCCTTTAAGCTCGGCATCCGAGCAGTCGGCGCAGGTGCCTTTGGGTGGCATGGCGTTCAGGCCGGTGATGGCCTTGGCCAGCAGGCCGTCGAGGCCACCCTGGTGGTCCGCGCGGTCTTTCCAGGCGGCGGTGTCACCAATTTTCGGTGCGCCCAACAGACCGGTACCGTGGCAAGCGTTGCAGTGCTTGGCGATCACGTCATCCGGCGATTTCGCGCCACCGCCGCCGCCCGCAGCCACTGCCACTTCCATCCCCTTGCACTCTTGCCCCTGGACACACACCTGGCCGACAGGCTCCAGGCGTTTGGCAATTTCATCATTGGTCGCAGCTTGAGCGCTGACAGCCCATAGGGCCAGTACGGTTGCTGGTGCAGCCAGCATTTTCATAATTAGGTTCACGCGTTCACCCTCAATGGTGGCTATTCACGCCTGCGGCCACGGTTTCGCAGGCGGCGAAAGTATAACGGTTAGCCCGCCCCGCCGAAACAACCCTATTAACCAAAGGGAGATTCAGCAGGCCGGAATGCTGCTACGGGCGTCTCTGCGACATAGGCAGGACGCCTCTTTTGTTAAAAGTTCGCGGGTGTGGCTGCGCTGATTAGTCGCGCCGGCACTTCGAACGGATTACGAAAACGGTGCGGCTTGGTGCTTTCAAAGTAGTAGCTATCGCCGGCTTCGAGCACAAAAGTTTCAAGACCGACCACCAACTCCAGGCGGCCTTCCACCAGGATCCCGGTTTCCTCACCCTCGTGGGTGAGCATCTCTTCGCCGGTATCAGCACCTGGCGGGTAGATCTCGTTGAGGAACGCAATCGCCCGGCTCGGATGCGCGCGGCCCACCAGTTTCATGGTGACGGCGCCGTCGGAGATATCGATCAGCTCATTGGCTTTATAGACGATCTGGGTCGGTTTTTCCTGGAGGATCTCCTCGGAAAAGAACTCCACCATCGACATGGGAATGCCGCCCAGCACCTTGCGCAAAGAGCTGATGGAGGGGCTGACACTGTTTTTTTCGATCATCGAAATGGTGCTGTTGGTGACGCCCGCGCGCTTGGCTAGCTCACGCTGGGAAAGACCTTTCAGTTTACGGATGGATTGCAGTCGTTCGCCGACGTCCAATGCAGGAGCCTCCTAGGATTCAGGCGTTGTTGTAATTGAGCGTTATCATGGCGACAGCGTTCAGTATTTACAACACTTTGGCCTAAATCCCGGGATCTGCCATTCGTGGGTGCCGCTCAAGCGCCGGAATAGAGGCGTGGCACCCGCCGCAGGTTGCAGAAGATCTGGTAGGGAATGGTGTCGGCGGCGGTGGCAACGTCACTGGCGAGGATGTTTTTGCCCCACAACTCGACGGTGGAGCCGAGCCCGGCCTGGGGCACGTCAGTCAGGTCGATACACAGCATGTCCATCGACACCCGGCCCAGCAACTGGCTGCGCTGGCCGGCCACCAGCACCGGGGTGCCGGTGGGCGCGTGGCGCGGGTAGCCGTCGGCATACCCCATGGCAACCACGCCGACGCGCATCGGTTTCGGGGTGATGAACTTGGCGCCGTAGCCCACCGGCTCGCCGGCCGGCAGTTCACGTACGCAGATGACTTTCGATTCGAGGGTCATCACCGGCTGCAAGCGTGCGGCGATGGCTTGGTCTTCGCCAAACGGCGTGGCGCCGTAGAGCATGATGCCCGGGCGTACCCAGTCACTGGACACGTTCGGCCAGCCCAGCACCGACGGCGAATTGCGCAGGCTGACCTGGGCCGACAAACCCTGGCGCGCCGCTTCAAACACCGCGACTTGCTCTTCGCTGCTGGTGCTGTCGAGCTCGTCGGCACGGGCGAAGTGGCTCATCAGCACGATCTTCGCGACCTTGCCGCTGGCCAGCAGGCGCTGGTAAGCGTCGTGATAATCCTTGGGGTGCAAGCCGACACGGTGCATGCCCGAATCAAGCTTGAGCCAGACGGTCAGCGGCTTGCTGAGCTGCGCCTGTTCGATCGCGTCGAGTTGCCACAGCGAATGCACCACGCACCAGAAATCATGCTCGATGATCAGCGGCAGCTCGTCGGCTTCGAAAAAGCCTTCCAGCAACAGCACTGGCCCGCGAATCCCGGCGGCCCGCAGTTCCAGCGCTTCCTCGATGCAGGCCACGGCAAACCCGTCCGCCTCGGCTTCCAGCGCCTGGGCAACGCGCACGGCACCGTGGCCGTAGGCATCGGCCTTGATCACGGCGAGGGCCTTGGCCCCACCCGTGACTTCACGGGCCAGTTGGTAGTTATGGCGCAGGGCTTGGAGGTCGATCAGGGCACGGGCAGGACGCATGGCGGCAGGCTTCTAGGCGGCGGTGGGAAGAAAAAACCGGTACCCGCTGACAACGCAGGCACCGGGAGAGGATTTTTTGCTTACGGCAGAGCGGCCACAACCGACAGCTCCACCAGGATTTCCGGTTCGCAGAGTTTCGCTTCAACCGTGGCACGGGCCGGCGCGACGCCTTTTGGCAGCCACTTGTCCCATACCGCGTTCATCCCGGCGAAATCGGCGTCGATGTCTTTCAGGTAGATGGTCACCGACAGCAGCTTGGTCTTGTCGGTACCGGCCAGGTCCAGCAAACGCTCGATGTTGACGAGGGTTTCGCGGGTCTGCTGTTCAATCCCGGCACTCATGTCGTCGCCGACCTGCCCTGCCAGATACACGGTACCGCTGTGAACAACGATCTGGCTCATGCGCTCATTGGTGAACTGGCGCTGGATTGACATGTTTTGCGGACTCCTGGTGGTTGCCATAACGGGAAATATCGAGGCCTTCGGCACTGATTTGCGGGTTTTTTTTCGCCATCAAATCGGCCAGTAAACGACCAGAGCCACAAGCCATGGTCCAACCGAGGGTGCCGTGACCAGTGTTCAGGAACAGGTTTTTGAACGGGGTGGCACCGACAATCGGCGTGCCGTCTGGCGTGGTCGGGCGCAGGCCGGTCCAGAAACTGGCCTGGCTCAAATCGCCGCCCTGAGGATAAAGGTCGTTGACGATCATCTCCAGGGTTTCCCGCCGGCGCGGGTTCAGCGACAGGTCAAAACCGGCTATTTCAGCCATGCCACCGACGCGGATACGGTTGTCGAAACGGGTGATCGCGACCTTGTAGGTCTCGTCGAGAATGGTCGAAGTCGGGGCCATCGCCGCGTTGGTGATCGGCACGGTCATCGAGTAGCCCTTGAGCGGGTACACCGGCGCCTTGATCCCCAGTGGCTTGAGCAGTTTCGGCGAGTAGCTGCCGAGGGCCAGCACGTAGCGGTCAGCGGTTTCCAGCTTGCCGTCGATCCACACGCCGTTGATCCGGTCACCGGCGTAGTCCAGGCGCTGGATATCTTGCTCGAAGCGGAATTCGACACCCAGTTGCTTGCACATGTCGGCAAGGCGGGTGGTAAACATCTGGCAGTCGCCGGTCTGGTCGTTCGGCAGGCGCAGGGCACCGGCAAGGATATCGGTCACGCTGGCCAGGGCCGGCTCGACGCGGGCAATGCCGGCGCGGTCCAGCAGCTCGTAAGGCACGCCAGACTCTTTCAACACGGCGATGTCCTTGGCGGCACCATCCAGTTGGGCCTGGGTACGGAACAGCTGGGTAGTCCCCAGGGTGCGGCCTTCGTAGGCAATGCCGGTCTCGGCGCGCAGTTCATCGATGCAGTCGCGGCTGTACTCGGACAAGCGCACCATGCGCTCCTTGTTCACCGCATAACGGCTGGCGGTGCAGTTGCGCAGCATCTGCGCCATCCACAGGTATTGGTCGATGTCGGCGGTGGCCTTGATCGCCAGGGGCGCATGGCGCTCCAGCAGCCACTTGATGGCCTTGAGCGGCACACCCGGCGCGGCCCATGGCGAAGCGTAGCCCGGAGAGATCTGCCCGGCGTTGGCGAAACTGGTCTCCATGGCCACAGCCGGCTGACGGTCGACCACGACCACTTCAAAACCAGCTCGTGCCAAATAGTAGGCACTGGCCACGCCAATGACACCGCTACCCAAGACCAGAACGCGCATTTTTATTCCCTCATCACGGCTTGACCGCTGACGTTTGTTGTTCAGCACAAAGATGTGGGCAGTATAAAAAGCAATCACCAGTGCATTTCACTATATAACTGCCTATATTTGGCGACAATTCTCGGCAAAAACCCTTTTCACGGAGGAGCATCCCCTATGCGGACCAACACTCAAACCAAGCGGGAGCTGGACAAGATCGACCGCAACATCCTGCGCATCCTGCAGGCAGACGGGCGAATTTCGTTTACCGAGCTGGGGGAAAAGGTCGGCCTGTCGACCACGCCATGCACCGAGCGGGTCCGGCGCCTGGAGCGCGAAGGGATCATCATGGGCTACAACGCCCGGCTTAATCCGCAGCACTTGAAGGGCAGCCTGCTGGTGTTTGTCGAGATCAGCCTCGACTACAAGTCCGGCGACACCTTTGAAGAGTTCCGACGTGCCGTGCTGAAACTGCCCCACGTGCTGGAGTGCCACCTGGTGTCGGGGGATTTCGACTACCTGGTGAAGGCGCGCATCTCGGAGATGGCGTCGTACCGCAAATTGCTCGGCGATATCCTGCTCAAGCTGCCCCACGTAAGGGAGTCCAAGAGCTACATCGTGATGGAAGAGGTGAAAGAGAGCCTGAACCTGCCGATCCCGGATTAAGACAGCACCACAGGCCAATGTGGGAGCGGGGACATCCGCTAGACCAATACCTGACGCGTCGACGCCATGTACGCGTGAATCTGCTTTTCCACCCGCGGATGGATCAATTCCACCGGGCGGCGGTTGTTGGGGCACGGCAAGGTTGGCGTGGTGCCGAACAGGCGGCAAATCAGCGGGCGTTCGTCGTACACGGTGCAGCCATTGGGGCCAAGGTGCACGCAGTTGAGCTCGTCCATCGCCGCTTCCTGCTCGGCAGCGGTCTTGCGCGGCAGGCGCGACATTTCCTCGGTGGACGTGGTCACCGGCCCACAGCAGTCGTGGCAACCCGGGACGCACTCGAATGAGGGAATCTGCCGGCGCAGCGCGTTGACTTTCTGACTGTTGCAACTCATCGACACAGGGACCGAACGGCGAATAGGCGTGGATTCTGCCCTAAAAGCCCCCGGTGAGACAGCTTCGCCCGACCGCTGTATCCTGCGTCAAATTTTCCAAACAGGGATGCTCCCCATGACCGCCAGCGCCCGGCACGCCAATTCCTACTACGCCGCCAGCAGTTTCCCGCAGCCTGATTATCCGGTGCTGACAGGGGAAATCGTGGCCGATGTGTGCGTGGTCGGCGGCGGTTTTTCGGGGCTTAACACTGCCCTGGAACTGGCCGAGCGGGGTTTCAGCGTGGTCCTGCTGGAAGCCCGCAAGATCGCCTGGGGCGCCAGCGGGCGCAATGGCGGGCAGCTGATTCGCGGCGTCGGCCACGGCCTGGATCAGTTCACCAACGTCATCGGCAGCGAGGGTGTGCGCCAGATGAAACTGATGGGCCTGGAAGCCGTGGAAATCGTACGCCAACGGGTCGAACGTTCGCAGATTGCCTGCGACCTGACCTGGGGCTACTGCGACCTGGCCAACAAGCCCCGCGACCTCGAGCACTTGGCCGCCGACGCCGAAGAACTGCGAAGCCTCGGTTATCGCCATGAAGTACGCCTGCTGCAAGCTAGCGAGATGCCCGGCGTGATCGGCTCCAACCGCTATGTGGGCGGCATGGTCGACATGGGCTCCGGCCACCTGCACCCGCTGAACCTGGCCCTCGGTGAAGCAGCGGCTGCACAACAGTTGGGCGTCCAGCTGTTCGAGCATTCCGAAGCGGTGCGCATCGATTACGGCCCGGAGGTCAATGTTCACACCGCCCAGGGCAATGTACGCGCCAAGACCCTGGTGCTGGGCTGCAACGCTTATTTGAACGGCCTCAACCCGCACCTGAGCGGCAAGGTGCTGCCCGCCGGCAGCTACATCATCGCCACCGAGCCGTTGAACGAAGCCCAGGCAGCCGAGTTGCTGCCGCAAAACATGGCGGTGTGCGACCAGCGGGTGACGGTGGACTACTTCCGGCTGTCCGCCGACCGACGCTTGTTGTTCGGGGGTGCCTGCCATTATTCCGGACGGGATCCGAAGGACATCGGCGCCTACATGCGTCCGAAAATGCTGCAGGTATTCCCACAACTGGCCAGCGTGAAAATCGATTACCAGTGGGGCGGCATGATTGGCATCGGCGCCAACCGCCTGCCGCAGATTGGCCGGCTGGCCGACCAACCCAATGTGTATTTCGCCCAGGCGTATGCTGGCCACGGCCTCAATGCCACCCACCTGGCGGGCAAACTGCTGGGCGAAGCCATCAGCGGCCAGCAAAGCGGGCGGTTCGATCTGTTTGCGAAGGTGCCGCACATCACCTTCCCGGGCGGCAAGCATCTGCGCTCGCCGCTGCTGGCGCTGGGAATGCTCTGGCACCGATTGAAGGAACTGGTCTGAATCAACCGCGCCAGAAGGGTTTCAATCCTTCATGGCGCGCCTGATCGACACTCAGGCCCACGTCTCGCAGTTGCTCAGGGGTCAGCTCCAGCAAGGTCTTGCGCGTCTGCATACGGTGCCAGAACAACGCCCACGAACTGAGTGCGGGGGCCGTGGTCCGCGCCGCCATGCGCCGCTCCTGCCCGGCTTCCAGTTCCTGACCGTGTAACGCCAACCGCACATCGCTCAACCCGCTCATTTTTCCTGCCCCTCATCTACGTATTGCCATGAGTACGTAGGATGAGCCGGCGCGCGGAACCATGACAGATTCAACCACCCAGTATTAAATCCATACAGATACTGCCTATTGGCGGCTGAATCCTGTATTTTCAGCCTATCTGTACTGGTAACCGGGAAGCATCGCCATGACCCTATACGTCAACCTCGCCGAACTGCTGGGCACGCGCATTGAGCAGGGCTTCTATCGCCCGGGCGATCGATTGCCGTCAGTGCGGGCCTTGAGTGTGGAGCACGGAGTGAGCCTGAGCACCGTCCAGCAGGCCTACCGGATGCTGGAAGACAACGGCCTGGCGATGCCAAAACCCAAGTCCGGCTACTTCGTACCCGTGGGCCGCGACTTGCCCGCACTGCCCGCCGTCGGCCGCCCGGCCCAGCGCCCGGTGGAGATTTCCCAGTGGGACCAGGTGCTGGAACTGATCCGCGCAGTGCCACGCAAAGACACCATACAGTTGGGTCGAGGTATGCCGGATGTACTGTCGCCGACCATGAAACCCCTGTTGCGCAGCCTGGCCCGGATCAGCCGCCGCCAGGACATGCCAGGGCTGTATTACGACACCATCCACGGCAACCTGGAGCTGCGCGAACAGATCGCACGCCTGATGCTCGATTCAGGTTGCCAACTGACGCCCCAGGATCTGGTGATCACCACAGGTTGCCACGAAGCGCTGTCCGCGAGCATCCACGCCATCTGCGAGCCGGGCGACATCGTTGCCGTCGACTCGCCAAGCTTCCATGGCGCCATGCAGACCCTTAAAGGCCTGGGCATGAAAGCCCTGGAAATCCCCACCGATCCACTCACGGGTATCAGCCTGGATGCGCTGGAACTGGCGCTGGAACAGTGGCCGATCAAGGTCATACAGCTGACCCCCAACTGCAACAACCCACTGGGCTACATCATGCCGGAGTCGCGTAAACGCGCACTGCTGACCCTGGCCCAGCGCTTTGACGTGGCGATCATCGAAGACGATGTGTATGGCGAACTGGCCTACAGCTACCCGCGCCCACGCACCATCAAATCCTTCGACGAAGATGGCCGCGTCGTACTGTGCAGCTCGTTCTCGAAAACCCTGGCGCCCGGCCTGCGGATTGGCTGGGTAGCGCCCGGGCGCTATCTGGAGCGTGTGCTGCACATGAAATACATCAGCACCGGCTCCACCGCGACCCAGCCGCAGATCGCGATTGCCGAGTTTCTGAAAAGTGGGCATTTCGAACCGCATTTGCGCCGGATGCGCACGCAATACCAGCGTAATCGCGACCTGATGCTCGATTGGGTCAGCCGCTATTTCCCGGCGGGCACCCGAGCCAGTCGTCCACAGGGCAGTTTCATGCTGTGGGTGGAGCTGCCGGAAGGCTTCGACACCCTGAAGCTCAACCGGCTGCTGGTGGATGAAGGTGTACAGATTGCCGTGGGAAGTATCTTTTCCGCCTCCGGCAAGTACCGGAATTGCCTGCGCATGAACTACGCTGCCAAACCGACGCCGCAGATTGAAGAGGCCGTGCGCAAGGTCGGCGCAGCTGCCATCAGGTTACTGGCCGAAGCCGTGGACTGACCTTTTGCGGGAAATAGCCGTCATATGCCGACAATCGCCTTGACTCGGAACCCATGTCATTGATGACCCAACGGCTATTACCGTTTTTCCTGCTGGGCATCCTGGCCCTGGGGGGCTGCGCAACCATCGACCAGCCGCGCACGCCCAGCGAGGCGCTGCCGGCCAGCGAGTCGTCCTTCGGCCGCTCGATCCAGGCCCAGGCCGCGCCGTACAAAGGCCGCTCCGGTTTCCGCCTGCTGCCCAACAGCAGCGAGGCCTTCATGGCCCGCGCCGAACTGATCCGCAACGCCCAGACCAGCCTCGACTTGCAGTACTACATCGTCCACGACGGCATCAGTACGCGGATGCTGGTGGATGAACTGCTCAAGGCCGCCGACCGTGGCGTGCGCGTGCGCATCCTGCTGGACGACACCACCAGCGACGGCCTGGACCAGATCATCGCCACCCTCGCCGCCCACCCGCAGATCCAGATTCGCCTGTTCAACCCGCTGCACCTGGGCCGCAGCACCGGTGTGACCCGGGCCATGGCGCGGCTGTTCGACCTGTCGCTGCAACACCGGCGCATGCACAACAAGCTGTGGCTGGCGGACAACAGCGTGGCCATCGTCGGCGGGCGCAACCTGGGGGATGAGTATTTCGACGCCGAGCCCAACCTCAATTTCACCGATATCGACATGCTCAGCGTGGGCCCGGTGGCCGAACAACTGGGCCACAGTTTCGATCAGTACTGGAACAGTGCGTTGAGCAAGCCCATCGGCGATTTCGTCAGCAGCGCCTCCAAAGGCGACCTGGCCAGCGCCCGCGTAAGCCTGGAGGAATCCCTCGCGCAATCACGCCAGCAAAACCATGCCCTGTACAACCGCCTGCGCACTTACAAGACCCAACCGCGCATGGACATCTGGCGCCGCGAACTGATCTGGGCCTGGAACCAGGCACTGTGGGATGCGCCGAGCAAGGTGCTGGCCAAGGCCGACCCGGATCCACGGCTGCTGCTGACGACCCAACTGGCGCCCGAGCTGGAAGGTGTCAGCCATGAGCTGATGATGATTTCGGCTTACTTCGTGCCCGGGCAGCCCGGGTTGGTGTACCTGACCGGTCGTGCGGACGCCGGCGTCTCGGTGAGCCTGCTGACCAACTCCCTGGAAGCCACCGACGTGCCCGCCGTGCACGGTGGCTATGCGCCCTACCGCAAGGCGCTGCTGGAGCACGGGGTAAAGCTGTACGAATTGCGCCGCCAGCCGGGAGACGGCGGCGGCAGCGGCCCTCATCTGTTCCGCAAAGGCACCTTCCACGGCTCGGATTCCAGCCTGCACAGCAAGGCGATCATCTTTGACCGGGAGAAGTCCTTTATCGGCTCATTCAACTTCGACCCGCGTTCGGTGTTGTGGAACACCGAAGTCGGGGTGCTGGTGGACAGTCCCGAGCTGGCGGAGCACGTGCGCAACCTGGCCCTGGAAGGTATGGCGCCGCCTTTGAGTTATCAGGCGAAACTGCGGGACGGCAAGGTGGTGTGGGTGACCGAAGACAACGGCCAACTGCACACCCTGACCCGCGAGCCGGGCAGTTGGTGGCGCCGGTTCAATGCCTGGTTTGCCACATCCGTCGGGCTGGAACGCATGCTTTAAAAACAGCGACGGGACCTGTGGGAGCTGGCTTGCCTGCGATGGCGGAGTGTCAGTTTACGTATCCGGTGCTGACACTCCGCCATCGCGGGCAAGCCCGGCTCCCACAGGTGATCGCATTTCAAGTTCAGGCGGGTTGTGCGGCGCCGAATGCACCTTGGCGCAGCAACAGAATCACCAACCCCAGCGCCCCCGCCGCCATCAACAGCGGCAACGCATGCCCGCTGACCCACTGGCTGCCGGCACCGGCCACCAGTGGGCCGATCAGGCAACCAATGCCCCACAGCTGCGCGATATGCGCATTGGCGCGCACCAGCGCGTCGTCACGGTAGCGCTCGCCAATCAGGATCAGCGACAGGGTGAACAACCCGCCGGCACTGGCCCCGAACAGCACCCACACCGGCCAGATCAGCAGCGTATCCAGCAACAGCGGAATCGCCAGGCTCGTCGCCAGCAGCATCAGCGCGCAGCCGAGAAACAGCGTGCGTCGAGGCAGATAGTCCGCCAGCGCGCCAATCGGCAGTTGCAGCAACGCATCACCGACCACCACCGTACTGACCATCGCCAAGGCAATCTCGGCGGTGAAGCCCTGTTGCAGGCAATACACCGGCAACAGCGTCAGAATCATCGCCTCGAACGCGGCGAATAACGCCACCGCCCAGGCAATCGCCGGCAAGCCCTGGCAGAAGCGCAGCAGGTCGCTGAAGGTCACGCTGAAGGACTCGGCGGTGGGCGCCCCGGAGCGGCCCAGCAGCAGGATCGGCGAGAACGTCAGCAGACCAACGCCCACCCAGAACCCAATGTCGTTGTCCGTACCCAGCGCGCCCAGCAGCAACGGGCCCGACAGTTGGCTCAAGGCATAGCTACAGCCATACAGCGCCACCAGACGGCCGCGCCAGCGCTCGATCACCAGTTGGTTGATCCAGCTTTCACCGAGGATGAATACGATGGTCAGGATCACCCCGATCATCAGCCGCAGCACCAGCCATACCGGGTAGCTGGGCAATACCGCCAGCAAGCCGATGGAAATCGCCCCGGCCCACAGGCACAGGCGCATCAGGTTCGCCGTGCCCAGGCGCGAGGCCAGGCCGCTGGAGACCTTGGCCCCCAGCAGCACACCAAAGGCCGGCATCGCCGCCATGACGCCGATGGCGAAGCTGCCGTAGCCCCAGCTTTCCAGGCGCAAGGACACCAGCGGCATGCTCACGCCCAAGGCCAGGCCCACGCTCAAGACCGACGCCAACACGGCGAAATAGGTCGCCCAACGCATTTCCACGCTCCTGTGGATGATTTGGAGATCACACAAAACAGTGTGGGAGCGGGCTTACGCGCGAATGCGGTGTACCAGTCAATACATCAGCGACTGTGCTACCTCATTCGCGAGCAAGCCCGCTCCCACATTTTTTTACGGCGGTGTTCCTGGAGGCTTACAACTTGATCCAGGTCGCCTTCAGCTCGGTGTACTTGTCGAACGCGTGCAGCGACTTGTCGCGGCCGTTACCCGACTGCTTGAAACCACCGAACGGTGCGGTCATGTCGCCGCCATCGTACTGGTTGACCCACACGCTGCCGGCACGCAGTGCCTTGGCGGTCAGGTGTGCCTTGGAGATGTTCGACGTCCACACCGCAGCGGCCAGGCCGTATTGGGTGTCGTTGGCAATCGCGATGGCTTCTTCCACGCTGTCGAAGGCAATCACCGACAGCACCGGGCCGAAGATTTCTTCCTGGGCGATCTTCATGGCGTTGGTCACACCGTCGAAAATCGTTGGCTCCACATAGGTGCCACCGCTTTCCTGCAGCGTGCGCTTGCCGCCGGCCACCAGCTTGGCGCCATCGGCATGCCCGGCTTCGATGTACGACAGCACGGTGTTCATCTGCTGGGTATCCACCAGCGCGCCCACCGTGGTGGCCGGGTCCAGCGGGTTGCCCGGCTTCCAGGCCTTGAGGGCCTCGATCACCAGCGGCAGGAATTTATCCTTGATGGAGCGCTCCACCAGCAGGCGCGAACCAGCGGTGCACACTTCGCCCTGGTTGAAGGCGATGGCGCCGGCCGCAGATTCGGCGGCGGCTTGCAGGTCCGGGGCATCGGCAAACACGATGTTCGGGCTCTTGCCGCCGGCTTCCAGCCAGACGCGCTTCATGTTCGACTCGCCGGAGCGAATCAGCAGTTGCTTGGCGATCTTGGTGGAACCGGTGAACACCAGGGTGTCGACGTCCATGTGCAGCGCCAGGGCGTTGCCCACGGTGTGGCCATAACCCGGCAGCACGTTGAACACGCCTTTCGGGATACCGGCCTCAACCGCCAGCTCGGCGATGCGGATGGCGGTCAGCGGCGACTTTTCAGACGGCTTGAGGATCACCGAGTTACCGGTGGACAGCGCCGGCCCGAGTTTCCAGCAGGCCATCATCAGCGGGAAGTTCCACGGCACGATGGCCGCGACAACGCCGACGGGCTCACGGGTCACCAGGCCAAGCTGGTCGTGGGGGGTGGCTGCGACTTCATCGTAGATCTTGTCGATGGCCTCGCCGCTCCAGCTCAGCGCTTGCGCCGCGCCCGGGACGTCGATGTTCAGGGAGTCGCTGATCGGCTTGCCCATGTCCAGGGTTTCAAGCAGTGCCAGCTCTTCGGCGTTAGCCTTGAGCAAGCCGGCGAAACGGATCATGGTGGCTTTGCGCTTGGCTGGCGCCAGGCGCGACCAGGCACCGGAATTGAAGGTGGCGCGGGCGTTTTCAACCGCGCGCTGGGCGTCGGCGACGTCACAGCTGGCAACCGTTGCCAGCAGGCGGCCATCGACCGGGCTGAGGCATTCGAACGTGTCGCCGGAAACAGCAGCGGTGTATTCGCCATTGATGTAGGCGCGGCCTTCGATCTTCAGATCCTTGGCGCGTTGTTCCCAGTCGGCACGGGTCAGGGTGGTCATGCGAGTGTCCTCCTCTTATTGAATACAAGGGCCGGGCAAATGTACCCAGGCACCTTCGAAGAATGCTTGCCCGGCCAGCCAGCTGTTCGGCTCAAGGCAGCTGCCACCCTAAACCAGCGGCGATGGATGTTTCAATATATTTGACATAACGGCAGCAAACGCCCTTGCGATGTTCATTTTAATAAACATAGACTTTGAGCTCTCCAACCGCAGGCCAGACGGGACACGCCCATGAACATCCAGAATATCGTCGACTTCAGCCAGGCCAGGACTGAGCCTGACCGCTACCGTCCGGCCGCGGAGAAAATCCTCAAGGGCGACCCTGAGCAAACCGTCTACAACCACTACAACAGTCCGTGCGGCCAGATGAGCGCCGGGGTCTGGGAAGGTGAAGTCGGGCAGTGGAAGGTCAATTACACCGAGCATGAGTACTGCGAGATCGTGCAGGGCGTCTCTGTATTGCGCGACGCCGACGGCAACGCCAAGACCTTGCGGGCCGGTGACCGCTTCGTGATTCCGGCCGGTTTCAGCGGCACCTGGGAAGTGCTGGAACCCTGCCGCAAGATCTACGTGGTGTTCGAAGAAAAGGCCTGATCAATTCTTCAGGCACAAAAAAAAGCCCGCATCGTGAGATACGGGCTTTTTTCACAAGAAAGAAAACCAATTACTTGATTTTGCCTTCTTTGTAGATCACGTGCTTGCGAACGCGCGGGTCGAACATTTTCTTTTCGAGCTTGTCCGGGGTAGTACGCTTGTTCTTGTCGGTAGTGTAGAAGTGACCAGTACCGGCGCTAGAGATCATTCGAATCAATTCACGCATGATTTAGCTCCTTAGATTTTGCCGTCGCGGCGCAGTTCGGCCAGCACGACAGTGATGCCACGCTTGTCGATAACACGCATGCCTTTGGCAGATACGCGCAGACGGACAAAACGTTTCTCTTCTTCAACCCAAAAGCGATGATGCTGCAGGTTTGGCAGGAAACGACGACGGGTTTTGTTGTTTGCGTGGGAAATGTTATTCCCAGTCACCGGACCCTTACCGGTAACTTGACAGACTCTCGACATGCCTCAGCCCTCTAAAACCACATGCCCAACCCGGCATGGGTTGGCCGCTTAATCTCTCAGTCATTTGGCGCCAGGCGCCGCGTTTCTTTAGGGTCTTACCGGCTACACCTACTAGCGAAGGAACCGGGCCCCTAGAAAAGAGCGCTGCTTTATACCAGAAAGACCCCAGTGCAACAACAGGCCGTGTGTTTTTACACGCGTAAATCCAGGCCATGGACGCCTGAACCGTTGCCAGGGTGGGCCGCTATAGAAGCTAACCGCTCGTCGCACAGAATGATTTACAGCGCCCGCGCGCACTGCAAAGTGCTCGGCAAAACGACCTGAGGCGCCATCAAAACAGTATTTGAGGCAAAAGCACAGGCAAAAATGGGCTAGTCATTTGTCAATCCGCCCACTACGGTAGGACTTTTCCAGACTGCACTCGCAGATGGGCCTTCGATCTGCAAAGGAAACCGAATATGCGCCTCGCTGCCCTACCGCTATTGCTAGCCCCTCTTTTTATTGCTGCACACGCCCAGGCGGCCACCACCCTGAGCGTCTGCACTGAAGCCAGTCCCGAAGGCTTCGACGTGGTGCAATACAACTCGCTGACCACCACCAACGCCTCGGCAGACGTATTGATGAACCGCCTGGTGGACTTCGACGCCGCCAGCGGCAAGCTGGTCCCGAGCCTGGCGGACAGCTGGGAAGTGTCGCCGGACGGCCTGACCTACACCTTCAAGCTGCACCCGGATGTGAAATTCCATCGCACTGAATACTTCACCCCAAGCCGCACCCTGACCGCCGAAGACGTGCGCTTCAGCTTCGAGCGCATGCTCGACCCGGCCAACCCGTGGCACAAGATCGCCCAGAGCGGCTTCCCCCACGCCCAGTCCCTGCAGTTACCCACACTGATCAAGAAGATCGATGCCCTCGACCCGCTGACCGTGCGCTTTACCCTGGACCACGCCGATTCGACCTTCCTCGCCGCGTTGAGCATGGGCTTTGCCTCGATCTACCCGGCAGAATACGCCGACAAACTGCTCAAGGCCGGCACCCCGGAGAAGCTCAACAGCCAGCCTATCGGCACCGGCCCGTTCATTTTCGGACGCTTCCAGAAGGATGCAACGATTCGCTACAAGGCCAACCCGGACTACTTCGCCGGCAAGCCTGCGGTGGATAACCTGATCTTTGCGATCACCCCGGACGCCAACGTGCGCCTGCAGAGACTGCGGCGCGACGAGTGCCAGATCGCCTTGTCGCCCAAACCCCTGGATATCGATGCCGCCCAGAAAGACGCCGACCTGAAGATCGAGAAAACGGCGGCCTTCATGACCGCGTTTGTCGCCATCAACAGCCAGCATCCGCCACTGGACAAGCCGGAAGTCCGTCAGGCAATCAACCTGGCCTTCGACAAGGCCAGCTACCTCAAGGCGGTATTCGAAGGCACCGCTGAAGCCGCCAACGGCCCGTACCCACCCAATACCTGGAGTTACGCCAAAGAGTTGCCGGGCTATCCGCAGGACATTGCCAAGGCCAAGCAGCTACTGGATCGCGCCGGGCTCAAGGATGGTTTCAAAACCACCCTCTGGACCCGGCCGTCGGGCAGCCTGCTGAACCCGAACCCGAGCCTGGGCGCACAACTGCTGCAAGCGGACCTGGCCAAGGTCGGCATCCAGGCTGAAATCCGCGTGATCGAATGGGGCGAGCTGATCCGCCGCGCCAAGGCCGGCGAGCACGACCTGCTGTTCATGGGCTGGGCCGGCGATAACGGCGACCCGGATAACTTCCTGACGCCGCAGTTCTCCTGCGCGGCCGTGAAGTCCGGGACCAACTTCGCCCGCTACTGCGACCCTGCGCTGGACAAGCTGATCAGCGCCGGCAAGACCACCAGCGAACAAGGCGTACGCAGCAAGCTGTACCAGCAGGCCCAGGCGCAGATCCAGCAACAGGCGCTGTGGCTGCCACTGGCGCACCCGACTGCGTTTGCGCTGACGCGCAAGAATGTCGAGGGGTATCAGGTGAGCCCGTTCGGGCGCCAGGATTACTCCAAGGTCAGCGTCAAACCCTGAACCCTGCCAGGGGCTGGCGCGCCAGCCCCTACATCCACCCATATTCCGCCATCGACAGCGGATCACCCTCCCCCACAATGATGTGGTCCAGCACACGCACGTCCACCATCTCCAACGCCTTTTGCAGCACTCTGGTCAGTTTTCGATCAGCAATGCTGGGCTCGGCGCTGCCGGAAGGGTGGTTATGGCACAGGATCAGCGCAGCAGCGTTGTAGTCCAACGCGCGCTTCACCACTTGCCGGGGATAGACGATGGCGTTGTCGATGGTGCCTTGAAACAGCTTCTCGAAGCCCAGCACCCGGTGTTTGGAGTCGAGAAACAGGCAGCCGAATATCTCGTGAGGCTCATGGCGCAGCAGCGCCTTGAGGTAGTCGCGCACAGCCTCCGGACTTTCCAGCACCGAGTCGCTGCGCAGGCGCTCGGCCAAATGACGGCGGGCCATTTCCAGTACCGCTTGAAGCTGGGCGAACTTCGCCGGCCCCAGGCCCAGGTGCTGGTTGAACACCGTCTGCCGGGCCTCCATCAGCGCGCGCAGGCTGCCAAATTGCGCCAGCAGATGCCGCGCCAGGTCCACGGCACTTTTACCGGACACCCCGGTGCGCAGGAAAATCGCCAGCAATTCAGCGTCGGAAAGATTCTCCGCGCCCAGCTCCAACAGCTTCTCCCGCGGACGCTCTGCCGCAGGCCAATCGCGAATACTCATGGCACCTCCGTGTGCATGTGCGCCGCTGTTGCATGGCGGACGCTGTGGTATCTTAGGCCATCTTTTTGCGTGCGATTTCACCTGGGGAGGGGGCATCGCAACGCCATCACTGAACTGGAAAGGCAAGCCAATGCAGCGTCTGTATCGGAAACGCATCGTTCTCGGCGTCGGCGGCGGCATTGCCGCCTACAAGAGCGCAGAGCTGGTTCGCAGGCTCCTGGACCAGGGCGCCGAAGTGCGCGTGGTCATGACCCGTGGCGGCAGTGAATTCATCACCCCGTTGACCATGCAGGCCCTGTCCGGCCACCCGGTTCACCTCGACCTGCTGGACCCCGCAGCCGAAGCTGCCATGGGCCACATCGAGCTGGCCAAATGGGCCGACCTGGTGCTGATCGCCCCGGCCACCGCCGACTTGATCGCCCGCCTGGCCCAAGGCATTGCCGACGACCTGCTGACCACCCTGGTGCTGGCCACCGACGCCACCGTCGCCATCGCCCCGGCCATGAACCAGGCCATGTGGCGCGACCCGGCCACCCAGGCCAACACCCAACTCCTGCAAAGCCGTGGCCTCAAGGTCTTCGGCCCGGCCTCCGGCAGCCAGGCCTGCGGCGATGTGGGCCTGGGCCGCATGCTCGAAGCCACCGACCTCGCCCAATGCGCCGCCGACTGCTTCCAGCACCTGGCCCTGACCGGCAAGCACGTGTTGATCACCGCCGGCCCGACCCAGGAAAACATCGACCCGGTGCGCTACATCACCAACCATAGCTCAGGAAAAATGGGCTTTGCCCTGGCTGAAGCGGCGGTCGAGGCAGGCGCCCGTGTGACGTTGATCACCGGCCCGGTGCATCTGCCGACCCCGGATCGCGTCACCCGAATCGACGTAGTCAGCGCCCGCGACATGCTGGCGGCCTGTGAAGCGGCGATTCCCTGCGACCTGTTTATCGCTTCGGCTGCGGTGGCGGACTACCGCCCTGAAGTGGTTGCACCACAGAAACTCAAGAAAGACCCTACAAGCGGCGACGGCCTGCTCCTGCAAATGGTCCGTAACCCGGACATTCTGGCGACCATCGCCACCCGTGAAGACCGCCCGTTCAGCGTCGGCTTCGCTGCCGAAACCGAGCATTTGCTGGACTACGCCGCACGCAAATTGAAAGACAAAAACCTCGACCTGATTGTCGCCAACGATGTCGCCAACCCGAGCATCGGCTTCAACAGCGAGGAAAACGCCATCAGCGTGATCGACCGCGAGTTGCACGCTACCGTTTTCGCCCAGACCAGCAAGGGCAAGATTGCCCGCCAACTGATCTCTTTTATCGCCCTACGGCTGAACCAGGTTTAATTTCCATGCACGCTTTGCAAGCCAAGATCCTCGACCCACGCATCGGCAACGAATTCCCGCTGCCGGCCTACGCCACTCCAGGCTCCGCCGGCCTCGACCTGCGCGCCATGCTCAAGCAGGACACCGTGCTTGAGCCGGGCCAGACCATTCTGATTCCGACCGGCCTGTCGATCTACGTGGGCGACCCTGGCCTGGCGGCGCTGATCCTGCCGCGCTCCGGCCTGGGCCACAAACACGGGATCGTCCTCGGCAACCTGGTGGGCCTGATCGACTCGGACTACCAGGGCGAGTTGATGGTGTCGTGCTGGAACCGTGGCCAGACTGCGTTCAACATCGCCGTTGGCGAGCGTATTGCCCAACTCGTGCTTGTGCCGGTGGTGCAGGCGCACTTCGAGCTGGTCGAAGAGTTCGACGAAACCCAGCGCGGTGCAGGTGGCTTCGGACATTCCGGCAGCCACTGACTAAGCTGAACTGACTTAGCCGGACAAGCCGGGTGCCTCACCCGGCCTGACGCCAACGCATGGCCTTTCAGGATGAAGAATGCGCGGAACTTATCAGCAAGATTTCCCCAGTGAAATCAGGGCATTAGGCGGGCGAAAGAGCGGTGCTTCGGCACCGATGGCACTTTTGCTCCACGAACTCTATGCCAAAAACGCCGTCTTACCCTTCAGTTTGAGCCTGCCGGTCAGCACCCCTGAGGCCTGCCCCGCCCCTTTCAGATGGAGTTCCCCCCCGCAATGAGCAACGCAGCCCGAGTCGCCCCGACATTTCCCGAAAGCATTTTCCGCGCCTATGACATCCGTGGCGTGGTCCCCAAGACCCTGACCGCCGAGACCGCCTACTGGATCGGCCGTGCCATTGGCTCCCAGAGCCTGGCCCAGGGCGAGCCCAATGTTTCCGTAGGCCGTGATGGTCGCCTGTCCGGCCCCGAGCTGGTGGAGCAACTGATCCAGGGCCTGGCGGACAGCGGCTGCCATGTCAGCGACGTGGGCCTGGTGCCGACGCCCGCGCTGTACTACGCGGCCAACGTGCTGGCCGGCAAGTCGGGCGTAATGCTCACCGGCAGCCACAACCCGTCGGACTACAACGGCTTCAAGATCGTCATCGCTGGCGACACCCTGGCCAACGAACAGATCCAGGCCCTGCACACCCGCCTGAAGACCAACGACCTGACCAGCGGCACCGGCAGCATCACCAAGGTGCAAATCCTTGATCGCTACTCGGACGAAATCACCCGCGACGTCAAACTCGCCCGCCGCCTGAAAGTGGTGGTGGACTGCGGCAACGGCGCGGCCGGCGTGATCGCCCCGCAACTGATCGAAGCCCTGAATTGCGAAGTGATCCCGCTGTTCTGCGAGGTCGACGGCCACTTCCCTAACCACCACCCGGACCCGGGCAAGCCTGAGAACCTGGTGGACCTGATCGCCAAGGTCAAGGAAACCGGCGCCGACCTGGGCCTGGCTTTCGACGGCGACGGCGACCGTGTCGGCGTGGTGACCAACACCGGCAATATCGTGTTCCCGGACCGCCTGCTGATGCTGTTTGCCCGCGACGTCGTGGCGCGCAACCCGGGCGCCGAGATCATCTTCGACGTCAAATGCACCCGCCGCCTGACGCCGCTGATCAAGGAATACGGCGGTCGTCCGCTAATGTGGAAGACCGGTCACTCGTTGATCAAAAAGAAAATGAAAGAAACCGGCGCCCTGTTGGCCGGCGAAATGAGTGGTCACGTGTTCTTCAAGGAGCGCTGGTTCGGTTTTGACGACGGTATTTACAGCGCCGCCCGTCTGCTGGAGATCCTCAGCAAGGAAAAATCCACCGCCGAAGACCTGTTTGCAACCTTCCCGGATGATATTTCTACGCCAGAGATCAATATCCATGTGACCGAAGAGAGCAAATTCAGCATCATTGACGCACTGCACGATGCGCAATGGGGCGAAGGCGCCAACCTGACCACCATTGACGGCGTGCGGGTCGATTACGCCAAAGGCTGGGGCCTGGTTCGCGCATCCAACACCACACCGGTGCTGGTGCTGCGTTTCGAGGCGGATTCCGAGGCTGAGTTGCAGCGCATCAAGGACGTGTTCCACGCCCAGTTGAAACGTGTTGCCCCTGATCTCCAATTACCGTTCTGATTTTTTGTACCGGAGCCCTGAATGACCCTCGAACGCGAAGCCGCCGCCAATACCGCCAAGGTCCTTTCCGAAGCGTTGCCTTACATTCGACGCTACGTCGGCAAGACGCTGGTGATCAAGTACGGCGGCAATGCCATGGAAAGCGACGAGCTGAAAACCGGCTTTGCCCGCGACATCGTGTTGATGAAAGCCGTCGGGATCAACCCGGTGGTGGTACACGGTGGCGGCCCGCAAATCGGTGACCTGCTCAAGCGCCTGTCCATCGAGAGTCACTTCATCGACGGCATGCGTGTCACCGACGCCCAGACCATGGACGTGGTGGAGATGGTCCTGGGTGGCCAGGTGAACAAAGACATCGTCAACCTGATCAACCGCCATGGCGGCAGCGCCATCGGCCTGACCGGCAAGGACGCCGAGCTGATCCGGGCGAAGAAGCTCACCGTGACCCGCAAGACCCCGGAGATGACCCAGCCGGAAATCATCGACATCGGCCAGGTGGGCGAAGTGATCGGCATCAACACCGATCTGCTGAACCTGCTGGTGAAAGGCGATTTCATCCCGGTGATCGCGCCAATCGGCGTGGGCGCCAACGGTGAGTCCTACAACATCAACGCCGACCTGGTGGCCGGCAAGGTGGCCGAGGCGCTGAAGGCCGAGAAGCTGATGCTGCTCACCAACATTGCGGGTTTGATGGACAAGGAAGGCAAGGTCTTGACCGGCCTGACGACCCAGCAAGTGGACGACCTGATCGCCGACGGCACCATCTACGGCGGCATGCTGCCGAAGATCCGCTGTGCACTGGAAGCCGTGCAAGGCGGCGTCGGCAGCTCGCTGATCCTGGATGGCCGGGTTCCGAATGCGATCCTGCTGGAAATCTTCACCGACACCGGTGTGGGTACGTTGATCAGTAACCGCAAGCGCCCTTAAAGCGCTGCAAACAAAAAGCCCCCGCTCAAGCTGGTTGAGCGGGGGCTTTTTTTGTCCGGCGTTTAGATCAAACGCCGAACTGCTCGCGGTAGGCCTTGACCGCTGGCAAGTGCTGCTTGAGCTGTGGGTCATCTTCCAGGAACTGCAACACCTGGTTCAGGGACACGATGCTCACCACCGGAATCGCGAAATCACGTTCCACTTCCTGGATCGCCGACAATTCACCGTTGCCACGCTCCTGGCGGTTCAGCGCGATCAGCACGCCGGCCGCCTTGGCGCCGTCCTGGGAAGCGATGATCTGCATCACTTCGCGAATCGCCGTACCGGCAGTGATCACGTCGTCGATGATCAGCACGTCGCCCTTGAGCGGCGCGCCCACCAGGCTACCGCCTTCGCCATGGGCCTTGGCTTCCTTGCGGTTGAAGCACCAAGGCAAATCCAGCCCGTGATGTTCGGCCAACGCCACGGCGGTCGCGGCGGCCAGGGGAATGCCCTTGTAGGCCGGGCCGAACAGCACGTCGAAGGAAATACCGCTTTCAACGATGGCGGCCGCATAGAAACGACCCAACTGCGCCAGGGCAGAACCCGAGTTGAAAAGGCCGGCATTGAAGAAGTAAGGACTGGTGCGCCCGGACTTCAGGGTGAACTCACCGAAGCGCAATACGCCGCGATCGATGGCAAAACGAATGAAATCGCGTTGATACGCCTGCATGAAAAAAGCCTCAGATACCACGGATTTAGCTAATTAGGTAGACGGCGTGTATCATACACGCACGCGATTTTTGGGGCCATTTATGCGGATCATCAGTGTGAACGTCAATGGTATTCAGGCTGCAGTCGAGCGTGGTTTGCTCAGTTGGCTGCAAGCCCAGAATGCCGACGTCATCTGCCTGCAGGACACCCGCGCCTCCGCCTTTGAACTGGACGACCCAGCCTTCCAACTGGATGGCTACTTCCTTTATGCCTGTGATGCCGAAGTTCCCGCCCAAGGCGGCGTGGCTTTGTATTCGCGGTTGCAACCCAAGGCGGTCATCAGCGGCCTCGGCTTCGAGACAGCCGACCGCTACGGGCGCTACCTGCAAGCCGATTTCGACAAGGTCAGCATCGCGACCTTGCTGCTTCCATCAGGGCAGAATGGCGATGAAGACTTGAACCAGAAGTTCAAGCTAATGGACGATTTCGCCCGTTATCTGGATAAACAGCGGCGCAAACGTCGCGAGTACATTTACTGTGGCTCGCTGTACGTGGCGCAACAGAAGCTGGATATCAAGAACTGGCGCGACAGCCAGCAATCCCCGGGTTTCCTGGCGCCGGAACGGGCCTGGATGGACGAGATTGTCGGCAATATGGGCTATGTCGATGCCCTGCGGGAAGTCAGCCGCGAAGGCGACCAGTACAGCTGGTGGCCGGATAACGAACAGGCCGAGATGCTCAACCTCGGCTGGCGCTTTGACTACCAGCTGCTGACGCCAGGCTTGCGCCGCTTCGTGCGCAGCGCACGCCTGCCACGCCAGCCGCGCTTCTCGCAGCACGCGCCGCTGATCGTGGACTACGACTGGACATTGACCATCTAAGGTCTTTTCCCAGGCACAAAAAAACCGACATCGCTGTCGGTTTTTTTGTGGGCGGTGGTTATTTGATCAACCGCAACGTCCACGGATAACGATAAGCCACGCCCTTGTTGGCCTTAATGCCCCCAATGATCGTCATCACCACCGCGCCGATCACCAGGACGGTCATCAACACGAAGCCGATCACGATAAAACCCAGCAGGAAGCAGACCGCCCAGGCAATGCCCACGGTGATCTGGAAATTCAGCGCTTCCTTGCCCTGGTCATCAATGAACGGGTCCGTGTCCTTCTTCACTTGCCAGAGAATCAAAGGCCCCAGCAGGCTGCCGAACGGGAACATCAAGCCGAAAAACGCCGCGAAGTGACAGAGCATCGCCCACTGGCGAACTTCCTTGGACGGTGTCGGCAGCGGAAGTTGACTGTCACTCATGGCGTAGCTCCTTGGGGTTGAATCAGTCGGCCAGGGCGGCGTTCTGCAGTTCGAAGATCTCGGTCATGCCTTTCTGGGCCAATGCCAGCATGGCATTCAGGTCCGCCGGCTGGAATGGCGCGCCTTCGGCGGTGCCCTGCACTTCGATGAAACCACCGGTGCTGGTCATCACCACGTTCAGGTCGGTCTCGGCAGCCGAATCTTCAAGATAGTCCAGATCCAGCACGGGCTCGCCTTGATACATGCCTACCGATACAGCCGCGATCATCTGCTTGAGCGGATCGCCGCCTTTCAGGCCGCCACGCTTCTTGATGACTTTGAGCGCATCGACCAGGGCAACCATGGCGCCGGTGATGGATGCGGTGCGGGTGCCACCGTCGGCCTGGATCACGTCGCAGTCGACGTACAGGGTCACGTCGCCCAGCTTGGACATGTCCAGGGCAGCACGCAGGGAACGACCGATCAGGCGCTGGATTTCCAGGGTGCGGCCGCCTTGCTTGCCACGGCTGGCTTCACGCTGGTTACGCTCGCCGGTGGCGCGCGGCAGCATGCCGTATTCGGCAGTCAACCAACCCTGGCCCTGGCCCTTGAGGAAACGCGGCACGCCATTTTCGACGCTGACGGTGCAGATAACCTTGGTATCGCCAAACTCGACCAGTACAGATCCCTCGGCGTGTTTGGTGTAGTTGCGGGTGATGCGGATCGAGCGGAGCTGATCGGCAGCGCGACCACTTGGACGTTTCATAGGGGATACCTGTACGGAGGACGAAAAACTGCCGAGCATTATAGAGCCGCCAGCCCTGATCGGCACTTCTAAAAAATCCTGTTACAAACCCGGTCACCGAAGCCACTGTTTGGGGCCACCCGTCCCGTTGAGCTACAATCCTGCGCCTTCGCAGCCTGTCGGCTTCAATCTACCCATCAGCCCGCCTGTTTGCGGGACTGCATCGCGAGGTACCTCCATGGTGCACAGCATGACCGCCTTCGCCCGCGTCGAAAAAGCCGGCGTCCAAGGCACCCTGAGCTGGGAGTTGCGCTCGGTCAACAGCCGCTACCTGGAGCCGCACCTGCGCCTGCCGGAATCGTTTCGCGACCTCGAAGGCGCGGTGCGTGAGGCACTGCGCCAGGGCATCTCTCGCGGCAAGCTGGAATGCACCCTGCGCTTTACCGAGGAAACCACCGGCAAGCCATTGCAGGTGGATCGCGAGCGCGCCGCCCAATTGGTCGCCGCCGCCGAAACCATCGCCAGCCTGATCAAGCAACCTGCCGCCATCAACCCGCTGGAAGTCCTGGCCTGGCCCGGCGTGCTGGTGGCCGACGCCACCGACCCGCAGGCGTTGAATGCCGAGGCCCTGGCCCTGTTCAACCAAGGCTTGAAAGAACTCAAGGCCGGCCGCGAACGCGAAGGTGCCGAACTGGCCCGCCTGATCAGTGACCGCCTGACCTCCATCGAAGAAGACGTGGTCACCCTGCGCGAACTGGTGCCACAGATGCTTGCCACCCAGCGCCAGAAGGTCCTCGACCGCTTCGCCGACATGCAGGCCGAACTGGACCCGGTGCGCCTGGAGCAGGAAATGGTCCTGCTGGCGCAAAAGAGCGACGTCGCCGAAGAGCTCGACCGCCTGAGCACCCACATCCTGGAAGTGCGCCGCGTACTGAAGTCCGCCGGTGCCGCCGGTCGGCGCCTGGACTTCCTGATGCAGGAACTCAACCGCGAAGCCAATACACTGGGCTCCAAAGCTTTTGATCCGCGCAGCACCCAGGCGGCGGTCAACCTCAAAGTGTTGATCGAGCAAATGCGCGAACAAGTACAGAATATCGAGTAAGGCACCCTGACATGACCCACAGCACCGGCACCCTTTACATCATTTCTGCCCCATCGGGCGCGGGCAAAAGCAGCCTGGTCAAAGCCCTGACCGACGCTGACGAGCAGATCCGCATCTCGGTGTCCCACACCACCCGCGCCATGCGCCCGGGCGAAGTGAACGGCGTGCACTACCACTTCGTCGAGCGCACCGAGTTCGTCAAGATGATCGAGCACGGTGATTTCCTGGAGCGCGCCGAAGTCTTCGGCAACCTCTACGGCACCTCCCAAAGCCACCTGCAGCAGACCCTGGACGAAGGCCACGACCTGATCCTGGAAATCGACTGGCAGGGCGCCGAGCAAGTGCGCCAGCTGATGCCCAAAGCCCGCTCGATCTTCATCCTGCCGCCGTCACTGGAAGCGTTGCACCAACGCCTGACCAACCGCGGCCAGGACAGCGACGAGATCATCGAAGGCCGCATGCGCGAAGCCGTCAGTGAAATGAGCCACTACGTCGACTACGACTACCTGATCATCAACGACGATTTCGCCCACGCACTGGACGATCTGAAGGCGATTTTCCGCGCCAATCAGCTCCAGCAAAAGCGCCAGCAGCAGCGTTTCGGCAAATTATTGGCCGAACTGCTCGGCTGATTGGCTCTTCCCAAAACCGCTGCAAGGGCTTTACATTGGCACTTGTAGCGCGTTTGCGATGGCCTGCGAAAAATCAGCGCTTCCCTAAACGCTGGTGATTTTTTAAACTGTTCAGTCCGCTCGCCCAACCGGGCAGCGCGCATATTGCATTCGCTCCGAGGAATACCATGGCCCGCGTAACCGTTGAAGACTGCCTAGAACACGTGGATAACCGCTTTGAGCTGGTCATGCTCTCTACCAAGCGTGCCCGTCAACTGGCCACTGGCGGCAAAGAGCCTCTGGTCCAGTGGGAAAACGACAAGCCTACCGTTGTAGCCCTGCGTGAAATCGCTGAAGGCCTGATGAGCTACGAGTTCATCGCCAACGCCGAAATCGTTGAAGACGAACCGCTGTTTGCAGCGTTCGAGGACGAGTCCAACGAGGCCGTCTAAGCCTATGCCTGGTCGACGTAGCACGGCGCGGGGTCACAGCCAACGGCAGGAGTTAATACTTTGCCGAGCATAGACGCCCTCGCCGATCGCTTATCGACCTACCTCGGCCCAGACCAGGTCAACCTGGTCCGCCGAGCGTATTTCTACGCCGAACAAGCCCACGACGGCCAACGCCGCCGCAGTGGCGAGGCGTATGTCACGCATCCTCTTGCCGTGGCAAACATTCTTGCCGACATGCACATGGACCATCAGAGTTTGATGGCCGCGATGCTGCATGACGTGATCGAAGACACCGGCATTGCCAAGGAAGCGCTCAGCGCGCAGTTTGGCGAAACCGTGGCCGAACTGGTCGACGGGGTCAGCAAACTGACCCAGATGAACTTCGAGACCAAGGCCGAAGCCCAGGCGGAAAACTTCCAGAAGATGGCCATGGCCATGGCCCGGGACATCCGTGTGATCCTGGTCAAACTGGCCGACCGCCTGCACAACATGCGCACGCTGGAAGTGCTGTCCGGCGAAAAACGCCGGCGCATCGCCAAGGAAACCCTGGAAATCTACGCGCCCATCGCCAACCGGCTGGGCATGCACGCCATTCGTATCGAATTCGAAGACCTCGGCTTCAAGGCCATGCACCCGATGCGTTCAGCGCGCATCTACCAGGCGGTCAAACGCGCCCGGGGCAACCGCAAGGAAATCGTCAACAAGATCGAAGAGTCCCTGAGCCATTGCCTGGCGATCGATGAGATCGAGGGCGAGGTCAGCGGCCGGCAGAAACACATCTACGGCATCTACAAGAAGATGCGCGGCAAGCGTCGGGCCTTCAACGAGATCATGGACGTGTACGCGTTCCGGATCATCGTCGACAAGGTCGATACCTGCTACCGCGTGCTGGGCGCTGTACATAATTTGTACAAGCCCCTGCCGGGTCGTTTCAAGGACTACATCGCAATTCCCAAGGCCAACGGCTATCAGTCGCTGCATACCACGCTGTTCGGCATGCACGGGGTGCCGATCGAGATCCAGATCCGCACCCGCGAAATGGAAGAGATGGCCAACAATGGCATCGCCGCCCATTGGCTGTACAAATCCACCGGCGACGAGCAGCCGAAAGGCACCCATGCCCGCGCCCGCCAGTGGGTCAAGGGCGTGTTGGAAATGCAGCAACGTGCCGGCAACTCCCTGGAATTTATCGAAAGCGTGAAGATCGACCTGTTCCCGGACGAGGTCTACGTGTTCACGCCCAAAGGCCGGATCATGGAGCTGCCCAAAGGCTCCACCGCGGTCGACTTTGCCTACGCGGTGCACACCGACGTGGGTAACAGCTGCATAGCCTGTCGGATCAATCGTCGACTGGCCCCGCTGTCGGAACCGCTGCAAAGCGGTTCCACGGTGGAGATCGTCAGCGCACCAGGCGCGCGCCCGAACCCGGCCTGGCTCAACTTTGTGGTCACCGGCAAGGCCCGCACCCACATCCGTCACGCCCTGAAACTGCAACGCCGTTCCGAGTCCATCAGCCTGGGCGAACGCCTGCTGAACAAGGTGCTCAACGGCTTCGACAGCTCCCTGGACAAGATCCCGGCCGAGCGCGTGCAGGCGATGCTCCACGAGTACCGCCAGGAACTGATCGAAGACTTGCTGGAAGACATCGGCCTGGGCAACCGCATGGCCTATGTGGTCGCCCGCCGCCTGCTGGGCGAAGGCGAACAGCTGCCAAGCCCCGAAGGCCCGCTGGCGATTCGCGGCACCGAAGGCTTGGTGCTCAGCTACGCCAAGTGCTGCACGCCGATCCCGGGTGACCCGATTGTCGGCCACCTGTCCGCGGGCAAAGGCATGGTGGTGCACCTGGACAACTGCCGCAATATCAGTGAAATCCGCCACAACCCCGAGAAATGCATCCAGCTTTCGTGGGCCAAGGATGTCACTGGCGAATTCAACGTCGAGCTGCGGGTCGAGCTGGAACACCAGCGCGGCTTGATCGCCCTGCTGGCCAGCAGCGTGAACGCGGCCGACGGCAATATCGAGAAAATCAGCATGGACGAACGCGATGGTCGCATCAGCGTGGTCCAACTGGTGGTCAGCGTGCACGACCGCGTGCACCTGGCCCGCGTGATCAAGAAACTGCGCGCCCTGACCGGGGTCATCCGCATCACCCGCATGCGCGCCTAGCCCATCCATTACAAGGAGTCATTCATGACCAAGACTGTTATCACCAGCGACAAGGCACCAGCAGCAATCGGTACTTACTCCCAGGCGATCAAGGCGGGCAATACCGTCTACATGTCCGGCCAGATTCCACTAGACCCAAAAACCATGGAGCTGGTTGAAGGCTTTGAAGCCCAGACCGTACAGGTCTTCGAAAACCTGAAGTCGGTTGCCGAAGCTGCGGGCGGTTCGTTCAAGGACATCGTCAAACTGAACATCTTCCTTACCGACCTGAGCCACTTCGCCAAGGTCAACGAGATCATGGGCAAGTACTTCGAACAGCCGTACCCGGCCCGCGCCGCCATCGGCGTTGCCGCCCTGCCAAAGGGCGCGCAGGTTGAGATGGACGCCATTCTGGTCATCGAGTAAAACATCCGGCGCAGCGCTTCCATGGGAAGGCTGCGCCGAATTGGTTTTTGGAAGGATTTCGTAATGCGCAAAGCGCTCGTTGCCTCTTCGTTGCTCGCCCTGCTGCTCGGCGGGTGCGCCAGCAATCCCGCCGACCTGGATGTGAGCGGCACTTGGATCAACCAGGCCGCCATCGACGCGGCAGCCAAGGGCGGCCCTTTGCGTGAAGCCCTGCAGAGCTACGGTCCGAACCTCGAATGGGAGGTGAACACCAAAGCATCCCAGGCCCGCTACTACAACGGTTTTGAAGTAGCTGAAGGCAAGTTGCTGGGTGAAAAATCCGGCGCCTGGAGCGTCGATTTCTACGGCGGCTCGGCCACCGAACTCAAGCGTAAAGGCAAACTATTGCTGCAAGGGGCCAATGATAACGAGCCCGAGCAACTGTTCGCCCGTGCCAAGGACCCAGCCCCCGAAGGCGCGCCGCTGGGTGCCAATTTCGAACGCACGCTGTACGCCGCTTATATGGGTGGCACCTGGAAGATCAGCAGCGGCAATGGCGAAGGCGCAACCGTGCAGTTCCAGGCCAACGGCCAAGTGACCGGCCTGCCGGGCGCTGATCAGTATTCGCTGTGCCTCGCGGGCGATTGCGCCTCCATGAGCGGTGGCTACGACAGCATCTGGCTGCAGCTGAACGGCCAGGGCAACCCCTGGATCTTCGCGCGCAAGGGCAAGCAACTGGAGATCTTCCAGGCGATCAACACCGCCCAGGCCGACGAGGTGCCCTCGTTTACCCCCGGGCCGCGACAATGGTTGCTGGAAAAACAGTGATACAGAACAAAGGAGCCCACGGGCTCCTTTTTCTTTAGTGTGCGCCATGGTTTTTTTCATCTGCAGCCGGATAGCCCCATGCATAAATTACTTGTTCTCAGCCTGGTCCTGCTGGGCGGCTGTACCCATGCGCCGCAGCCAACCGACCTCAGCGGACTGTGGATAAACCAGGCAGCCATCGACTCGGCTGCCCAAGGCAGGCCCTTGCTGCGAGCCATTGATGCGCATGGCTTAAATCTGGAATGGAACATCGACACCCGCAGCAACAAGGCGCACGTCAGCAATGCATTTGAACTGGGCGAAGGCCAATTACAGCCAAAGGCGCCGGGTGCATGGACCGTCGACTACAACGGCCATGGCACCGATGAACTGCAATTGGATGGCAACCAACTGATCCAGCAGGCCACAAAAAATCATGCAGCCCAGCGCTTCACCCGTCCCGCCCAACCTGCCGTTGCGCACGCCCAGTGGGGCATGACGTTCAGACGTGCGCTGAACTCGGCTTATATGGGCGGCCAGTGGAAAATCATTGAGGGCCAGGGCGCCGGCAACATCGTCGCCTTCAACGCTGATGGCAGCGTATCCGGCCTGGCGCAAAACAACCGGTACGAGCTGTGCCTGGGAGGCGATTGCGCCACTCAAGGGGCCGGCAATGACACCCTCTACCTGGGCAGGGGCGATGTGGGAGACAGCTGGATTTTTGTGCGTTACGGCAAACAGCTGGAGATTCTCCAGGCGATCAACTCGTCCCCACCGGATGAAATCCCACAGCTCACCCCAGGCCCACGCAAATGGCTGCTGGAAAAACAGTGACGTAAAAAAGGAGCCCCTGGGCTCCTTTACTTCAGAGTGCAATCAACCCTCGAGAATCGCCGCATACCCTTCGCGATAACTCGGATAACGCGGCACCCAGCCCAACGCCTTGGCCCGGGCATTGCTGCACTGCTTGCTACCGGCGCGTCGCACGCTGGCGTTCTCGGCCCATTCGGTCACGCCAAGGTACTCGCGCAACCAGCCAACCACCTCGGCCAGCGGGGCCGGAGCATCGTCGACGCCGATGTAGCACTTATCCAGCACACCGCCCTGCTCCACGTGCCGCAGCAAAAACGCCAGCAAGCCCGCTGCGTCATCCGCGTGAATCCGGTTGCCATATAAAGGCGGATCAATCGCCACGCGATAACCCTGGCGCACTTGGCTCAACAACCATTCCCGACCTGGACCATAAATCCCGGTGAGGCGCACGACACTGGCGGGAATCCCACTATTCAATGCCACTTGCTCGGCTTCCAGCATCACTTGTCCGGAATAACCACCTGCCTTGGTCTCGGAGCTTTCGTCGACCCACTCACCGTTCTGCTGCCCATACACACTGCTGCTGGACACAAACAGCAGGTGTTTAGGCTCCTGGCCGTAGTCGTTCAGCCATTCCAGCACATGCCGCAACCCTTGCACGTACGCCGCACGATAGCCCGCCTCGTCGTGATCGGTGGCCGCCGCGCAATACACCAGGTAATCCACCCCGCCCACCGGCCAGGTGTCGGGACAGTCTTCATTGAACAGGTCGCCGGCAATCCCGATAACGCCCTTGGGAAGGCGCGAGATATCCCGCCGCAGGCCATGAACCTCCCAGCCCTGGGCCAGCAATTGGGTGGCCAGACGGCTACCGACATCGCCGCAACCGGCAATCACCACAGAAGGCGCAGACATCACAAAACTCCATTCTTAAAGGTCAAGATTAGCCCCCACAGATGACCAGCGGCCAGCAAAACGACAAATAAAGTAACTGTATTACTTCTGTTAACAAGAATTACTTGCAATAATAACCGCCCATTTGTCCTCGACCCGTTACGGTCTGGAAGGACGCTCACTCATTTTTTTCTCTCAGGTCCGGCCAGCATGACACGCAATACATCCCCCGCTTCGCCAACCAAGCCTCACAGCCCATCCCGCGCCTGGCGTGCGATTGCGGCAGTGCTGTTCAGCGTTCTGCTGGCACCGACCGCCGCCTTCGCCGACAACACCGCGCCGGCCGCCCCGCCTGCAGCGACCGCACCAGCCCACGAGCAAAACACTGCTGCGCCAGCCGCCGCACCTGCCGCTACCGACCCGGCCCTGGCCGCCGAAGGCGCACCGGCTGACGATTCCGGCGTCGTGCTGGAAGAAGACAACAGCCTGGGCATGGCCCACGACCTGTCGCCCTGGGGCATGTACCAGAACGCTGACATCATCGTGAAGATCGTGATGATCGGCCTGGCCATCGCCTCGATCATCACCTGGACCATCTGGATCGCCAAAGGCTTCGAGCTGCTGGGCGCCAAGCGTCGCCTGCGCACTGAAATCGTCCACCTGAAAAAAGCCACCACCCTGAAAGAAGCCAGCGAAAGCGCGGCGAAGAAGGGCACCCTGGCGCACCTGCTGGTTCACGACGCACTCGAAGAAATGCGCCTGTCGGCCAACAGCCGTGAAAAAGAAGGCATCAAGGAACGTGTCAGCTTCCGTCTTGAGCGCCTGGTTGCCGCCTGCGGTCGCAACATGAGCAGCGGCACCGGCGTGCTGGCCACCATCGGTTCCACCGCGCCTTTCGTCGGCCTGTTCGGTACCGTGTGGGGCATCATGAACAGCTTCATCGGCATCGCCAAAACCCAGACCACCAACCTTGCCGTCGTGGCTCCCGGCATCGCCGAAGCCCTGCTGGCAACGGCACTGGGCCTGGTTGCCGCGATTCCTGCGGTCGTCATCTACAACGTCTTCGCCCGTTCGATCGCCGGCTACAAGGCCCAGGTGTCGGACGCTTCGGCAGAAGTCCTGTTGCTGGTCAGCCGTGACCTCGATCACCTGCCTACCGAGCGCAGCTCGCAACCGCATATGGTGAAAGTGGGGTAATCGGCCATGGGCCTGCATTTGAATCAAGGCGACGACGAGCTCGTCGAGAACCACGAAATCAACGTCACACCGTTTATCGACGTGATGCTGGTGCTGCTGATCATCTTCATGGTGGCCGCACCACTGGCCACTGTGGACATCAAGGTCGACCTGCCCGCTTCCAGCGCGAAACCTGCGCCGCGGCCGGAGAAACCGATATTCCTCAGCGTCAAGGCGGACCAGCGTCTGTTCCTGGGCGAAGAAGAAGTCAAATCCGAAACCCTGGGCGCGGTGCTCGACGCCAAGACCCAGGGCAAGAAAGACACGACCATCTTCTTCCAGGCCGACAAGGGCGTGGACTACGGCGACCTGATGAGCGTGATGGATGCCCTGCGGGCAGCCGGCTACCTCAAGGTAGGCCTGGTCGGACTTGAGACGGCAGCCAAGAAATGATCACGACGCGCCACAAACTGACGCGTTATGGCACCAGCCTCGCCGTCGTGCTGGGCGTCCACGCCGTCGCGATCATCCTCGCGCTCCAGTGGTCGGCGCCACACACGGTCCAGCTGCCTCCGGCTGCCATGGTCATCGACCTGGCACCGATGCCGGCGCCACCGCCTCCCGCTCCGCCAAAGGTGATCACGCCGCCGCAACCGCCGGCGCCGGTGGAAGAGCTGCCATTGCCGAAACTGGCCGAGGCACCGAAGCCGACGATCCAGGTGCCCAAGCCGGTCAAGCCCAAGCCGAAACCACAGCCACCCAAGCCTGTGGAGAAGAAGCCCGATCCGCCCAAGGAAAAACCTTCCGAAGAGCCGCCGAGCGAAACTCCGCAGAACAACGCGCCTACGGAAAAGTCTGCTCAGCCACAACCGGGCCCTTCACCGCAGCAGATCGCGGCCAAGGCCACCTGGGAAAGTACCCTGCTGGGCCACCTGCAGAAGTACAAGAAGTACCCGCCGGGCGCCCAGGCCCGTGGCAAGGAAGGCCTGAACCGCTTGCGTTTCGTGGTGGATGCCGATGGCAACGTGCTGTCCTATGAACTGGTGGGCCGCTCTGGCAACGCCGATCTGGACCGCGCCACCCTCGACATGATCCGTCGCGCCCAGCCGCTGCCCAAGCCGCCGGCCGACATGTTGAAAGGCGGCAGCATCGAGATCGTTGCGCCGTTCGTTTACAACATCGAAAAACGTCGCCGGTAATCCTCACCCTAGGCACCCTCGGGTGCCTACGGTTGCTGCTCACTCCCCCGCACATCCCGCAACCTGAACCAGGCTTGAACAAGCTGGCACCTAACACGATCTTCACTTGTAACACTTAAATACAAAGCCAATCATTCGCGAATAGTTCTTATTAGCGGACATTCGGCATGCCCAACCTTGCCCGGCTGGCTCTCCTCCTACTGGTTTTTCCCGTCGCAGCGCAGGCGGATCAGTTGGTCACCCTGGTCATTCAAAACCACACCTTCAGCCCCTCGACGTTCGAGGTGCCTGCCGGTGAGCGTTTCCGCATTCAACTCACCAGCCACGACGAAAGCGTCGATGAGTTCGAAAGCTACGACATGAAATTCGAAAAAATCATCGTCCCCGGCAACACCGTCACGGTGTTTGCCGGCCCGCTGCATCCCGGCACCTACACCTTCTTCGATGACTACCACCCGGACCAGGCCAAAGGCACGGTCACTGCTGTCGCGGCCAAGGAGTAAGCCATGCTGGCCTGTCTGTTGATCGTGTTTCGAGAAGTGCTGGAAGCCGGGATTGTCGTGGGTATCGTGATGGCCGCCACCCAAGGTCTGGCTCGGCGCGGCCTGTTTATCGGTGGAGGGATTGCAGCCGGCGTGCTCGGTGCCGGCATCTTGGCGCTGTTTACCGGCGCAATCACCCAGGCGCTGCAAGGCTTCGGCCAGGAAATCTTCAACGCGGCCATTCTGGTGGTCGCCGTGGTGATGCTGGGCTGGCACAACCTGTGGATGGCCAGTCACGGACGCGAGCTGGCGACCCAACTGCGCAGCGCCGGCAATGCGGTACTCACCGGCGAAAAATCACTCTGGGCCCTGGCCGTGGTCATCACCGTGGCCGTGCTGCGCGAAGGCTCGGAAATCGTGCTGTTCCTCTACGGCATCGCCGCGTCGAGCCAGGCAGACCCACTGTCAATGCTGGCAGGCGGCGTGCTCGGCATTGCCGCCGGCGCCGCGCTGTCCTGGCTGATGTACCGCGGCCTGGTCGCCATCAGCCTCAAGCGTCTGTTCTCGATTACCGGCTGGATGATCGCCTTGCTCGCCGCCGGCATGGCTGGCCGGGCCGCCGCGATCCTTGCCGGTATCGACCTGATTCCCGCCTGGGGCTACCAGCTCTGGGACACCTCCTGGCTGGTCTCCGATGGCAGCCTCACCGGCCGGGCACTGACCGCGCTGGTGGGCTACACCGACCGGCCACTGGGGGTCCAACTGGTCGCCTGGTCCGTCACCCTCGCGCTCCTGGTGCTGGGTAACCGCTTGCTGCATTCACGCCCGACGCAATCACGTTAACGTCCCCAAGGAGCCCCACCATGAAACACCTGCGCAACCCCTTGGCCGCCGCACTGGTACTGGTCAGTGCCCTGGCCGCTTCCGCCCTGGTCCAAGCCCGCGAATACCCGATTGGCGGGCCCGTCCAGGTCAACGACATGGAAATCGCCTCCTCTTATCTGGTGGGCATCGAAATGGCCCCTATGCCACCGGGCATGGTGATGAGCAAGGACTCGGTGCACCTGGAGACGGACGTGCACGCCACCGCCGACAACAAGTACGGCCTGTCCAACGGTGAATGGGTGCCCTACCTGACCATCACCTACTCGCTGGTCAAGCAAGGCTCGCCCGACTACAAGGAAATCGGCACCTTGTTGCCGATGGTGGCCAAAGACGGCGCTCACTACGCCAACAATGTGAAAATGGACGGCCCCGGCACCTATACCGTGGTGCTGCGCTATGAAAGCCCGCAAATCAAAGGCTTCTTCCACCATGTGGACAAGGAAACCGGCGTACCGGAATGGTGGGGGCCCTTCACCAAAACCTTCACCTTCAAATACCCTCAAAGCTGAAAGCATGATCGCGACACCTGATTACCAGGTGTCGTAAACCCCATGCTGTCTGATAACGTGCGTCTATCGATTGCAGCCGGTATGCTTGGCCCGCAACCTCATGGACGCCCGCTATGACTCTTACAGAATTACGCTACATCGTTACCCTCGCCCAAGAGCAGCACTTCGGCCACGCGGCCGAGCGTTGCCACGTCAGCCAGCCGACGCTGTCGGTGGGTGTGAAGAAGCTTGAAGACGAACTCGGTGTGCTGATTTTCGAGCGCAGCAAAAGTGCCGTGCGCCTCACGCCCGTCGGCGAAGGCATCGTCGCCCAGGCCCAGAAGGTGCTGGAACAGGCCCAAAGCATTCGCGAGCTGGCCCAGGCTGGCAAGAATCAGCTGACCGCCCCGCTGAAAGTCGGCGCCATCTACACCGTCGGCCCGTACCTGTTCCCGCATTTGATTCCGCAACTGCACCGCGTCGCGCCGCAGATGCCGCTGTATATCGAAGAAAACTTCACCCATGTGCTGCGCGACAAACTGCGCAACGGTGAGCTGGACGCGATCATCATCGCCCTGCCGTTCAACGAGGCAGACGTGCTGACCCTGCCGCTCTACGATGAGCCGTTCTACGTGCTGATGCCGGCGTCCCACCCGTGGACGCAAAAAGAAACCATCGACGCCGCCCTGCTCAACGACAAGAGCCTGCTGTTGTTGGGCGAAGGCCATTGCTTCCGCGACCAGGTGCTGGAAGCCTGCCCGACCCTGACCAAAGGCAACGACGGCGCCAAGCACACCACCGTGGAGTCCAGCTCCCTGGAAACCATTCGCCATATGGTCGCGTCCGGCCTGGGCATTTCGATCCTGCCGTTGTCGGCGGTGGACAGCCATCACTATGCCCCCGGCGTGATTGCCGTACGCCCACTGACGCCGCCGGTGCCATTCCGTACCGTGGCAATTGCCTGGCGCGCCAGCTTCCCGCGCCCGAAAGCGATTGAAATCCTCGCCGACTCGATCCGCCTGTGTTCGGTGGCCAAGCCGCCTGCTGCGAGCTAAGTAACGGTATGACTGAGCTGTCGCAGGTGTCGGTGACGGCACTCAAGGGTGTCGGGGAGGCCATGGCCGAGAAATTGGCCAAGGTCGGCCTGGAAAATCTCCAGGACGTATTGTTCCACCTGCCCCTGCGTTACCAGGACCGCACCCGCGTGGTGCCCATCGGCCAATTGCGCCCCGGGCAGGACGCGGTGGTTGAAGGCACTGTGAGCGGTGCCGACGTGGTGATGGGCAAGCGCCGCAGCTTGGTCGTGCGCCTGCAAGACGGCACCGGCGGCCTGAGCCTGCGCTTCTACCACTTCAGCAACGCCCAGAAAGAAGGCCTCAAGCGGGGCACCCGCGTGCGTTGCTACGGCGAAGCCCGGCCCGGCGCCTCGGGGCTGGAAATCTACCACCCGGAATACCGCGCCATTACCGGCGACGAACCGCCGCCAGTGGACACCACCCTCACACCGATCTACCCGCTCACCGAAGGCCTGACCCAACAGCGCCTGCGCCAGTTGTGCATGCAAACCCTGACGATGCTCGGGCCGAAAAGCCTGCCCGACTGGCTGCCCCAGGAACTGGCGCGCGACTATCAACTGGCACCGCTGGATGACGCGATTCGCTACCTGCATCACCCACCTGCCGACGCCGATGTCGACGAGCTGGCCCTCGGTCATCACTGGGCCCAGCATCGCCTGGCGTTTGAAGAACTGCTGACCCACCAACTCTCCCAGCAACGCCTGCGCGAAAGCATGCGTTCCCTGCGCGCGCCGGCGATGCCCAAGGCCACACGCCTGCCCGCGCAATACCTGGCCAACCTGGGGTTTGCTCCGACGGGCGCCCAGCAACGGGTCGGCAACGAAATCGCCTACGACCTGAGCCAGAAAGAACCCATGCTGCGGCTGATCCAGGGCGACGTGGGCGCGGGTAAAACCGTGGTCGCCGCCCTCGCCGCGTTGCAGGCCCTCGAAGCCGGTTATCAAGTGGCGCTGATGGCGCCCACCGAGATTCTTGCCGAACAGCACTTCATCACCTTCAAGCGCTGGCTCGAACCGCTGGGCCTGGAAGTCGCGTGGCTGGCCGGCAAGCTCAAGGGCAAGAACCGCGTAGCCGCCCTGGAACAGATCGCCGCTGGCGCCCCGATGGTGGTGGGCACCCACGCGCTGTTCCAGGACGAAGTGAAGTTCAAGAACCTGGCGCTGGTGATCATCGACGAACAGCACCGCTTCGGCGTGCAGCAGCGCCTGGCCCTGCGCCAGAAAGGTGTGGGCGGCCGCATGAGCCCGCACCAGTTGATCATGACCGCCACGCCGATCCCGCGCACCTTGGCCATGAGCGCCTACGCCGACCTCGACACGTCAATCCTCGATGAACTGCCGCCGGGCCGAACGCCGGTCAACACGGTGCTGGTCACCGATACCCGTCGGGTCGAAGTGATCGAACGGGTGCGCGGTGCCTGTGCCGAAGGCCGTCAGGCGTATTGGGTGTGCACGCTGATCGAAGAGTCGGAAGAGCTGACTTGCCAGGCTGCCGAAACCACCTATGAAGACCTCACCAGCGCCCTGGGCGAACTCAAGGTCGGGCTGATCCACGGCCGCATGAAGCCGGTGGAAAAGGCTGCGGTGATGGCCGAGTTCAAAGCTGGCAATTTGCAATTGCTGGTGGCGACCACCGTGATCGAAGTGGGTGTCGACGTGCCCAACGCCAGCCTGATGATCATCGAGAACCCCGAGCGTCTCGGTCTGGCGCAACTGCACCAATTACGTGGCCGCGTCGGCCGGGGCAGCGCCGCCAGCCATTGCGTGCTGCTGTACCACCCGCCACTTTCACAGATCGGTCGCCAGCGCCTCGGTATCATGCGTGAGACCAACGACGGTTTCGTGATCGCCGAAAAAGACCTCGAACTGCGCGGCCCCGGCGAAATGCTTGGCACCCGCCAGACCGGCCTGCTGCAATTCAAGGTGGCCGACCTGATGCGCGATGCCGACCTGTTGCCCGCCGTGCGCGATGCCGCCCAGGCGTTGATCGAGCGCTGGCCTGAACATGTCAGCCCGCTGCTGGATCGCTGGCTCAGGCATGGGCAGCAATACGGCCAAGTGTGACGGCTGACTCACTTAGACGACCCTCACTTGTATCAAGCTGGTTATACTCCAATGACTGTAGGAAATTGGATTCAGGCCATGTCAGAAGTTGCCCTCGCCACAGCCCCACCGACCGCACCCTCGGTGATTCGGACGCTGCTTGCAAAGCTCGCCATCAGCTACACGGAAGTTGCCGAACGCCCTGGCCTGAACCCGGCACAAAAGGTTCAGGCCGTGCTGCTCGATGATGCCGTGGGTGCACTCATGGTGCTGTTTCCACAAAATCAGCTGCTGGACCTCAACCGCCTGGCCGAACTCACTGGCCGGCGCCTCACGGCCGTGTCGCCGGAGCGCCTCGAGCGCATGCTCGGCAAGCACAGCCTGAGCCTGTTGCCCGGCCTGCCGCCGCTCACCAGCTCCCCGTGCCTGTACGAAGAAAGCCTGTTGCGTGAGCCGACCGTGCTGGTGCACTCGGGCGAAGCCGGGCTGCTGCTGGAGATTTCCAGCGAGGCCTTCAAGAGCATGCTGACCAAGGCCAGCGCCGCGCATTTCGGCGAACCGCTGAGCAACATCCGGCCAAACCTGGATCGCCCCAACGACGACCGCGAGGAAATCACCCAGGCGATGCAGGCGTTCACCGCCCGCCGTATCCAGCAGCGCCTGGAAGCGACCATCGAGATTCCACCACTGGCGGATACCGCGCAAAAGATCATCAAGCTGCGGGTCGACCCCAACGCCACCATCGACGACATCACCGGCGTCGTCGAAACCGACCCGGCCCTGGCCGCCCAAGTGGTGAGCTGGGCCGCGTCGCCCTACTACGCCTCACCGGGCAAGATCCGCTCGGTGGAAGACGCCATCGTCCGCGTGCTGGGCTTTGACCTGGTGATCAACCTCGCGCTGGGCCTGGCCCTGGGCAAGACCTTGAGCCTGCCCAAAGACCACCCGCAACAGGCCACGCCGTACTGGCACCAGTCGATCTACACCGCCGCCGTGATCGAAGGCCTGACCCGCGCCATGCCCCGCGCCCAGCGCCCGGAAGCCGGCCTGACCTACCTGGCCGGCCTGCTGCACAACTTCGGCTACCTGTTGCTGGCCCACGTTTTCCCGCCGCATTTCTCGCTGATCTGCCGGCACCTAGAGGTCAACCCGCACCTGTGCCACAGCTACATCGAACAGCACCTGCTGGGCATCAGCCGCGAGCAGATTGGTGCCTGGTTGATGCGTTACTGGGACATGCCGGACGAACTGTCCACCGCCCTGCGCTTCCAGCACGACCCGACCTACGACGGCCAATATGCGGAATACCCGAACCTGGTGTGCCTGGCCGTGCGCTTGTTGCGCAGCCGTGGCATCGGCTCCGGGCCGGATGAAGCCATCCCGGACGAACTGCTTGAGCGCCTGGGGCTGACCCGGGACAAGGCAGAGGATGTGGCGGCTAAGGTGCTGGATGCGGAAACGTTGCTGCGCGAGTTGGCATCCCAGTTCAGCCAGGGCTGACGCCCCCGCTATCAATAGTATTCCGGCCAGTGCACGGGTACTCAAGGCGTGAAGCCGAAATTGCCGGTAACAGTGCGCTCGGAACGATCCGCTTCTCACGCCCACCCAGTGCCATAGCGCGGTATTGAACACCGCGTTATATATAAATTGTTGAGTCCGTATTGAATACGTCGATACTTCGACGTCGTGGCGGCTGAACATGGTATTCGAGGCACTGACATCATGAACCCCATCCATAACACCCCTCTCGCATCGCCACCGCTTACCTCATCAGAGCCAAAGTAGAACTACATCGCTTCGTCCGGCCCGGAGTCAAGCCCACGGCTGCGCAGCAGGCGCACTGCGAGAGACAACAGGTTCGGGTCATGCTTGCCGAGCATGCGCTTAATGCGTTCCGGCGACACTGGGGTGAGGCGGCAACTCCGACAAGGGCAACCCGGCGGTGGCGATCTGGTTTCAGGGGCTGACCAAGTATTTGAAGGCGAAGAAAAAACCCAGCGTTTGAGCTGTGGGGCATCCTTGCGCACTTCAAAGAGGGAAATGATGTTCATGCCTTGGAATGGTGCTGGATGCCGAAGTTCTGTTACGGGAACCGGCGGCGCAATTCAGCCAGGGCTGAATCCGGCCATTTCTTCCCTAATGTACCCAGTCGCCCCTCCAAATAGATACGTCTAGAAATAGTTAAAAATGAACGCCAACTGCTGATTAATACACTCATCAGCCACAGGTAATATTCGAAACCCCAGGAAATCATACATATGCATGTTAATGCTATAAACCCACTCCCCCAAGACTTCCGCTTAACTCCCTCTATCGTCAAGGATGGAAACTTAACGCCTAAAATAGAACATTTCGGGAATGTAAAAATCACATCGCATCGGGAGCCAGGTCATACAACTCTCGCTGCTGGTGATTTCCCTCCTACCTCCAAGGTAGTCATTGAGACAGGGTCCGAAAATGACGAAATCCGTATCAGAATGGGTGCTGGCGATCAGGTACTTGCCGAGATTAACGGCGTTACAGTTCCTCTGGACTTGGATGGGGATTGGCGCAAAGGCCTGATCGTTATAAAAACTGGGCCAGGTAACGACAAAATCACTGTAGAGAATGATGTTTCGACATCAATAGAAATCGACACTGGGGAAGGTGACGACACCGTAAAAACCGGGGGAGGAGATGCCTATGTAAAACTCGGAGAAGGGGACGACTCCGGGGCACTGGGTGTTGGAGGCGGAGCTCTGTATGGCGAAGGTGGCAACGACGTCCTACAGGGTGGAAGCGATGGTGACAGCCATATTAGCGGCGGTGCGGGGAATAACACGATACGCAGCGGTACCGCAGGCCAAACATGGGTAGTCGCCGAGGGAAATCGCGATGATATAAACGTACTCGCTCCGACGGGTATTATTACCAACGCCCGTTCCACACACATGCGTATCGAGAAAAATGCTGAAGCCGATATAAAGATTGATCAAACTGCAGGCAATACTGAAACATTCATTTTGGGTGCCAGCCAGGCTGGTGACGGGGACGAGAATGTAACTTTTTTCTCGGGTCGAAATGAGCCAGACAAAGATAAACGATATTATATACCGTCATAAGTCTATTCCTCCTAAGCTGCGCCTCGGGATTTAATGCCCCGAGGCCAACGACCACTAACGCAGCTTTTTTTTGCGCGGCTTCAAATACTGGGTCAGCCCCTGAAACCAGATCGCCAATCAACAGTTGATTCGGACCCTTTGCTTTCAATCCGTGGTAACAACCCTACAATTTTAACTAGCAAGAACTTCCCTGTAACGCTAACGACCGAAAATACGTAAACGAACGTTTCAAGAAACAAAAACAACACAAACGCAGTCCCCCCTCCAAATAGATACGTTCAGAAATAGTTCAAAATGAATCCAAACTGCTGATTAATACACTCATCAGACGCAGGTAATATTCGAAACCCCAGGAAATAATACATATGCACGTTAATGTTATAAACCCACTCCCCCAAGACTTCCGCTTAACCCCCTCTACCGTCGTGGATGGAAACTTAACGCCTAAAGTAGAACATTTCGGGAATATAAAAATCACATCGTATCGGGAGCCTGGTCATACAACTCTCGCTGCTGGTGATTTCCCCCCTACCTCCAAGGTAGTCATTGAGACAGGGTCCGAAAATGACCAAATCCGTCTCAGAATGGGTGCTGGCGATCAGGTACTTGCCGAGATTAACGGCGTTACAGTTCCTCTGGACTTGGATGGGGATTGGCGCAAAGGCCAGATCGTTATAAAAACTGGGCCAGGTAACGACAAAATCACTGTAGATAATGATGTTTTGACATTAATAGACATCGACACTGGGGAAGGTGACGACACCGTAAAAACCGGGGGAGGAAATGCCGAGGTAAAACTCGGAGAAGGGGACGACTCCGGGGAACTGGGTGTTGGAGACGGATTTCTGCATGGCGAAGGTGGCAACGACGTCCTACGTGGTGGAAGCGGTGGTTCCAGCCATATTAGCGGCGGTGCGGGGAGTAACACGATACGCAGTGCTACCGCAGGCCAAACATGGGTAGTCGCCGAGGGAGATCGCGATGTTATACACGTAAACGCTCCGACGACTATTAATACCAACGCCCGTTCCACACACATGCATATTGACCAAAATACTCCAGCCGATATCAAGATTCATCAGGATGCGGGCAATACTGAAACATACATTTGGGGTGCCACCCAGGCTGGTGACGGGGACGAGAATGTAACTTTCACGGAACGAGATGAGCCAGGCAAAGATAGCCGATATTATCTACCGTTATAAGTCTATTCTTCCCAAGCTGCGCCTCGGGATTTAATGCCCCGAGGCCAACAACCACTAACGCAGCTTTTTTTTGCGTGGTTTCAAATACTTGGTCAGCCCCTGGAACCAGATCACCAGCGCCGGGTTGCCCTTGATCTGGATCGACTTGTCCTGAATCCCCGTCATGAACGCCAGTTGCTTGTTCTTCGCCTGCATCGTGGCGAAGCCGTAGGCGGCGTCTTTAAAGGCGATGGCAAACGCAGGCGCGGGATGGACACCCGAACGGCTGGTGATGCGCTGGTCTTTGACGATGAAGTGACGGGCAACCTTGCCGTCGAGGGTCTGCAGTTGGAACGCCAGGTCCTTGTCACCCAACTGCTGCTGGAACGCGGGGTTGGTGCGGCTGGCTTTGCCCATCAACAGGCCAAGCATCCAGAGAAGAAAACGAAATTTCATGCACACGGCCTCAGTGTAATTATTGGGTGGCCGCAGCAGTTTAACGATTTGTGCAAATAACGCTACCGATCTCCCGTTTTAGCAGGAGATCGGCTGGCGTTTACCGCTTATAGCAACAACTTTGCTTAGACGTTAGGGCAAGGAACCGGTGCCCAGTCCGCCAGGTTTGGATCACGGCACGTGCCTTCGATCTGCGCTTTACCGGCGCTGGCAACCTGCTTGCTTTCAGCCTGCTTGGTCTGGGCGGTCTGGATGGTTTTCTCGGTGGCTACGGCTTCTTTCGGCACGGTCGGCAGTACCGGTTTCTTGGCAACTTTCACCGGCTTCTTGCCTTTGGTCGGCGTCACCACCGGCGTGGTGTCAGCAGTCGCAACAGTGACTACGTCAGCACGTTGTACACCCACTTGTTGCAGGTCCTGCTCGTAAGCCTGGGTGTAGTTGTTCAGGTCTTCGCTGGCCTTGCCGTTGACCGCGACGATCAGGTCGTTGGACTCTTTCAGGCCCGAGACGATTTCTGCCAGACGCTTGCGGCCTTCGACGTCGTTGACGGCCTTGGCCTTGCGGTCAGCCACCAGCTTGGTGAACGCGCTCTGGTAGCACTGCTGGGACGCCTTGGCGTACGCAGTGCTGCGGTCGATGTCGGAAGCGCGCTTGTTGACGTCAGTGGCGTAGGAGGCGATGCGCTGGTTGTCATCGGTGATCTGCTTCTGGCGCTCGGTGTAGTAACCCGCAGCACCACCGGCCAGGGCGCCGCCCGCTGCCCCGATGGCAGCATTGCGGCCGCGCTTGTCAGAGTCACCGGTCAGGGCGCCCAGCAAGGCACCACCGGCTGCACCCAGGGCGGCACCGGTAACCACTGACTTGGTCAGGTCCGAATCGGTAGCGCGCAGGTGCTGCACCGGCTCGTAGCAGTTCGGGTAGTACTCGACCTTGGTGGTCGAGGCGACCTTGTTGGTCGGCGACGTTGCGCAACCGGTCAGCACCGTGCTGAAGCCAGCGGCAATCAACAGCAGATGACGCTTGGAAACTGCCTTACGGGAAAAAATCATCGTTGTGTTCTCTTTTAAGTTTGACTTGCCCAGCACGGCCCACCGCCGCCTGAGTCCCTTCCAAGCTCGCCATACAACCAGCGGTCAAGACCGCTGACCGCTCGCTGCGAGCAATTCCTTCAAAATCGTCGCCGGGTCGGCCCGCTGTTCCTTGCGGTAGTTGCCCACATGGCGAACGAATAACGTCGCACGCGTCACCAGGCTCTTGCCCAGTACCGGCTTGCGATCCAACTCTTCCTTGATCCGTTGAAACTGCGCCTGGATCACCGCATCGGTGTAGCGTGTGCCGGTGGCCAGGTTGTCGATGTAGATCGCCACCGCGCCGTCCAGCGCACTGCGCCCATTGGTGATCGCCGTGGCGAACAGCTGCGCGCTGGCTTCGTCCTTGGCGTCGATGGCCTGCTGGCGGCTCTTCTGCAAATTGATCAGGCGGATGTTGTAGTTGTTGATGGTCTCGGCCACCAGGGCCGCAGACTGAATCAGGTTGCCGGCCGCTTCTTCGCGCTGCTGGGCGATCAGCGAAACATTGCGCTTGAGCTCTTCGTTGACCAGCCCGAGTTCGGCTTGCAAGCGCGGGTCGACGCTGGCGGCGATGATGCTGTCCAGGCGTTTGGTCGGGTCCTGGGCATCATCAATGGCGTCGGTCAGCGAAGCCAGGCGGCCTTCTTTCTGCCACTGGGCGAACAGCTCCTTGTAGCGCGAACGCGGCGCCGACAAGGCGCCAATCGCCACGCGAAAGCCGGTGGTCTCGTTGCTTTGTTCAGTGCCGTCAGCGGCGAACAACGGGTACTCGCGGCGCATGCCGGTGAACAGCGTGCCCTCGCCTTCCAGGTAATTGCCGCCCTTGACCACGAACCCGCCGTAGGTGCCCTGACGACGCCCGGCGTGCACCAATTGGAAGGATTCCTGGACCATTTCCGCCGCGTTGCCGATCACATCGAACATGCCAATCGGGTTGGGCAGCTTGGTGCCGATAGGCATCAACCGCGCCGCTTGGCCGGTGCCACCGGCAACCTGATTGAACACCGCATAATCGGCGAGGGGGCCATCGCTTTCGCTGCCCTCGGTGCGCCGTGGGAACAGTCGGCCTTCCAGGTCCTGACGGCTGACCGCCTGGCCACCGCGAGCGGCGAACTCCCACTCCACTTCGGTAGGCAGGCGCACAAAGCCCAGGCCGCCGTCATCTGCCGAAGCACCGCGACCACTCACCGGCAACAGCTCGCGGTGGTATTTCATCAACCAGGCGCTGTACACCGCCGAGAAGCGTTCCGCTTCAAAACGCGACAGCTTGACCTTGGGCAGGCGCGCCGCCATGCCGGTGGGAACGTCACAGGCCGGGGCGGGTTCGCCGCTGGCCAGGGACTGCGCCTGGGACATGACCTGCGCGTATTGCCGGGCGGTGACTTCATACTTGCCGATGAAGTACAGCATCGGCTTGAGCGGGGTCTTGGCGTCGGTCTTGGGCATCAACGGCGCGATGACTTTGTTCCAGTCCTTGGGCAGGTCCTTGAGGGTGAATTGGCCATTGATAAAGTCCCGGCGATAACCGGAAATGAACGACTGCTGGTAGCCCGCTTCGCCTTCGCTGAACGGGTAGCCAAGGCTGATCTCGCGGTCATCCAGGGTGCCCTGGGCCAGCACGTAGGCGTAGCGGAACACCATGTTGCCTTCGCAGGGCAGCGGCAGGCTGACGTCATCCGGCAACGGTTTGGGGTTGTCCAGCTTGTCGCTGGCCTCATCGGCCCAGGCCACGCAGGACAGGGTCAGCGCCACGGCGGCGCCCAGTAACTTATACATCTCTGATTCCTTCAGAAGCCTGGATCCGCGCCACACGCCAACCGCCACAGGCCGCCGCCACGGCACTGACGCCAAGGACAGCTGCCAGGGCCAGGCCGTAATGACGCGCCAGCAGGTGACTGGCGTATTCGCCCGGCACCTGCACGAATAATCGGTTCAGGCCTGACTCTGCCAGGCCGTACAACACACCGCTGAATACAGCGGCAAACCCCGCGCTGTAGAGCGCCTGCACCACCACAAACAGCAACAGCCCAGCGGTGGAAAACCCCAACAGCCGCAACACCGACAACTCCCGGCGCTTGCGTGCAACCGACGCCAGCGCACCGGCGAAGATCGCCGCAAACGCGCCCGCCAACGCCAGCCCGGCGATGATCCAGAACACGATCGACAGGTTGCGGCTCAACGACTGCACTTGGGCGATGGTCTGGGCCTGGGTCGACACCAACAGATGCTGTCCGGCGAAATACACCCGCAGCGGCTCCACATCCACCAGGCGCCGCGCATACAAACGAAACGCCGGGTAAACCCGCTGCTCGCTCACACCCACCGCATCGCCGTCCCAGCCAAACGCCGGCACCGCACGGCCATCGCGATAATCTTCTGCCGCTTCCAGCAAGCCCAAGGGCGCAAACAGTCCATCCCGGGCGAAGGCTTCCAGCGGCAATACGTGCAGCACCTGGACCCGAGTGCGCTGCGACTCGACCCGCCCCGCCACCTGGCGACCAAAACTGGCCTCCAGCCAATCACCGGCCTTTGCCCCGAGCTTCTCGGCGGCCGTGTGGCTCAGCACGATCTGATCCAGGCCCTTGGGCATCGGCATGCCGGCCAGCAATGGATCGTTGTCGGCAGTCGGCAGCATCTCCACGGTCACTGCGCCCAACTGCGCCGTCGCTGCAATCTGCCGGGTGCGCGGCAAGGCAAACGCCACGTCATTGCGCTGGCGCAGTTGCTCGACAAATTCACTGCTGAAACGACCACCGCCCAACGGAATAATTTCCCGGGTGGCCGGGTCGTTTTCCAAACGTTCGGTCAAACTGCTAACCAGTCCATATTTCAGGCCAAATAACACCAGCAGCGGGGCGATCACCGCCACCAGCGCGAGCACCGAACACACCGACAGCCACGCGTCGTTGCGGTAATCCTGCCAGGCCAGGGAAGCCACCAGGGCAATACGCATCAGCAGGCCTCCCCGAGGGTCGCGGTGACGCCGCCGTCGGTGTCGCGCCGGCAACTGATGCGCCGCACTTGCAAGCCGCTGGCCCGGGCCAGGGGTTCGTCATGGGTGGCGATCACGCAGCACGCGCCGTTATTCCGGGCCTGGGCCAACAGGGCCTGCATCACCCGTTCGGCGTTCAACGGGTCGAGCGCAGCGGTGGGCTCATCCGCCAGCAACAACTGCGGACCATGGGCCAGTGCCCTCGCGCAGCTGACCCGCTGACGCTGGCCGACGGACAACGCCGCTGGCTTCTTATCCAACTGATCCGTGATCTCCAACTGCTCGGCCAGCCGCGCCACGCTGCCATCGTCCTTCAACCCCAGGAGTTGCCGCGACAACGCAATATTGCCGCGCACATCGAGAAAACCCAGCAGGCCACCGGTTTGCAGCACATAACCCAGGTGCCGACTGCGCAGGTCTGCCAGCGCGCTTTGCTGGTCACCGCGCCAGAGTCCGGCGATGTCGACACGGTTGAGCTCGAACTGCCCGACCTGATCCGGCGCCAACACCAATGCGAGCAAATCCAGCAAGGTGCTCTTGCCACAGCCGCTCGGCCCGACCACCGCCAACTGTTCACCCGCACGCAGTTGCAGGCCCGGAATCACCAGGCTGTAGCGCTGGGCGCCAACGCCCCGGCTCTTGTGCACCGCGCTCAAGTTCAGCATTACGGCAGCGTCGACAACGGCACGCGGTACAACGCATCACCCGGCTCGGCATCGCCGAAACGGACCCAGTTGGCCACGTCGTTGTGGAAGGTTTCGTAGAGGCGGATCTTCGAATCCAGCTCGTCGATAAAGTCTTCCTGCTCGGCCACGCTCAACGACAGCCACAAGTCCTGGGTCATGTTCAGCGACTTGCTGCGATACGGCAGGCCTTCGAGGTATTCGCCAAGGATGCCGCCGTCCGCCAGGTTGCCGCCTTTTTTCAGGGCCTGTGGATCGCGGCTCATATAGGCCGAGGCGCTGGCGATTTCCTGGAAGAAATCCTTGGGTGAGGTCTGGGTTTTACGCGCGGCGTCGACGATCAGTTTCAAGGATTGCTGCAAATCGTTGAGCTGCAATTTGGTCAGCATCACGCACACCTGGAAGGCCGGCAACGCGGTGTTGGTGAGGTCGCGGTCGGCGGTCCAGGCACTCACCAGTTGCGGCGCCTGGCTCGCCGTTTTGCGGCCGAGGAAATCCATGTGCATCGCATAACCGACGGCGGCGGACTTGTCCGCCAGGGTCGGTGCGGCACTGAGCAGCGGTACCGGCTGCGGCGTGTTGCTGCGTACTTGATGCACCAGGTTGGCGAACACGGTGCCGATCTCGTCAACCCGCTCACCGAACTTGCGCACATCGCCGCCGGGCACCGGCGTGTACAGGTCGCCGATCTGCGGGTTGGCGTCGGCGGTGAGGGTGCGGTATTGGGTTTCGGCGCCGCTGTGGGTTTTCTTGCCGGCATCGGTGCGCAGGTGCAGGGCGTAGATCTTGATCTGCTTGCCCAGCGCCGCCTGGCGTACTTCGGCTTCGTTCATCTGGGTGGTGGCGAACGGGTCGTTCTTGCGCAGCGCACCGGCGTCGGTCACCAGCAGGATCAGGCGTCCGCCGTAACCGGACCAGTCCATGCCTTCCACTGCCTGCATCACACCGGCGAACGCATCTTCGTTGAAGGAGTGGCTGGACACAGTGGACGCCTTCACCTGGCGCGCCATGTCGAGGAAGCGTTGCGGGTCGCGGCCCTGGTCGAGGGTGATCAGGGTCTTGGCCACGTATTCCAGGCCCGGGGTTTTCTTGATGCTGTTGCGAAAGCCCACAAGGCCGAAACTCACGCTGTCCAGCTCGCCACGTTCGGCGATGCGGGTTTGCAGCTCGTGGACCACGTCCCGGACCTGATCGATATACGGCTGCATGGACACGGTGGTGTCGACCACCAGCACCACGGCCGTGCGGAAGGCATCGGCATTGGCATCGATCACCGGCGTTCGACCGACCGCCTTGGCGACGACATCAGGCGTGTTGCCCGGGTCGATGGAGGCGACGTTGAGTAACTGCACCGGCTGGCCGTTTTCGTCGAAGCTCTCTTTGGAGTCGAAGATCGGCAGCAGGTAAAACTGGTTCTGCGGCACAGCACTGGCGGTCGGTTCCAAGGCCAGCACTTGCTGGTTGTCCTCGCTGTTTTTCTGCACCTTGAGCAGCAGGTTTTTCGCCGCCGCCGGATCAGCCAGCAGCTTTTCCACTTCTGCGGATTGGCGCAGGAACATCACCGGCGCCCGGCCCGAACGCTCGGTGAACTTGAGCACCAGGCTCTGCTTCCAGTCGCTGACTTGCGCCGCCGGCAGCCAGCCGTCGCTGCGCCCGTCGGTGGCGGCGCCAACCCGCAGCCACGGGCTGCCGTCGACATCCTTGCGCTGGTAGACGTAGAGCACGGAAAACGCCGGCAAACCTTCGCCTGCCGCACCGCCCGCTTCACTCGACAGTTTTGCGCCGGGCTTGCTCAGTACCCGCTGGAACAGGGTTTTCTTGCCGGCCATCAGCAACGGGCGTTGGCCGCCATCGGCCTGCGTCGCCACAGGTTGCGCGGCAGGCAGCGTGGCAGGTGGCGTGACGGTCTTGGCAGCCTCGGCAACCGGCGGCGCGGCGGGCGCGTCATCGTTCAACCACCAGTAACTCGCGCCCCCAATCGCCAGCGCCACCGCTACGGCAACCGCTGCCAGCGCCAGCACCGGCCCACGGTTTTGTTCAGACACCGCAGAGTGTTGCGTCGGCGTCACCACCGGTTGCCGCACGGGTTGTGGCTGCGGCTTGTCGGTCGGAATTTCGATGGAGACCGGCGTGAGTCCGGCCAGGTCATTCGAGACCGGTACCGGAATCGGCAGAGGCCGAATCAACGTCGCCTCGACCTCGGTCTCCTTCGGCAACTGATCCAACGCCCGCAACAACGCCGCCGCATCCGGGAAGCGTTCCGCCGGATCCTTGGCCAGCAGCTTGCGCAGCACCTCCTGATAGCGCCCGTGATGCACCGGCAACTCCGGCAGCGGTTCAGTCAGGTGCGCCAGCGCAGTGGAAAGTGCATCGGTGCCGTTATAAGGCAGCTTGCCCACGAGGATTTCGTAAAGCACCACGCCCAACGCATACAGGTCGGCGCGGCCATCAATCTCCTGGCCCCGGGCCTGCTCCGGGCTCATATAGCTCGGCGTGCCGACGGCAAATCCGGCCTGGGTGAACTGCGTGCGGTCATCCAGGGACTTGGCGATACCAAAGTCCGACAACACCGCCGTGCCATCCGCGCGGAAAAGAATGTTCGCCGGTTTCACATCGCGATGCACCAGACCCTGAGCATGGGCATAACCCAGCGCCGACGCGATCTGGCGGATATACGTCAGCCCCTGCTCCGGCGTCAGGCCGGCGGCGATGCGCTCCTTGAGCGTGCCGTTGGGCAGGTATTCCATGGCCATGTAGTACAGCTCACCGACATTGCCGATGTCATGGATGGTCACGGTGTGCGGGTGGGACAGGCGCGCCAGGGTCTTGCCTTCGCGCAGGAAGCGCTCGCAGAAGCTCGGGTCGGCCGCCAGCGCTGCCGCCATGATCTTCAGCGCCACCTTGCGCTCCAGGGAACGCTGGGTCGCCAGGTACACGCTGGCCATGGCGCCAACGCCGATTTCGCCTTCGATGTCGTAGCCGGGAATGCTGATGTTCATGTCGACACCTTCACGACAATGGCGGTGATGTTGTCCGGCGCGCCGCGATTGAGCCCCAGGTGCACCAGGCTGCGGACGATTTCATCCGGCTCGGCATGGCTCAGCACTTCGCGGATCTCGTGGTCTTCGACGGTCTTGTTCAGGCCGTCGCTGCACAGCAGGTAACTGTCGCCGGGGGCGATCAACAGGTCGACCGACGACAACGCCAACTGTGCTTCCACGCCAATCGCTCGGGTGACGATATTCGCCCGAGGATGCACCCGGGCATCGGCTTCGCTGAGCAGGCCGCTGTCCTGCAAGTCCTGCACGTAGCTGTGGTCGCGGGAAATGCCCTCCAGCACGCCGTCCCGCAGGCGATACAGGCGGCTGTCGCCGGCCCACAAGCACACGCCACGCAAGCCGCGAGTGGCAAGCAACACCACGGTGCTGCCCATCATGGTCACGCCACGGTTGGCGGTTTCTTCGCGCACCGCGCCGTTGACTCGCAGCAGGTCGCTGCGCAGTGCCGCCGTGTACTCCTCAAGGGAACGGCCCACAGGAATGCTGCGCAGGCTGTCGACAATCAGGCTGCTGACGTAATCCCCTGCTGCGTGCCCGCCCATGCCGTCGGCCACCACCCACAGGCCGTTTTCCGGCAGGTCGAGGCAGGCGTCTTCATTGACTTGGCGAACCATGCCGACGTGGCTTTTGCTGGCGGATTTGAACGTGGACCGCATCTACACAACACCTTCTTGTTCTTGGCCGAGCAAAAATTGCGCAAAATCGTCGGCGGCAGGCAGGCCCTGACACCGCAATAAACCGGGGGAAATCTGTTGCGAACCACGGCCCCACCACAGGCTTGCACCTTCGCAGGCCTGTTCGGCAAGCGCAGTCATCCGCGCCTGCGGGTCTGTGGCGTTGACACGTTGCAGGCCGGCAAAGCGACTGCTCACGGTGCGTGGGCGGCAGGCCGGAGCACCGAGGGATTCGATCCTGTCGCTGAAACCTTCGAAAGTGGCCCCGGCATCCAGGGTGCTCAGCAGCAGCTCTTCCACCTGCTCAAACCAGGCGTCCGGCCCGCCGACGATGGAGGCCGGGTCGGTGTCGTGATCAAACAACGCAGCCACCGTCAGCGGGAAATAGCGCCCCACCCGGTCGATACTCGGCATCACCACGCCCACCGCCGCATCCGGTCCGCACACACCCGGCGCCAACACGAAACGCCACAGCGGGCTGACCAGGTAAGCGTTCAACCAGTCAGACCCGAGGCGGGTCTGGCTGGCGAGCAACCCCGACGCCAGCCAACTGTCCCAAGGGCCGATAAAGCTCTGGGGCAGCGCACGGCTGACAAAGTCGCCGCGGCTGGCCAACTTGCCGTAGAAGCCGAGCGTGGTCATAACCGCTCCGGCAGGCTGAAGCCGTTAAGCACGCGGCTCTTGAACGGATTGAAGGCACTGTTGGCCCGCAGCTCGTAGGAGATGCTCGCGCCGTCGACCCGCAGGCGCAGGTTAAAGCGGTCCGGTGAATTGCCAGCGGTCATGTCCGATTGTTCCAGCAACCGGAACCACGCCCACGGGCCATCCAGCGTCACGCCGGAGCGCCCGCTGGCCGACGGCGGCATGATAGAAATGCGCACCACGCCAATGCTGCCGGGATTCGGCCACTGCATCGCGACCGGGCGGCTCGGGCCGTGGTCGTAGCTCAGTTGCTGGCCGTCCAGGTCCAACAGGAACTGGGTAATGGTCGCGTCCATCGCCACCGGCTTGAGTTCAAAGCGCACGACCGGCTGGGTACCACCGGCGCGGAAAAACGCGTCACGAATGGTCGCCGCGCGCTGGAAGGTTTGCAGCACGCCCGGCGCGATGCCGAGCTTCTGCGCCGCGCCCGGCTGCCAGCGCCAGGTTTGCGTGGAGGTGTCGACGTAAGGTTGCAGGTACTTGCGGAAGTAATTGTCCATCACCCCGCCCACCCCAAAGAACTGCCCGAAGTCATCCAGGGTGGCGTCCCGCGCACTGCCGGGCGACATCGGATAACGCCCGGCCAGAGACTGGCGATACACGTTCACCACTTCACTGACCCACGCCGCATTCAGTTGGTTACGCACCCCGCCCATCATGCTGTTGGTGGTGGAGTTGACCACTGACTTGACCATGCCCTGCACCAGCGGCGGCTGGCGTTCGGCATTCAGGCTGACCCGCGTGGCCGCAGCCGCCGCCTGGTTTTTCGCTTCGCCGAGCAACGCATCGCCGCTGGCGCCGACCATGGCGCTGACCTGCACATACAACGCATTCATGTCCGCCAGCAGGCCATCAATGGCCGCCGGTTCGCCTTCGTTCTTGCTGACGATGCTATTGAGTTCGGCGAAGTGCGCTGTCACCGGATCTTCACTGGCCGCCGGTGCATTCGCAGTCGGCTGGTCCTGGCCGAGCAGGCTGCCGAGACGTTCCTTGAGCTTGTCCACGCCGCCTTCCACCGGCGCGCCCTTGGCGACCAGAAGGCGTTCTTCCGCCTGCAGGTCCGTCTCCTTGGAGACCGCCACCAACAGCTTCTTCAGCGGCGAGGTCGGCCCGGAGATCACCCGCAAAACGTCGGCCGCCTGGGCCACGCTGGTGATCGGCACAAAGTCGATGTCAGCCAGCAAGGCGTCCCACTGGCGCTGATAGTCCTGGAAGTACAGGCGGCGCACGTCGGCTGCGAGGCTGACCACGTTCTGTTGATCCGCCGGCTCGCGGCCCAGCACCCATTGCTCTTCAGCGAGGGTACCGGCCTGGTTCAGGCTGGTCAGCAGGAAGCCCTGACGATAACCCTTGGCGGTGAAGAACCCGCTCAACGGCTCACCCAACGGCTTGCCACTTTTGCGACTGAACACCAGCGCGGCATCGCGGCCCGCCGCTTCGTTGATGCGAAAGTCCGGCACACCTTCCGGCAGTTTCTGGCGCTTGATCCGGTCGTAGACGCGCTGAGCCACCGGCAGTTGTTGCAGTTGCCGGCGCAGGTCGTCAATCAAGCGCGGGTCGAGACGGGCGCTGGGCGGATGACGCTCGAACAAGGCCTGCAAGTGCCCGATCAATGCCTGGCGCTGATCCGCCGGCAGGTCCCGTGGCAGGTTGCGGTCCCAGTCCAGGGCGATCCAGGCCTTGATGAAGTCCGGGTCGTAATGCTCGCTGTCGGCGAGCATCAGGTAGGCCTTCAAGCCTTCATAGAGGAAGTCGGAATTGCCACCGCCGTGCAGTTGCTCTTCGATGCGCGTGACCAAACGGGGGGCGAACACGGCGATCAACAGCTTGCGGTAGACGCTGGCGGATTCAGCTTCGAGCATGTCGCCCTGATACAGGCCCAACCCTTCGGACCAGCTCGGCGAGTCGCCCGCCAGGTTCTTCACGGCGTTGAGCAGCGGCAGCACCGCCAGTACTTCGCGTTGCGCCGGGCTCAGGTTCTGCACGGTCTGGCCCAGCGGTGCGACCTTCTGGTCAACCTGGGCAATGTAGGCCTGGTTGGCGCGATAACTCACCCACCACAGGGTACTGACCACCAGCACCAACGCCACGGTTGCGGCCAACACGCCACGGGCAATCCACTTGCGACGGCGCTCGACCTTCGGGTTGACGCCCACCAGGCCACGCTCGGCAAACGCCACGGCGGTGAACAGTTTTTCGATGAAGTAGCTGCGCCCGGTGCCGGTCTGACGCGCCAGGTGTTGGCGGTCCAGGTTCATGCTCTGGGCCATGGCGCCGATCAAGCGGTCAATCGGGCTGCCTTCCTGGGTGCCGCTGGTGAAGTACACGCCGCGCAGCAAGACGCGCTCTTCAAAGGCATTGGGTTTGAACACGCCTTCGAGGAAGCCTTGCAGGCAATCTTTCAACGCGCCGAACTGCTGCGGGAAACCGTAGATCAGGTCGCGCCGCGCCGGGTCGCGTTCCTGTTGCAGGCGTTCCACCAGGCGCTCGTTGAGGCGCTGCTCCAGGCCGGCGAATTCGCTTTGCAGATGAGCCAGCGGGCTGTCGCTGATCTTGCCGTCATCGAGGGCGAAGGTCATGCCCCACACCTGGGCGCGCTCTTCCTTGCTCAGGTTGTCGAAGAACTCCATGAAGCCCGGCACCAGGTCGAGCTTGGTGAGCATCAGGTAGATCGGGAAGCGCACGCCCAATTGGGTGTACAGCTCCTGGATGCGCAGGCGGATCGCGGCGGCATGGGCGGCACGCTCGGCGTCGCTGCCCAGCAGCAGGTCCGAGAGGCTGATGGCGATAAAGGCACCGTCAATCGGGCGCCGGGAACGCTGTTTTTTCAGCAAGTCGAGGAAGCCCAGCCAGGCGGCTTTATCCACCGTGGAGTTGCTGTCCTGGGTGGTGTAGCGGCCGGCGGTGTCGAGCAATACGGCTTGGTCGGTAAACCACCAATCGCAATTGCGCGTACCGCCCACGCCCCGCACCGCACCGGCACCCAACTGCGCGGCCAAGGGAAAGTGCAGCCCGGAATTGACCAGCGCGGTGGTCTTGCCCGAACCCGGTGGGCCGATGATCACGTACCACGGCAGCTCATACAGGTTGCGGCGCTCGTCACCGCCCAGCTTGGCCTTTTTCAACAGGGCCAGGGCTTCGTCCATGCGCTGGCGCAGGGTCGCCAGCTCTTCGGCGGTGGCAATGCTGGCCGGGTCTGGCGGGGTTTCTGCGGCGAGGCTGCGCATCACTTCGGCGGCCTGGCGACGGGCCTGGATAATCCGGAACACGCGGTAGGCAATCCACACCGCGAACACCAGGATGATCAGCGCCCAACGGCGCCCTTCCGGCACCAGCACATCAAGCAACGGCCCCACAAACCAGATGATCAGGCTCAAGGCGATCAGGCCCAGCAACGGGATCACCCAGCGAATCACAAAACTGAAAAACGCCTTCACTCGACCCCCTCCGCCAATACGGTGATTTCTACCCGGCGATTGCGCGCACGGCCTTCGGCAGTGGCATTGGTCGCCACCGGCTCAGTGTCGCTGCGGCCCTCGGCACTGAAGCGTTCCGGCTGGCCGGTCTTGGCCGCGAGAATCTCCAGCACCGATTTGGCCCGCGCCTCGGACAGCGCCCAGTTGGACGGGAACCGCAGGGTCGCAATCGGACGGTTATCGCTGTGGCCGGTGACCCGCACCTGGCCTTTGACCTTGCGGATGGCATCGGCAATGCGCAGCATCAGTGGCTGGAAGTCATCGACGATGCTGGAGCTGGCCGAGGCGAACAGTTCATCGCCACGGATGGTCACCACGGAACGGTCGACCGCATCTTCCACAGCCACGCGGCCGGCCTTGATGTCTTCCACCAGGAAGCCCGCCAGACGCGGTCGCTCAATGATTTTCGGCTGGGCGACCGGGCGGTCGATGGCCTGCACCGGGATCTCGCCCAGGGCATGAATATTCTTGAATACCGGCTCGGCATCCGACGTCAGTTTCATCCGCAACCCGAACAGCAATGCCAGCAACAGCGCCACGCCGATGGCCACGGCGATCCACGGCGGCATGAACTGCGCCAGGCGATCACGGGCCACGGTGACGCCACGCCAATGGGGCGACAGTTCGCGCTCATGTTCGCCACGGGCACTGCGAATGGCCGCAGCGGTGCGCTCGCGCAAGGCTTCCAGCTGGCTGCGGCCGTCGTTCATCACACGGTAGCGACCTTCGAAACCCAGGCACAGGCACAGGTACAACAGCTCCAGCAGGTACAGGCGCTCCCGCGGGCTTTGCAGGCAGTGATCCAGCAACTGGAAGACCTTTTCGCCACCCCAGGCTTCGTTGTGCACGGTGATCAGCAAGCTCTGTTTGCCCCAGTCACTGGCACTGCCCCACGGCGTACTCAGCACGGCTTCATCGAGGGCGGTGCACAGCGCGTAACGCGCCAACAGCACGTCATTGCGGGCCACGCCGGCGGCCTCGGCACGCTCTTCGAACTGGCGCAAGTAGGCCAGCAACTGCGCGCGCAGGCTCGACGGCGCCGGGTGGGCAATCGTATTACGCAGGCGCGTCAGCAGCGACAGCAACGGGCCGGCGGCGCTTTCCAGGGGGTTCAGGCCTTGGGCCTTGTCGGTCAGGATCGGCGCGGCAGGCATCGACAGCGGCGCCGGTTCTGCGCGAACCGGCTCCGGTGCGCGGCCACCCGGGCGCGGCATGAACTGGGTGCGGTCATCATCATTCGGATGCATCGCGGATTACCCTCGGATGGCCCAGAAAGCCAGGTTCAACCCCGGGAACTGGCCGGCGATGTGGAACGCAAAGCCACCGGAATGACTCAGTTGCTGCCAGTGCTCGCTGCCCCGGTCCAGCTCGTAATAGGTGCTGCCTGCGTGGTACGGAATCTGCCGTGGCGCCACCGGCAGCGGCAGCAGGCCGATGCCCGGCAGTTGCAGGTTGACCATGTCGCGGATGTGCTCCACCGAGCCGACTTTGCTTTGCTGGCCGAAATGCGCGCGCAGGGTTTCTCCCGGCACATCGGCGCGCACCACCAGGATGAAACTGGCGCTGTCGATCAGGGTTTTGTCGGCCAGCATCGCCACGTGTATGCCGTAGGCTTTCTCGACAATCGGGATCGGCGTGGCCTTGCTGTCGATCAGCATCGACAGCGCCTCGCGCAGGGCCTGCATCACCGGGGTGAAGCTCAGGGCCAGGTCGTCGTGCTGGTATTGCGGGTATTCCTTGGGACGGCGGCCAGTGGTGGAGAAGGTCGAGAACTCGCCGGCCAGGCTCACCAGTTCACTGAAGAAACGCTCCGGGTGCAGCGGGCTCAACTGGCTCAGGTGCTGGATCAGCGGCTGGGCGCGGTTGACCAGTTGCAGCAGCATGAAGTCGGCAATCTCCGAAGCGCCACCGGCGCCCGAGGCCACCACGCGCCCGGCCAACGCTTCGCCGCGCTGGTGCAACAGGCCCAGCAGTTCACTGCGGAACGCGGTCAGCGGTTTGCTGGCCGTCACGTCGAGGACCGGCGGGATGTAGCTGTCGTCCAGCACCAAAGCACGGTCGGCGCGTTTTTCCTTGATGCGCACCAGACCGATGGCGGCGTAATCGCTGATGCCATCCTGGGCGGTCAACAGGCGCAAGGCGCGGGAGCCCACCGCCACCGGCGCACGGTTTTCGAAGGGTGCGTTGTCGTCGCGCACTTCCCGCACCTGGCTGACGTAGCGCGCCGCTTCCAGGGCTTCGCCTTCGTCGACGGTGTCGCGGGCACCGGCACGCTTGAGGGGCAGCGCCAGGTAGACCAGGCCATCACGCAGGTGCTCGTCGATGTTCAACGGGCTCGGCGCCAGGTCGTCCTGGGGGATATTGAACGGCGTGCCGTCGGGTAACAAACCGCGTGCCGAGACAATCGCCAGCTTGCCCTGGGCCAGCAGACCCTGGTCAATCAACAGTTCGGAGAAGCCCCAGGCCCCTGCCGCCAACGGGCGGCTGCGCGCATCGATCAGGTTTTCCAGGTAACGGTCATGCTGCTGGAAGTGCTGCGTTCCGATGAACATGCCTTCCGACCAGACCACGCGATTGTTCCAGGACATGGGGGCTCCGATTCTTATTGGGCAGGGCTGGATGGGGGAACCACGACGTCGGCACGCACGGCATGCACATCGAGGCTGATCTGGTATTCGGTGTATTGGCGCGCCGGCACGTTGAGCACCGTGCGCCACTGGGCACGGTCCAGCTCGCGATAGCCCACCAGCAGGCCGATCTGGCGGGTGGACGGGTCGAGGTCGCGCTGGATGCTCAATTGCTGGCCGGGCTGGATCACCACTTCGTCCTGGTCAAGCAGGTCGAGGCCGAGGGTCGACTGGGCGCGATCGGCCAAGGCGAAGTAGTCGGAACGGCTGAAGGTGGCGGCGTTTTTCAGTTCGAAAATCCGCACCCGTACCGGGGCTGCCTGGCCATTGGCGCCGGGGTTGAGCCCGGCAATGGCGTGGAAATGCAGCTCGACGGCGGCGGTGTCTGCCTCAGCCTCGGGGGCCTCGGGTTTGGCTGCATCCTTGGCACACGCCGTCAGCAGAAGCGCGGTGGCGGCTGCGAGTAAAAACCTGGGAATCATCCTGCGTCCTCAATGACGTACTTAGCTATCCGTTGTTCCATGTACTGCGTTGTTAGTGACGCTGTCGGCTGCTGTGCTCTTCGTAGGCACGGCTGAACTCACGCCCGAACAGGTCCTGGAAATCTTCCTGGGCCTCGCGGGAAATATTGCTGTAGAGCTCGGTAAACTGCTGCCAGTACTGGGCCTGGCGCGAACCGTTGAAAATACTCGAGAGCCCGCCGGGCTTGCCCATGCGCTCTTCGAGCTGCGCCGGCTCAAAGCGCGTCAGCAGGTGCTTGATGGCGGCTTCGACCCCGGCCATGACGGCCAGTTGGTGAGCCCGCAGATCGTCGAAACTGTCGCGTACTGCCACGTCCGGTGCCATAAACGCCTGGTTGCTGTGACGCAGTAGCAGCAGTAACGCTTCATCGGCATTCGGGGCAAATTTCAACGGATTGTTTTCCACCGGCTGTATCACCGTCTGTTGCATGCGGAACTCGCCCTTGAGGCTGCTGCGGGCACGCAACACGTCGATCAAACCTTCGACCATCAGCCGGTAACTGCGACCGATGCTTTCCATCTGGGCTTCGGCCTGGGCCTTGTCCAGGCGCAACTGATCGAGGCCAGCGCCGCGCAGGAAGGCTTGCAGCAAATCGGGTTGGTTGGTGTCAGCCACCGGGAGCGGTTGCTCGACCTTGGGCGGCTCGACAATCGGCGGCTGTGGCGGTATTGGCGGCGGCGCAACAGGCTGGGGTGCCGGGGCATCGCCAAACAAATCCCAGTCGTCGGGAATGATTGAGCCGGAGACCAACGGCGCCGGAGGTTCAGCCACAGGCAACGGTGTCGGCGGGCGGAAATCGTGCTGCTCGGCCGGCACGTGATCATGCACGGTGGCCGGCGGTACGCTGGAGGGCGCGAGGAAGTCGAACAGGTCCGGCAGGGTGTCCATCGACGAGGCGCCCTGGAACTGCGGCGCGATCACCGGGTGCGGCGTCGGGGTGCTCACGGCGGCACCCATCAGGGCTTCGAAGCTGTTGGAGGCGTGACCGGTGAAAGACGGGGAATCTGTCACTTTCAGGTTGAAATCGATACGCGCCTGGATTTCGTAATCACCGATGCGAATCAGCTCGCCGTCTTGCAATGGCTCACTGCTTCCCCGGCGCAAACGAATGCCGGCATGCACTAACTCAACCCCATTAGTGCTGTTATCGGTTAAGTAGTAGCGCCCCTCTTTGTATTGAATAACGCAATGTTGCGTGGAAACCAGGCGCTCTGGATCAGGCAGTATCCAGTCATTTTCGGAACCGCGGCCAATAGCCATTGCCCCCTGATCCATGGACTTTTCAGGGCACTGGCCAGGGGTAATCTTGTGATAACTAGTGATAGTCAAACACAGCGACATCATGCCTCCTTGCTGATACTTCGCGCGCGGCCGTTCCCTGGGAGAACTGCTCCCGAGGGATCCACGACAGATCCTTCCAAAACCTTGAAAGCCTGCTTCAACCCGCGTAATTGCTGATCTTAACCGGCCTGTATGACAAAAATCCTGCCTCGGCACCTGCTTCGACTGACCAGTCGCGCAAGATGTTAAGCACCGCACATCTGTCATAGAGGGCGAATAGCTTACCTTGACAAGGCATAAGTACTACACCAAAAATGCACAACTTCTTGAACACCAGTGATGGCACTTTGAAATCAGCACGATATCAAAGCGCTAAATATGACCAAGAAAACATGCAAAGTTCCTCGCGCAACTAATGCATGAGTTGCCCGTTATCTAACGGGCTGATAGGGAGATCGAATTTAGTGGATGTGCCTCTGCTGCTCACCGCCGTTTCCGCGACTTCGCCTTGTGGCGAAGACTTGGAATATGACGCCGATTATTTGCATCTTGAGCGTGCCGCACAGGGTCAACCCGAGCGCAGCATGGGCGACTCGATCCTGCCTGCCGAACCTCCGGAATGGCGCAGCATCCAGCAGCAAAGCCTCGACCTCCTGCAACGCAGCAAAGACCTGCGCATCACCCATTTCCTGTTGCAAAGCGCCCTCGCCCTCCAGGGCATCGCGGGGCTTGCCGACGCGCTCACGCTGATCAACGCGCTGCTGCGCGAATACTGGGCCGACCTGCATCCGCGCCTGGATGCCGACGACGACAACGACCCCACCGTGCGCATCAACGCCCTCAGCGGCGTGGCCAGCGACGCGAACATCCGCCTGCTGCGCGAAGCCATTCTCACCCGTTCGCGCACCTTTGGCCCCGTCAGCCTGCGCGCTGCGCTGAATGCCAGCGGGCTGCAGAGTTTCGCCGGCGAAAGCCTCGGCGCCGAACAGCTCAACGGCGCGTTTCTCGACAGCGATGCCGAGCAACTGCAAGCCACCCGCGACGCGCTGAACGCCGCCCGCACCGCCTGTGATGCCATCGAACAATACGTCAGCGACCAGGTCGGTTCCGCCCAGGGCGTGGACCTCGGCCCCTTGAAGCAATTGCTCAAGCAGGCCGTGCAGATACTCAACCAATACGCCCCACACAGCGGCGCCGCCAGCGAGCCCGAGGTTGTCAGTGACGACAATGCCCCCTCGGTTGAATACGCCGCCGCGCCCGTTGCAGCACGCCCGACCGGCGACATCGCCAGCCGCGATGAAGTGCTGCGCAGCCTCGACAAAATCCTTGCGTACTACACCCGGCACGAGCCTTCGAGCCCGCTGCCGGTGCTGTTGAACCGAGCGAAGAATCTGGTGCACGCCGACTTTGCGGCCATCGTGCGCAACCTGATTCCCGACGGCATGTCCCAATTTGAAAATCTGCGCGGGCCGGACAGCGAATAAGCGTACGGATCGCGCAGTTACAACACCGTCGCTCAAGCGACCAGGAGCAGCAACGTGGCGAAGCAAAGTTCTCAGAAATTCATCGCGCGCAACCGTGCGCCTCGGGTGCAGATCGAGTACGACGTCGAGCTCTACGGCGCCGAGAAAAAGGTCCAGCTGCCCTTCGTCATGGGCGTGATGGCCGACCTCGCCGGCAAGCCCGCGGAACCTCTGGCGCCTGTGGCCGACCGCAAGTTCCTTGAAGTGGACGTCGACAACTTCGACTCGCGCCTCAAGGCCATGCAGCCACGCGTCGCGTTCCACGTGCCCAACGAGCTGACCGGCGAAGGCAACCTGAGCCTGGACATCACCTTCGAAAGCATGGACGACTTCAGCCCCGCTGCCGTGGCACGCAAGGTCGACTCGCTGAACAAGCTGCTCGAAGCCCGCACGCAGCTGGCCAACCTGCTGACCTACATGGACGGCAAGACCGGCGCTGAAGAAATCATCATGAAAGCGATCAAGGACCCGGCATTGCTGCAGGCCCTTGCGAGCGCGCCGAAGCCGGCAGGGGACCAGTAATCATGACCGAGAATACCGCCCGCGAAGGCGCCCAGAACCTGGGCGCTACCGAAGAAACCAGCGAGTTCGCGTCGCTGCTGCTGCAAGAATTCAAACCCAAGACCGAGCGTGCCCGCGAAGCCGTGGAAACCGCCGTGCGCACCCTGGCCGAGCAGGCACTGGCCCAGACCGACTTGGTGTCCAACGACGCCATCAAGTCGATCGAATCGATCATCGCCGCCATCGACGCCAAGCTCACCGCCCAGGTCAACCAGATCATCCATCACCAGGATTTCCAGCAGCTGGAAAGCGCCTGGCGTGGCCTGCACTATCTGGTGAACAACACCGAGAGCGATGAGCAGCTGAAGATTCGCGTGCTCAACATCTCCAAGCCGGACCTGCACAAGACCCTGAAGAAATTCAAGGGCACCGCATGGGACCAGAGCCCGATCTTCAAGAAGATGTACGAAGAAGAATACGGCCAGTTCGGCGGCGAACCGTACGGTTGCCTGGTGGGCGACTACTACTTCGACCAGTCGCCTCCCGACGTGGAACTGCTGGGGGAGCTGTCGAAAGTCTGCGCGGCCATGCACGCACCGTTCATTGCCGCGGCTTCGCCGACCGTGATGGGCATGGGCTCGTGGCAGGAACTGTCGAACCCGCGCGACCTGACCAAGATCTTCACCACCCCGGAATACGCCGGCTGGCGCTCCCTGCGTGAATCGGAAGACTCGCGCTACATCGGCCTGACCATGCCGCGCTTCCTGGCGCGCCTGCCGTACGGCGCCAAGACCGACCCGGTGGAAGCCTTCGCCTTCGAAGAAAACACCGACGGTGCCGACAGCTCCAAGTACACCTGGGCCAACGCGGCCTACGCGATGGCGGTGAACATCAACCGTTCGTTCAAGCACTTCGGCTGGTGCTCGCGCATCCGTGGCGTGGAGTCTGGCGGTGAAGTCGAGAACCTGCCGGCCCACACCTTCCCGACGGATGACGGCGGTGTGGACATGAAATGCCCGACCGAAATCGCCATCAGCGACCGCCGCGAAGCGGAACTGGCGAAGAACGGTTTCATGCCGCTGCTGCACAAGAAAAACACCGACTTTGCCGCCTTCATCGGCGCCCAGTCGTTGCAGAAACCGGCCGAATACGATGACCCGGACGCCACCGCCAACGCCAACCTGGCCGCGCGCCTGCCGTACCTGTTCGCCACCTGCCGTTTCGCTCACTACTTGAAGTGCATCGTGCGCGACAAGATCGGTTCCTTCAAAGAGAAGGACGAGATGCAGCGCTGGTTGCAGGACTGGATCCTCAACTACGTGGACGGCGACCCGGCGCACTCCACCGAAACCACCAAGGCCCAGCACCCATTGGCCGCTGCCGAAGTGATCGTGGAAGACGTTGAAGGCAACCCGGGGTACTACAACTCCCGGTTCTACCTGCGCCCGCACTACCAGCTTGAAGGGCTGACCGTGTCGCTGCGCCTGGTATCGAAACTGCCTTCGGCAAAAGGCGCGTAATAAAGATCCGTCGGGATCGGGCTTTTTGTGGGAGCCGGGCTTGCCCGCGATGCAGGCGACGCGGTCTGTCAGTCAGACCGCAGTGATGCCATCGCGGGCAAGCCCGGCTCCCACAGAAAAGCACCGCCCTTGGGTTAACCAAATATCGTGGCTGAGTCCACACAGGGAGAAAACATGGCTGTTGATATTTTCATCAAGATCGGCGACATCAAGGGCGAGTCCATGGACAAGGCCCACAAGGACGAAATCGACGTGTTGAACTGGAGCTGGGGCATGGCCCAGTCCGGCAACATGCACGTGGGCGGTGGCGGCGGCGCGGGCAAGGTGAACATCCAGGACCTGTCGCTGACCAAGTACGTCGACAAGGCCTCGCCCAACCTGATGATGCACTGCGCCAGCGGCAAGCACATCGACAAGGTCACGCTGACCGTACGCAAGGCCGGCGGTGAAAGCCAAGTCGAGTACATGATCATCAACCTGGAAGAAGTGCTGGTCACCTCCCTGAGCACCGGCGGTTCGGGCAGCGATGATCGCCTGACCGAAAACGTGACCCTGAACTTTGCCCAGGTGATGGTGGACTACCAGCCACAGAAAGCCGACGGCACCAAAGACGGCGGCGCGATCAAGTTTGGCTGGAACATTCGCTCCAACACCAAACGCTGATTGCCCCTGTAGCCGCCGCCCCAGGTGGCGGCTGCAAGCCCCCTGTTCCTCTCGCAACCCGTCCGTGGAGCTGCTTTGGTGGTAACTGAAATTGCTTCCCGCGATCGCCTGCAACCGTCCCTGCTGGACCGGTTGACCGACGATGACCCGACCAATCCCAAGGAAAGCGCCGACAAACGCGTGCTGTCCCTGAGCCAATTGAAAGCCTCGGTGCTGCGTGACCTGACGTGGCTGCTCAACACCACTTCACTGCTCGACGCCGATGCCACGCTGCACACACCGGCCGGTACCTCCGTGGTCAATTACGGGCTGCCGGCGCTGGCGGGCAACAGTGTCTCCAGTGTCGATGTCAGTGCCCTGGAAGCCTTGATTCGACAAGCTATCGCCACCTTCGAGCCGCGCATCCTGCGTCATACCCTGCGGGTCAAGGCGCGCGTGGGCCACGGTGAGATGAACCATAACGCCCTGAGTTTCGAGATCGAAGGCGACCTGTGGGCGCAGCCGGTGCCGTTGCGCCTGTTGCTGCAAACCGACCTGGACCTGGAAACCGGCCATGTGCGTGTGGTCAACGCCGACCAGCGGAGACGCCCATGAATCCGCGCCTGCTGGAGCTGTATAACCAGGAACTGCACCACGTGCGCGAAAGCGCCGCCGAGTTCGCCAAGGAATACCCGAAGATCGCCAGTCGGCTGACCCTGTCCGGCATGGACTGCGCCGACCCGTATGTCGAACGGTTGCTCGAAGGCTTTGCGTACCTCACGGCCCGGGTCCAGCTCAAGCTCGACGCCGAGTACCCGACCTTCACCCACAACCTGCTGGAGATCGCCTACCCGCACTACCTGGCGCCGACCCCGTCGATGACCGTAGTGCAGTTGCAGGCCGATCCCGATGAAGGCTCCCTGGCCAGTGGTTTTCCACTGCCCCGCGACACCGTATTGCGCGCCGCCTTGGGCCGCGAAACCCAGACCTGCTGCGAGTACCGCACCGCGCACCCGGTGACGCTGTGGCCGTTGCAGGTCGCCCAGGCCGAGTACTTCGGCAACCCGTCCGCGGTGCTCGGGCGGTTGGCTGCCAGCGAACCCAAGGCCAAGGCCGGCCTGCGCCTGACCTTGCGTACCGGCGCCGAGCTGCCGTTCAACAGCCTCGCCCTGGATAACTTGCCGCTGTACCTCAGCGGTGCCGACGAACAACCGTTCCGCCTCTACGAACAACTGCTGGGCAATGCCTGCGCGGTGTTCGCGCGCAAGCCTGGTGGCGATTGGGTTGAACGTCTGCCTTCGGATGCCTTGCGCTCCCGGGGTTTTGACGACGCCGATGCGGCAATGCCAGTGGTGCCCCGAGCATTCCAGGGCTATCGCTTGCTCCAGGAATACTTCGCCCTGCCCCACCGTTTTCTGTTCGTTGAATTCGCTGAGCTGAGCCGCGCCGTCAAGCGCTGCGACGGCCAGGAGCTGGAACTGATCGTGCTGTTCGACCGCCACGATCCAAGCCTGGAAGGCAGCGTCGGCAAGGCGCAGTTCGTGCCGTTCTGCACCCCGGCAATCAACCTATTTCCCAAGCGCGTGGACCGGATTCACTTGTCAGAGCGGGTCAATGAACACCACGTGATCGCCGACCGCACGCGACCGATGGACTTCGAGATTCACTCCTTGAGCGGCATCACGGGCCACGGCACCGGACCGGAGCAACCGTTCTTGCCGTTCTACGCCGTGCGCGATCCGTCGCGCTATGGCCGTGACCAGGCTTACTACACGGTACGCCGCGAACCCCGCGTGTTGTCCAGCGACCAGCGCCGCAACGGGCCGCGCTCCACCTATGTGGGCAGCGAAACCTTCGTCAGCCTGGTGGACACCCAACAGGCGCCGTACCGCCATGACCTGCGCCAACTGGGCGTGACCGCGCTGTGCACCAACCGCGATCTGCCGCTGTTCATGAGCGTGGGCAACGGCAAGACCGACTTCACCCTGGCCGACAGTGCGCCGGTATTAGCCGTGCGTTGCGTCGCCGGGCCAAGCCGCCCGCGCGCCAGCCATGCCCATGACGCCAAGGCCTGGCGCCTGATCAGCCAGTTGTCGTTGAACTACCTGTCGCTGAGCGAGCAAGGCCAGGGCGCCGCCGCCCTGCGCGAACTGCTGCGCCTGTATGGCGACAGCAACGACGCCGCCCTGCAATTGCAGATCGAAGGCCTGCGGGAAGTCAGCAGCAAAGCGGTGACCCGCCGCCTGCCAATGCCCGGCCCGATCGTGTTTGGCCGGGGCCTTGAGATCACTCTGGAATTTGATGAAAACGCGTTCCGCGGCACCGGCGTGTTCCTGCTCGGTGCGGTGTTTGAACGGTTCCTGGCACGCTACGTGTCGATCAACAGTTTTACCGAGACGGTGATCCGTACCACCGAACGCGGCGAGATCATGCGATGGAAAGCCAAGCCCGGACGCCGTCCGACCCTGTGAGTACCCTGGATGCGATGCATCAGGAGCCCTGGGAATATGACTTCTTCCAGGCGCTGCGTCGTATCGAGTGCGAATCCCCGGAGCTGCCACGCCTGGGGCATTCCCTGCGCCTGGCGGATGACCCGCTGCGTCTCGGTCAGCAGGCCGATTGCACCTTTGCGCCGGCCACATTGGCCTCGGTCGAACCTGGGGCTGAAGGCCAGCCGGCACGGCTGGAGCAGTTCTTCTTCGGCCTCGGCGGCCCCAACGGCCCGCTGCCGCTGCACATCACCGAGTACGTGCGTGAGCGCCAGCGCAACAATGCCGACAGCACCAGCAAGCGCTTCCTGGATGTGTTCCACCACCGCCTGCTGACCCTGTTTTATCGGGCCTGGGCCGAGGCGCGGCCTACGGTCAGCCATGACCGCCCGGACGATGACTACTGGTCAGCGCGCCTCGCGGCACTGAGCGGTCGCGGTACTCCTAGCCTGCTCAACCAGGGCCTGATCCCCGACACGGCGAAGCTGCATTACAGCGGCCACCTGTCGGCGCAAACCCGCTACCCGGATGGCCTGAAGGCGATTCTCGGTGAGTACTTCGGCCTGCCGGTGGAGATCGAAGAATACGTCGGCCAATGGCTGGAACTGCCCGAACGCAGCCGCGTGAGTGTCAGCGCCAACCAGCTGGGCGTGGACTTTTGCCTCGGCAGCCATGTGTGGGACCGCCAGCACAAATTCCGTATCCGCCTGGGCCCGCTGAAGCTCGATGCCTACATGGGCATGCTGCCCGGCAGCCAGCCTTTCAACGAGCTGGTGGCGTGGGTCGCCGAGTACCTGGGCCACGAACTGGACTGGGACCTGAACCTGATTCTGCAACAACCGGAAGTGCCGGCCCTGCAACTCAACGGCCAGTTCCGCCTGGGCTTCAACACCTGGCTCGGCCAACCCGAGCATGACGCCAACGACCTAATCCTGGCCCGGCATTACGCCGAACACGCCAACACCTCAAGGAATCCAGAGCATGGGTGAAATCAGTCGCGCCGCACTGTTCGGCAAACTCAACAGCGTGGCCTACAAGGCCATCGAAGCCGCCACCGTGTTCTGCAAGCTGCGGGGCAACCCGTATGTGGAACTGGCCCACTGGTTTCACCAGTTGCTGCAACTGCAGGACTCGGACCTGCACCGCATCATCCGTCAGTTCAACGTCGAGCCGGCGCGCCTGGCCCGCGACCTGACCGAAGCCCTGGACCGCCTGCCCCGTGGCTCGACGTCGATCACCGACCTGTCGTCCCATGTGGAAGAAGCGGTCGAGCGTGGCTGGGTCTACGGCAGCCTGATGTTTGGCGAAAGCCAGGTGCGCACCGGCTACCTGGTGCTGGGGATTCTCAAGACGCCGAGCCTGCGCCATGCGCTGTTGGGGTTGTCCGGTGAATTCGACAAGATCAAGGCCGAAGCCCTGAGCGAACGCTTTGACGAATACGTCGGCGACTCGCCCGAAAATGCACTGAGTGCCAGCGACGGTTTCAACGCCGGTGCTGTCCCGGGCGAGGCCAGCGGTGCCATGGCCCCGAGCGCGATGGGCAAGCAGGAAGCTCTCAAGCGCTTCACCGTCGACCTGACCGAACAGGCCCGCAGCGGCAAGCTCGACCCGATCGTCGGGCGTGACGAAGAGATCCGCCAACTGGTGGACATCCTCATGCGTCGCCGCCAGAACAACCCGATCCTTACCGGTGAAGCCGGTGTCGGCAAGACCGCCGTGGTCGAAGGATTCGCCCTGCGCATCGTCGCTGGCGACGTACCGCCAGCGCTGAAAGACGTGGAGCTGCGCAGCCTGGATGTGGGCCTGCTGCAAGCCGGCGCGAGCATGAAAGGCGAGTTCGAACAGCGCCTGCGCCAGGTCATCGAAGACGTCCAGGCTTCGCCGAAACCGATCATCCTGTTTATCGACGAAGCCCACACCCTGGTAGGTGCCGGTGGCGCCGCCGGGACCGGTGACGCGGCCAACCTGCTTAAACCCGCACTCGCCCGTGGCACCTTGCGTACCGTGGCCGCCACCACCTGGGCCGAGTACAAGAAGCACATCGAAAAAGACCCGGCCCTGACCCGCCGTTTCCAGGTGGTGCAAGTGGCCGAGCCGTCGGAAGACAAGGCGCTGCTGATGATGCGCGGCGTGGCCTCGACCATGGAAAAACACCACCAGGTACAGATCCTCGACGAAGCGCTGGAAGCGTCGGTGAAGCTGTCCCACCGCTACATTCCGGCGCGCCAGTTGCCGGACAAATCCGTGAGCCTGCTGGACACCGCCTGCGCCCGCGTCGCCATCAGCCTGCACGCAGTACCGGCGGAAGTCGACGACAGCCGCCGTCGGATCGAGGCGCTGGAAACCGAGCTGCAAATCATCGCCCGCGAGCACGCAATCGGTATCGCCATCGGTGCGCGCCAGACCAACAGCGAAGCGCTGCTGAGCGCCGAACGCGAGCGCCTGGCCACCCTGGAAAGCCGTTGGGCCGAAGAGAAAACCCTGGTGGATGAGTTGCTCGCCACCCGTGCAACCCTGCGCGAGAAAGCCGGTGTTGTGGACAGCGGCAACGATGAGTTGCGCGCAAAACTGGTCGATCTGCAACAGCGCCTCTCCACACTGCAAGGCGAAACCCCGCTGATCCTGCCGACCGTGGACTACCAGGCCGTGGCCTCGGTGGTCGCCGACTGGACCGGCATCCCGGTGGGCCGCATGGCCCGCAACGAACTGGAGACGGTGCTCAACCTCGACCAGCACCTGAAGAAACGCATCATCGGCCAGGACCACGCCTTGCAGATGATCGCCAAGCGCATCCAGACCTCCCGCGCCGGCCTCGACAACCCGAGCAAGCCGATTGGTGTGTTCATGCTTGCCGGCACCTCCGGCGTGGGCAAGACCGAAACCGCCCTGGCCCTGGCCGAGGCCATGTACGGCGGTGAGCAGAACGTGATCACCATCAACATGAGCGAGTTCCAGGAAGCCCACACCGTTTCCACCCTCAAGGGCGCGCCACCGGGCTACATCGGCTACGGCGAAGGCGGCGTACTGACCGAAGCCGTGCGGCGCAAACCCTACAGCGTGGTGCTGCTGGACGAGGTGGAAAAAGCCCATCCGGACGTGCACGAGATCTTCTTCCAAGTGTTCGACAAGGGCGTAATGGAAGACGGCGAAGGCCGGGTGATCGACTTCAAGAACACCTTGATCCTGCTGACCACCAACGCCGGTACCGAGCTGATTTCCCAGGTCTGCAAAGACCCGGCGAACATCCCCGAACCCGAGGAAATCGCCAAGGCCCTGCGCCAGCCATTGCTGGAGATTTTCCCGCCCGCACTGCTCGGCCGCCTGGTGACCATTCCGTACTACCCGCTGAGCGACGAGATGCTCAAGGCGATCACCCGCCTGCAACTCAACCGCATCAAGAAGCGTGTGGAGAACACCCACAAAGTCGCCTTCGATTACGACGACGACGTGGTCGACCTGATCGTGTCCCGCTGCACCGAAACCGAAAGCGGCGGGCGGATGATCGACACCATCCTCACCAACAGCCTGCTGCCGGACATGAGCCGCGAATTCCTCACCCGCATGCTCGAAGGCAAGGCGCTGGCGGGGGTGCGGATCAGCACGCGGGATAACGAATTGCACTACGACTTCAACGATTGACCTGACGGAATGCGCTCCCACATTTGGAGCCGGTTCCTACAGTTATTACGCAATTTACGGGTTAACCGATGTTATTCAACCAATCGTCACGCCTGGCCAAGATCACCAGCCCACTGGGGCCGGATGTGCTGCTGCTCAATGAAATGGGCGGCGGCGAAGAGCTGGGGCGACTGTTCAATTTCGAATTGCAGCTGACCTCGCTGGACGCCAACATCGACCTCAACCAGTTGCTGGGCAAGCCCATGAGCCTGAACCTGCAACTGGCGGACGGGGGCGAGCGGCACTTCCACGGCATCGTCGCCCGCTGCAGCCAGAACATCGACCAGGGCCAGTTCGCCAGTTACCAGGTGACCCTGCGCCCGTGGTTGTGGCTGCTGAGCCGCACCTCCGACTGCCGGATTTTCCAGAACCTGAGCATCCCGCAGATCATCAAGCAGGTGTTCCGCGACCTGGGCTTTTCCGACTTCGAAGACGCTCTGAGCCGGCCGTACCGCGAGTGGGAATACTGCGTGCAGTACCGCGAGACCAGCTTCGACTTCGTCAGCCGCCTGATGGAACAGGAAGGCATCTACTACTTCTTCCGCCACGAACAGGACCGCCACGTGCTGGTGCTGGCCGATGCCTACGGAGCCCACGCCAACGTGCCCGGCTACGCCTCGGTGCCCTACTACCCCAAGGACGAGCAGCAGCGCGAACGCGACCATATGCACAACTGGCACCTGGCACAGGAAGTACAGCCCGGCTCCCTTGAGCTCAACGACTACGACTTCCAGCGTCCCAGCGCCAGCATCGACGTACGCTCGGCCATGCCGCGCCCGCACACCGCTGGCGACTACCCGCTGTACGACTACCCCGGCACCTACGTCAAAAGCGAAGACGGCGAACACTACGCCCGCACCCGCATCGAAGCCTTGCAAACCCTGCACGAACAAGTGGAGTTCAGCGGCAACGCACGGGGCCTGGGCTCAGGCCACCTGTTCAGCCTCACCGGCTTCAGCCGCCGCGACCAGAACCGCGAATACCTGATCGTCGGCGCCCGCTACTACATCTCCCAGGAAAGCCTCGAAAGCGGCGGTGGCACGCCTTCGGCCCAGTTCGAAAGCACCCTCACCTGCATCGACGCGCAACAGAGTTTCCGCCCATTGGCCAACACCTACCGGCCCATCGTCAAAGGCCCGCAGACGGCGCTGGTGGTGGGGCCCAAGGGCGAGGAAATCTGGACCGACCAATATGGCCGGGTCAAGGTGCATTTCTATTGGGACCGCCACGACCAGTCCAACGAAAACAGCTCGTGCTGGATTCGCGTGTCGCAGTCCTGGGCCGGAAAAAACTGGGGCTCGATGCAGATTCCACGGATCGGCCAGGAAGTGATTGTGAGCTTCCTGGAAGGTGATCCCGACCGGCCGATCATCACCGGGCGGGTGTACAACGCCGAGCAGACGGTGCCTTACGACTTGCCGGAAAACGCCACTCAAAGCGGGATGAAAAGCCGCTCCAGCAAAGGCGGCACGCCGGCCAACTTCAATGAAATCCGCATGGAGGACAAGAAGGGGTTGGAGCAGTTGTACATCCATGCCGAGCGTAATCAGGACATCGTGGTGGAGGTGGATGAAAGTCATTCGGTGGGGCATGACCGGAACAAGAGTATTGGGCATGACGAAGTGGTAACAATTGGCAACGACCGCGTGCGCGCGGTCAAGCACGACGACATGCTAATGGTCGGCTTCAGCAAGACCGACGCAATCAGCCAAAGCTACTTGATCGAAGTGGGACAAAACCTGCGCCTGGTCTGCGGAAAAAGCGTGCTGGAGCTCAATGCCAGCGGCCAGATCAACCTCACCGGCGTGCAGATTAACGTGTATTCCGAGGGCAACACCGAAGTCAACACTGGGGGCAACCTGCACCTGAACATCGGCGGAAAAGGAGGCACGACGCCTATGGGCCAAGGGGTCAAGGGCGAGATAGATGCCGCCGTCAATTCCATGTTTCCCAATCCGCCTCCCAGCCAATAACGAGATTCCGTTTCATGACCTATCAACTCAATGAACTGCAATTCACGCTGCCCAGCGATGACGTTCAAGATGCTTCCATCAATATCCTGAAGTTCGCCGCTCTGGGTACGTCGTTGATCGTCAGCCGTAGCCTTCTAGGTGATGGTGAGACGCTGCAAAGCAACTTCGAAGAGCAGCTGGCGAAGCTGGAGAAGCAGGTACAGGACTTGCGCTACCAACCGGCCAAGGCACTTCGTGTGGGCGCCGCGCAGGATATAGACGCCATCGAAGTGCACAACCAGTTCAGCAAGGGCACCGAGCGGATCCATCAATACCAGTTAGCGCTTGTGATACCCGGTACTCGGCAGATGCTTGCCCTGAGTTATGTCAAAGCCCAACCTCTGGGCGATGCTGAAAGCGTCCATTGGGCAACCATCAAAAGCACCTTGCAGCTGAATCCCAAGCCTTGAAGTCACTAATCCATGTCTGACGCTCTCTGGGCGGCACGTCTCGGCGACGGCCTGCTGCACACCTCTGCGATGGCCGACATCCTGGGCGGCGTGCTGGAAATTGCGGCGAATATCGCTATTACGGCCGTCGCCACTGCTGCAATTGTGGCCGCCACCGGTATTACGGTCGTAACCGGCGGGCTAGGGTGCTTTGTGCTGGGCGCTGTAGTGGGCATCATCGTCGGCATTGGCATGAGCAAGACGGGGGCGGACAAGGGACTGACAAAGGTTTGTGACTGGATAGGCAATGCGTTATTCCCGCCGGTGGTGATGGCAACAATCGCCACCGGCTCCCACAACACCTTTACCAACGGTATCCCGTCTGCACGTGCCGCCGGTGCCATTGGTCCGATCAGCCCGCAACCTACCGAAGGCGGCAGCCCCGAAGAATCCAGCTACCTGGACATGGCCAAGGGCTTCTTCTCACAGATGTGGCGCCCGACCGTCGCCGTTCCCGCACCGGGAGCAGTGCCCAAGCCACTGGACATCGTGATCTGTACCAAGCATCCACCGATGCCGCCGCAATTTATTGCCGAGGGCTCCAGCAAGGTCACCATCAACGGCCAACCGGCAGCGCGCAGCGGTGATCGCAGTACCTGCGATGCGTCAATTGTTGAATCGGGGATGATCTCCAGCAACGTACGCATTGGTGGCGGCCCGGTGGTGGTCCGCGAGATTCGCAGCGGTAAGACTCCTGGCGTGGGGTTGGCGGTGACCGCACTGTTGATGCTGCGCGGTGGCGGGTCGAAATTCTTCAGCAAATTGCCATGCATGGTGGTCGGCGGCCTGGTGTCGTGGGGCACCAGCCAGGTGACCAATGCGATCACCTCAGCCGTGGTGGGCTCCCCCAACCCGGTCCACAGCGCGACCGGCGCAAAGATTCTCGATGGCGAAGACGATCTGGACTTCGCCCTGCCCGGTTTGTTGCCGATTGAGTGGCAGCGTTATTACAGCAGTCGTGATGAGCGCAGCCACGGGCTTTTCGGCGCCAGTTGGAGCGTGATTTACGAAGTCTTCGTCGAAATTGACCGGCATCACGACGGAGGCGAGCGCCTGATCTACACCGATGAGCAGGCGCGGCAGATCGACATGGGCGTCATTCCCTTGGGTGGTGCCGTATTCAGTGCCGGCGAAGGCTTGAGCGTGCGGCGCAACACCAATGGACAGTTACTGATTGAAACGGTGGATGGCTTGTATCAGCTGTTCGAGCCGGAGCCGGGCAACCCATCGCACCTACGCCTGAGTCAGTTGGGAGATCGCAACGACAACCGGATCTACCTCGACTACAACGCCAGCAACCGCCTCGTGCAACTGCGCGACACCTTTGACCTGGTGCGTGTTGAATTGGTGTACAGCCCTCTATGGCCCGGGCGCGTATCACAGATTGAGCGTGTGTATCCCGATCACACTCGCGAGCAGTTGGTGAGCTACGAGTACGACACCCACGGCGATCTGGCGTTGGTACGGGACGCTGGCGCGCAGGTGCAGCGGCGCTTTGCCTATGACGCCGGGCGGCGCATGGTCGAGCACCAATTGCCCACAGGGCTGCGTTGCTATTACCAATGGGCCTGCGTGGAAGAGAGCGAATGGCGTGTGGTCCGGCATTGGACCGATGAGGGCGACCACTATCAGTTTGACTATGACCTTCACGCCGGGATCACGCGAATTACAGATGGCCTGCAACGCGTCAGCACTCGACGCTGGAACCCACAATTCCAGATTACCGAGTACACCGACAACCTCGGGCAAACCTGGCACTTCGAATGGAATGATGAGCGACAGTTACTGGGGGCCACCGACCCTCAGGGCGGGAAATGGCAGTTCAGCTACGACGAGTCCGGCAACCTGTGTACGACCGAAGATCCATTGGGCCGTATCGAATCGACACTGTGGCTGGAGCACTGGTCATTACCACTCGTGGAGACCGACGCCGCCGGCCAAGCCTGGCAGTATCAATACGATCAACGAGGTAACTGCGTCAGTGAGATCGACCCGCTGGGCCACATCACTCGATACCGCTATGACGCCTTCGGCCAAGTGGTCGAAATCATTGATGCCACTGGAAAGTCCAAAACCTTGCGCTGGAACGAGTTCGGGCAGTTGGCGCAGCACACCGACTGCTCGGGCTACCCAACCGCCTTTGAATACAACCGTCAGGGCTTCTTGCAGGTGGTCATCGACGCCCTCGGCGAGCGTGTCCAGTATAGGCACGACAGCCAAGGCCGGTTGCTGCAAACCGAACTGCCGGACGGGCGCACTGAACAATACCTGCGTGACACCAGCGGCCAAATCACCGCTTACATTGATGCCGCAGGCGCCACTACGCGGTATCAGTACGGGCGGCGCGGCCAGGTGCACCAGCGTATCGATGCCCATGGCCGACAGATCGAATTCCGCTATGACGCCTATGGCCGCCTGCAAACTCTGACCAACGAAAACGGCGAGCATTATCGTTTTGCCTGGGACGAGGGCGACCGGCTCAGCGAACAGCAAGACCTTGATGGCAGCGCCCGACGTTATGCTTATGACGCTCTGGATAACGTGGCCGCCGTCGAATACGTACCCTTGGATGACACTCCCTCTATCGTGCATCGCCTGGAGCGCGACGCCGTCGGCCGCTTGCTGCTGAAACAGACCAACGACGGCCGTACCGAATACGCCTACGACCCGGTGGACCAACTCACTGCCGTCACCTTCACCGGCAACGACGGCAATGCGCAGGCCCTGGCTTTTGCCTACGACCCTTTGGGCCAACTGCTCACCGAACAAAGCGCCGCCGGTAGCCTCAACTATCACTACGACGAACTGGGCAACCTGATCCAGACCCAGTTGCCCGACGGTCGCTGGCTAAATCGCCTGTACTACGGCAGCGGCCACCTGCACCAGATCAACCTCGATGGCCGGGTGATCAGCGACTTCGAGCGCGACCGCCTGCACCGCGAGGTACTGCGCACCCAGGGGCAAATCACCACCCGCAGCGAATACGACCGCAGCGGACGCCTGCGCTCACGGGTGCGGCGCCCCAGCGGCCAACCCGTGCAACTGCCGGCGGGCCAGCAAAAGCATTTCGACTATGACCCGGCTGACAACCTGATCGGGCGCCTGGAGCGGAACCGCGACGCTGGACGGGACAATCGTCAGTTGCTGCACTACGACGCCACCGGTCGCATCGTTGCCAGCCAGGACAACCTGCAAGGTCAGCGCGAAACCTTCGCCTACGATGCCGCCGCCAACCTGCTCGACGGCCCACATCCCGGCGCGGGCCGAGTGGTGCATAACAAGCTGCTGACCTATCAGGACAAGCGTTATCGTTACGATGGTTTCGGTCGCATGATCGAAAAGCGCAGTGCCGTGCGTGGCGTGCAGTACTTCGCCTATGACGCCGAGCATCGCCTGATCGAAGTCCGTAGCCATAAGGATGGTCGCGAAACGGTCGTGAACATGACCTACGACCCGCTCGGCCGGCGCATCGCTAAAACCGAACATGACAGCAACGGTTATCCGTTGGGCGAAACCCGCTTTGATTGGGAGGGGTTGCGTCTGTTGCAGGAGCACCGATATAGCCAGACCAGCCTCTATATCTATGAAGAGGACGGTTATGTACCGCTGGCTCGAGTCGACGGCTCGGGCGAGCATCAAAGTGTGCGCTATTACCACAACGACCTGAACGGGCTACCCGAACAGTTGACCGAAGCCGACGGGCGAACAGTGTGGCAGGCCAGGTACCAGGTGTGGGGGAACACGACTGAAGAGGTGCGTGAGCCGTATTTTATTGAAGAGCAGAATCTGCGGTTTCAGGGGCAGTATCTGGATCGGGAGATTGGGCTGCACTACAACACATTTCGGTTTTATGATCCGGATGTGGGGCGGTTTACGACGCCGGATCCGATTGGGTTGGCGGGAGGGGGCAACCTTTATCAATACGCGCCTAACCCTGTAGCCTGGACAGACCCATGGGGCTGGGCATGTTCAGCAACACAACGGCGCCAGAATAAAGTCAACGGTAAAGCGGCGGAGAAGCTGGTCCATCAACGGCTAATGAACAATCCCAAAGTGACGGTGCTCGGCACTCAAGTCTACGTTCGAACACCGGGCGCGGGCAGAGGCCGCTATGTCGACATTTTGATACAGAACAAAAAAACAGGAAAAATAGTTGCTATTGAAGTGAAGTCAGGCGCGGCCACACGCTCTAAAGCACAACTGGCCAAAGATAAAATTATTTCAGATGGAAAAGGCATATACGGGCACTCCAAAGAGCTTACGGTAGGTGTTACCGTCAGTGAAGCCAGAGTTCCCTTGTGGAGATTACCGTGATTAATACAACCAAAGATGTACTAACGCTTCTGACGAGCACCATCACTGATCGTTTTACTGAACAAGGATTCTCACTCAGAAAGGATCGTTACTTTGAAAAAACCAACGACAGCGGACGAACGCACCGTTACGCCATAAAGGTTTCAAAAAACAAAGGCTGGTTCTCCCTTCATTTGACCCTTCATCTGCTGGACACTGCGTTGATGAAGGACGTCAATAAGGTTCTGGAAAAAGCACTCAGGGATGAAACCTTAAAATATCCAGACAGTTTTTCCGCGACCATGATCGAAGATATTGTTAAAACGCGGACTTCCAATATGATTGTTGCAGAACTTACTGACTGGCGAGCATTAAAAGACGCAGACGAAACACTTGAAGCATTCAACGCCCGCTTTTCAATCTGGCTGTTTTCGTTTGACCAACTGAAAGAGAAGCCCGATTGGAAAGAGCAACTATCACAGAGTGTAACCCTCGCACTCGAGTGGTTCAGGATGGTTGATTCACAAAGCTGGATTGAATCCAATACAACCTACCCATCTTTATACTTGTTAAGTAAGCAGTCAGCGCCAGAAGCGCTTAATACTCGATATGAACATCTTTTGAAGAAAGCCACAAACCGGCAAGAACTGGCGCTTTTCTATCGACACCTGAGTTAATCATACCCTGATAAGAAAAGGGGATAACAGATAGGGGCCAGCGAGAAACTTCGCCTACGATGCCGCCGCCAACCTGCTCGACGGCCCGAATCCCGGCGCGGGCCGGGTGGTGCATAACAAGCTGCTGACCTATCAGGACAAGCGTTATCGTTACGATGGTTTCGGTCGCATGATCGAAAAGCGCAGTGCCGTGCGTGGCGTGAATAAAGGGGACAGATTTATTTAGATAAAAAGCTTTCAGATAAATTAAATAAATCCGTCCCCATTACCGCCAATCTGCCCTCCTACGTCTATTAACTCAATTTGGATGTACTAGGCAGAGAAAATCACTTCTTAGGAGTTGCCTATGTCTCGTCACGAATTAATAAAGCTTATATTGAAAATTCAGCACAACGAAGGAACTGAAGAAGAGGTAGATGCGGACATAGACTTATTGGTAAATAGTGTTTTAGATCCGGATGCTGTCAACTATATTTTTCAACATGAATGGACCGCTGAGTTCATCGCTGACAGAATTATTTCGTACGTTCCTATAGTATTATAAAGTGCAATCCTTACAGGGCAATAAAGGACAATAAAGGGGACAGATTTATTTAGATAAAAAGACTTCAGATAAATTAAATAAATCCGTCCCTATTACCCTGTCCCTATTACCCTATTACCAAAAAACTACCTGCGTAAGGGATGCGGATGATGAGCCCGATTAAGATCGTTGATTTGATAGAAAACTCTGGCTGCCTGACAACACCTTCTACTGGTTTGCCGAGCCATCTCGTCCCAGATGACCTAGCCGACTTTTATAAAAATTACAGCAGCGCTGTTTTTTATCCCAAGGCACGGTACAGCTTCGCGATTCAGCCACCTGAGCTCGAGCGCTCCGACTTTGTTGTGATGAACGAAGACCTGGAAGACCCAGACTCGGCTAACTGGTACGCGCTGGTTAAATGTGAGGATCAAGTCATTTCAATCGATCTGACACCTGGTCCACAATTTGGATACTGCTACGACTCGTTCTGGGACAGTTACCCGACGGCAGATGAGAGCACACTGATCGCAAAGTCATTTACTGAGCTGGTCGAAAAAATCATTGATGCCAAAGGTAAAAACCTGTTCTGGATACCAGGTCACACGTGAAGATGAAGTGAAGGGGACCGGCTTATTGAACGCCCCTCGCATCCGACCTGATACCTAAACCGATACCCTCCTCCCAGGTAATCGACCCTGGAACAAAAAATAGGCACCCGACCCAGTCGGCGTGCCCATTTTTTATCCCGCGCTCACACTCGCATGTGCGTAGCGCGTTCTACATGACTTACGGATTGACGCTGTCTTTAAGCGACTTGCCTGGCTTGAACGCAACGGTGTTGCTCGCCTTGATTTTCACCGGCTCGCCGGTTTGCGGGTTTTTGCCGGTGCGGGCGCCGCGGTGGCGCTGCAGGAAGGTGCCGAAGCCTACCAGGGTGACGCTGTCCTTGCGATGCAGCGCGCCGGTGATTTCTTCGAGTACGGCGTTGAGTACGCGGTTGGCCTGTTCTTTGGTCAGGTCTGCTTTTTCAGCAATAGCGGCTGCGAGTTCTGGTTTACGCATAAGTGAAGCCTCTTTGACGGTTTTTTGTTGTTATGTCCGTGCTGCTCTCTTTCGGAGCAGCGCCCAAGGCGCCGCAGGCTCTACTCTGCGGCAGACGGGAGTGAGGATGGCATGCCATCGGGGCCTGCGCCAGTCTCACGGCGACCTTTCTACGGTCAAAATGATGCTTATTCCGACAGAACGACCAGCATTTACGCCAGCAGCGGCGGAAGTTCTTTGTTAAGGGCCAGTTTCTCCATCACGGCTGTGCCGGTCAGGGCGTAACCCAGCAGGCGGCCGCTGGCGTCGCGGCACAGGGCCTTGATGTCACCGCCCTGCCCTTCGACGCTCCACACGCCTTCGGTACCCCGTGGCGGTGGCGAGACGACCAGTGGGCAGACCGGGGTTTTTACCGTGACAGGCATCGGGCCATAGCTGACGGCCGTCGCGTTGCCCGCCAGGGTCTGGGCCAGGGCGCGGGCGCAGCTCATCAGCGGCATCACGTACAGCAGGTTCAGGCCATCAACCTCGGCGCAGTCGCCCAGGGCGTAGATGTTGGCGTGGGAGGTCTTGAGGTGGCGGTCCACCATGATCCCGCGATTGATCTGCAACCCGGCGGCCGCGGCCAGGTCGACACGCGGGCGAAGGCCGATGGCAGACACCACCAGGTCACACTGGATCACTTCGCCATCAGACAGGTGGGCTTCCAGGCCGTCAGCGGTGCGTTGCAGGCGATTGAGCACCGGGCCCAGGTGGAATCGCGCCCCCAAGCCTTCAAGGCCGGCCTGCACCGCCGCAGCCGCCGCCGGGTGCAGCAGGGTCGGCATGACTTGCTCGCACGGCGCCACCAGGTCGATCTCGTAGCCGCCGAGGATCAGGTCGTTGGCGAACTCGCAGCCGATCAGCCCGGCGCCCAGCAGCAGCACCCGGCGCTTACCGGCCGCCGCCGCACGAAAGCGTGCGTAGTCTTCAAGGTCGTTGATCGGGAAAATCAGGTCGGCAGCGTCGCCCTGTACCGGCACCCGCACAGTTTCTGCGCCCCAGGCCAGGATCAGGTCGCGGTAGATCACCGCTTCCTCACCGATCCACAAGCGCTTGTGGCCCGGGTCGATGCCGCTGATACGGGTATGGGTGCGCACTTCGGCCTTCAGTTGCTCGGCCATGGCGCCCGGTTCAGCCATGCTCAGGCCGTCGGCTTCCTTGTTCTTGCCAAAGCCGGTAGAGAGCATGGGCTTGGAGTAGGAGCGCCCGTCATCTGCGGTGACCAGCAACAGCGGGGTTTCGCTATCGAGTTTGCGAAACTCCCGAGCCAGGTTGTAACCGGCCAAACCCGTGCCGACGATCACGACAGGTGCGTTCATTCCTTTCTCCTTGTAGTACGGTTCTTTAATTGCGTCTTAAATCAGCAATCAGCCGATTTCGATCATTTCGAAATCCATTTTGCCCACGCCGCAGTCCGGGCACAGCCAGTCTTCGGGGACGTCCTGCCACAGGGTGCCCGGGGCGATGCCGTCATCCGGCCATCCGTCTTTTTCGTCGTAGATCAGGCCACAGACGATACATTGCCACTTCTTCATTGCTCGCTTCCTCAGGGTCCAGGCGTACTGGCCGACGGTCGATAGATCCAGCCTTGCCGTGCGGCTCAGGGCGTTTTGTACTGATCGGCACGCGCAGATGCAAGCATGATCGACGCATGGGCCTGGCGCGCTCCGGCAAAAGTCCAGGGCACCATGGTAAGCTCGCCGCCTCATTAACTGCCAATAATGACCCTCCGTGCCGCATTCAATCGCCCTTTCCGATGCTTGCCGATGGCTGACCCAGAGCCTTCTGAGCCCACTGCCCGCGCCGCTGACACTCAACTGGTTGTTCGATGAAGGTTCCCTGACCCGGCGCTTGACTCGCCTGTCCGGCGATGGCTTCAGTGTGACCCCGCTGTTCGAAGGCTGGCAGCCGCTGCGAGACGACGAATGTGCCGCCCTGGGCTTGCCCGCCGCCAGCATCGGCTGGGTGCGCGAGGTGTATTTGCGTGGCCGTGGGCAGCCGTGGGTGTTTGCCCGCAGCGTGGCAGCCCGCAGCGCCTTGCAGGGCGACGGTTTGCACATGGATGAGTTGGGCAGCCGCTCGCTGGGGGAGTTGCTGTTTTGTGACCATGCCTTCACACGCCAGCCGATCGAAGTATGCCGTTATCCACGGCAATGGCTGCCTACGGCAGACCAGGTCGATAACCTGTGGGCGCGCCGCTCCCGTTTTGATCGCGGGCCGCTGAGCGTGCTGGTGGCCGAAATTTTCCTGCCGACCCTGTGGCAAGCCGTGCACGACCATCCGGAGCGTTTTTGATGTACCAGCGCCTGCTCAAATCCCTGAATCACCTGAACCCGAGGGCCTGGGACTTCATCCAGTTGACCCGCATGGACAAGCCCATCGGCATCTATCTGCTGCTATGGCCCACGCTGTGGGCGCTGTGGATTGCCGGCAAGGGTTCGCCATCGCTGCTCAATATCGCGATCTTCGTGCTTGGCGTGATACTCACCCGGGCCGGTGGTTGCGTCATCAATGACTGGGCTGATCGCAAGGTCGACGGCCACGTGAAACGCACCGAACAGCGGCCGCTGGTGAGCGGCAAGATCAGCTCGAAAGAGGCGCTGGTGTTCTTCGCGGTGCTGATGTTCATCAGCTTCCTGCTGGTGTTGCTGACCAATTCCATGACGATCTGGCTGTCCCTGGGCGGCCTCGCGCTGGCGGCCAGTTATCCGTTCATGAAGCGCTACACCTATTACCCGCAGGTGGTATTGGGCGCGGCGTTTTCCTGGGGCATGCCGATGGCGTTCACCGCCGAGACGGGCAGCCTGCCCGCTGCGGCATGGCTGTTGTACATCGCCAACCTTTTATGGACGGTGGGGTACGACACGTACTACGCCATGACCGATCGTGACGATGACCTGAAAATCGGGGTCAAATCCACCGCCATTCTGTTTGGCGATGCAGACCGGGTGATCATCCTGACGTTGCAGGGCCTGGCACTGGTTTGCCTGTGGCTGGCGGGGATGCGTTTTGAGCTGGGGGGCTGGTTCCACCTCGGTTTGCTGGCGGCGGCCGGGTGTTTTGCCTGGGAGTTCTGGTACACCCGGGACAAGGACCGCCTCAAATGCTTCAAGGCGTTTTTGCACAACCACTGGGCCGGGTTGGCGATTTTTGTCGGGATTGTGGCGGACTACGGGTTTCGGTGAAGGGCCAGGCCCCTCACCGCTAGCGGGTTGACTCAGGGCTTGGCGACCTTCCAGGCCCCGTCCATTTTGCCTTCGCCGGTCATGTCACCGGCCTTCTTGTCCATGACGAAGGTGTAGAGCGGCTTGCCGCTGTAGGCCCACTGGCTTTTCTGGTCGTCACGGGTGATGACGGTCCACTTGCCCATGGGCTTGTCGGTGGATTCGGCCATCAATGGCGGCCAATTGGCCGCGCACTTGTCGTTGCACATGGATTTGCCATCAGCGTCCTTGGCAAAGGTGTAGAGGGTCATGCCTTTGTGGTCCACCAGCATCCCGTCCTTGGTCATCGCCGGGTCTGCCGCAAACGCCAGTGTCGGCAGTGTTAACGCGGCCGTTACCAGCAGGGCTTTCCAGGAAAAAGTACTTTGAGTCATGGGAACCTTCCTTTTGTGGTTGTCAGGATTCGGACCCAAAGCGTAGTCCAGAGAGGCAAGGATTGCCCAAGCGACTAAATTACTGTCACACGACTGCAATAATTCCGTTATCTAATGCGGCGCAAGACAGTTAAATGACAAGAGGATTTAGCATGGTTGGCAGGAGCATTCTGATCGTTGACGACGAAGCGCCCATTCGCGAGATGATCGCCGTTGCGTTGGAAATGGCCGGCTATGACTGCCTGGAGGCGGAGAACTCCCAGCAGGCCCATGCCATTATCGTCGACCGCAAGCCGGACCTGATCCTGCTGGACTGGATGCTGCCCGGCACCTCCGGCATTGAACTGGCCCGCCGCCTCAAGCGTGACGAACTGACCGGGGATATCCCGATCATCATGCTCACCGCCAAGGGCGAAGAGGACAACAAGATCCAGGGCCTGGAAGTCGGCGCCGATGACTACATCACCAAGCCCTTTTCCCCACGGGAACTGGTCGCCCGTCTGAAAGCTGTTCTGCGCCGTGCCGGCCCAACCGATGGCGAAGCGCCTATCGAAGTCGACGGCCTGATTCTGGACCCTATCAGCCACCGCGTGACCATCGACGGCAAACCCGCCGAGATGGGCCCCACCGAATACCGCCTGCTGCAATTCTTCATGACCCATCAGGAGCGCGCCTACACCCGCGGCCAACTGCTGGACCAGGTCTGGGGCGGCAACGTGTATGTCGAGGAGCGCACCGTCGACGTGCATATCCGCCGCCTGCGCAAAGCCTTGGGCGACGCTTACGAGAATCTGGTACAAACCGTGCGCGGCACCGGCTACCGGTTTTCAACCAAAGGCTGAGCCAGACTGAACTGCACAGACAGCTGAAAGGACGCGTGTTTAAGTGAATCAAAACTGGTATGGCACCCTGATCCGCCACATGCTCCTGTTGATCACTGGCTGCCTGCTGGTGGGCCTGGTCAGCGGCTATTACGGCTGGAGCCTGGCCGTCGGCCTGGGCGTTTACCTGGGCTGGACCCTCAAACAATTGCTGCGCCTTCACGAGTGGCTGCGCCAGCATAAACCTGATGAAGCACCACCCGACGGTTACGGCCTGTGGGGCGAGGTGTTCGACAGCATCTACCATCTGCAACGCCGCGACCAACGCGTACGCGGGCGCCTGCAAGCCGTGATCGACCGGGTGCAGGAGTCCACGGCCGCGCTGAAAGACGCCGTCATCATGCTCGACAGCGACGGCAACCTGGAATGGTGGAACCGCGCCGCAGAAACCCTGCTGGGCCTCAAGACGCCCCAGGACAGCGGCCAGCCGGTGACCAACCTGGTGCGCCACCCGCGTTTCAAGGAGTACTTCGAACAGGACAACTACGAAGAAGCCCTGGAAATTCCGTCACCCACCAACGACCGCGTGCGCATCCAGCTGTACCTGACGCGATACGGCAATAACGAACATTTGATGCTGGTGCGCGATGTCACGCGCATCCATCAGTTGGAACAGATGCGCAAGGACTTCGTCGCCAACGTCTCCCACGAACTGCGCACGCCGCTGACGGTGATCTGCGGTTATCTGGAGACGCTGCTCGATAACGTTGAAGACGTGAACCCGCGCTGGACCCGTGCCCTGCAACAGATGCAGCAGCAAGGCTCGCGCATGCAAACCCTGCTCAACGACCTGCTGTTGCTGGCCAAGCTGGAAGCCACCGATTACCCCTCGGACAACCACCCGGTGCCGGTGCAAAGCCTGTTGCAGACCATCAAGAGCGACGCCCAGGCATTGTCCGGGCAGCGTGAACAGCAAATTACCCTCGAAGCCGACCCATCGATCCTGCTCAAGGGCAGTGAGGGCGAGTTGCGCAGCGCGTTTTCCAACCTGGTGTTCAACGCTGTCAAATATACCCAGGACAAGGGCAACATCCGCATCCGCTGGTGGGCCGACGACCAGGGCGCGCACCTCAGTGTGCAGGACTCCGGGATGGGCATCGACGCCAAGCATTTGCCGCGTCTCACCGAGCGCTTCTACCGCGTCGACTCCAGCCGCAACTCCAACACCGGCGGCACCGGGCTCGGCCTGGCCATCGTCAAGCATGTGTTGCTGCGCCATCGCGCGCGGCTGGAAATCAGCAGTGTGTTGGGCCATGGCAGTACCTTTACCTGCCATTTCCCGCCGGCACAGATGACACGTTCACGGGTCATTCATCAGGACGAGTGACCCTCCACCCGGCAGCCGCCACTAGGCAAGCGCCCCGTCAGCCGCTACATTGGCGGACTTGCGCCTGCCTTTCAGGCCCACCTGCTCACCCTTTTTGATTAGACGGAACCCGCAAAACCCCATCATGGACCCTTCCCCTGGCATCACCCTCGCGACACTCTTCGCCGACTTCGGCATGATTCTTTTTGCACTGATCCTGGTACTGCTCAACGGCTTTTTCGTTGCGGCGGAATTTGCCATGGTCAAACTGCGCTCGACCCGGGTCGAGGCCATCGCCCACAAGAACGGCTGGCGCGGGCAGATCCTGCGCACCGTACACAGCCAGCTCGACGCCTACCTGTCGGCCTGTCAGTTGGGTATCACCCTCGCCTCACTGGGCCTGGGCTGGGTCGGTGAGCCGGCCTTTGCGCACATCCTCGAGCCCTTGCTCGGCGCGATCGGCGTGCAGTCGCCAGAAGTGATCAAGGGCGTGTCGTTCTTTGCCGCCTTCTTCGTCATCTCGTACCTGCACATCGTGGTCGGTGAACTGGCGCCCAAGTCCTGGGCCATTCGCAAGCCCGAGTTGCTGTCGCTGTGGACCGCCGTGCCGCTGTACCTGTTCTACTGGGCCATGTACCCGGCGATCTACCTGCTCAACGCCAGTGCCAACGCCATCCTGCGCATCGCCGGCCAAGGCGAGCCTGGCCCGCACCACGAGCACCATTACAGCCGCGAAGAACTGAAACTGATCCTGCACTCCAGCCGTGGCCAGGACCCGAGCGACCAAGGGATGCGCGTGCTGGCCTCCGCCGTGGAAATGGGTGAGCTGGAAGTGGTGGACTGGGCCAACTCCCGGGAAGACCTGGTGACCCTGGACTTCAACGCCCCGCTCAAGGAAATCCTGGCGCTGTTCCGTCGCCACAAGTTCAGCCGCTACCCGGTGTACGACGCCGTGCGCAACGAGTTCGTCGGCCTGCTGCACATCAAGGACCTGCTGCTGGAACTGGCGGCCCTGGACCACATTCCCGAGTCGTTCAACCTGGCCGAGCTGACCCGCCCGCTGGAGCGCGTATCGCGCCACATGCCGCTGTCGCAACTGCTCGAGCAGTTCCGTAAAGGCGGCGCGCACTTCGCCCTGGTGGAAGAAGCCGACGGCAAGGTCATCGGCTACCTGACCATGGAAGACGTGCTGGAAGTGCTGGTAGGCGACATCCAGGACGAACACCGCAAGGCCGAGCGCGGCATCCTCGCTTACCAGCCGGGCAAATTGCTGGTGCGTGGCGACACGCCGCTGTTCAAGGTGGAGCGCCTGTTGGGCGTAGACCTGGACCACATCGAGGCCGAAACCCTGGCCGGGCTGATCTACGACACCCTGAAACGGGTGCCGGAAGAGGAAGAAGTGCTGGAAGTCGAAGGCCTGCGCATCATCATCAAGAAGATGAAAGGGCCGAAGATCGTGTTGGCCAAGGTGCTGTTGCTGGATTAAGCCTTACCGCGTGCCCAATGCAAAATTGGGCAACGCCTGCACCGGCTGGTTGAATTCATAGGGAATCGACACCAGCCCCAGCGCCGTCGTGCGCTGCACCACAAAATGCAGATGCGGCCCGCTGCTGTTGCCGGTATTGCCCGACAACGCCAGCGGGCTGCCTACCGCCACGCGCTGCCCTTCCCTGACGCTGACCGACCCTTGCTTGAGGTGCAGGTACACGCCCTGGGTGCCGTCATCGTGCTGGACCCGCACGAAATTGCCCGATGGATCACTTCCACGGCCGCTCTGACCGTTCTCGGTTTTCAGCACCACACCTGCGCGTGCCGCAATGATCGGCGTGCCTTCGGGCATGGCGATGTCCATCGCATAGCGGCTTTTGAGTTCGGAGTGGCTGAAGGTGCCGTTGGGGCCTTGGGTGAGACGGAACGGACCGCCACGCCAGGGTAATGGATAGCGATAGGATGCAGGCTGCGGAGGGAATAAAGGCTTGGGAATTACCCGCTCCTGATACACAAACGCCTGCGCCCCGGGCGTGTATCGGTCGCTGAAGACCACAACGCCGTCAGCGTCGATGGATTTGTAGAGGGTCATGGACATCGCCGGCATGACGACGGCGAACAGTCCACAGCACAGCAGTGAGCGCACGAGCATCGGTTGGCCTGCCAGGGACGACTGAATGGCAGGCTAACAAGGGATCATGACAATGCTATGTGAACCGTCCACTGGCCCTGTGGCGAGGGCGCTTGTGTGGCGAGGGAGCTTGCTCCCGTTGGGGCGCGAAGCGGCCCCGATAAAGTCACCGTGATTCTGCAGAACAGACTGTTTTCAGGGCTGCTGCGCAGCCAGCGGGAGCAAGCTCCCTCGCCACAGGTAAAGCGTTAACCTTGTCACGCACCCGGCACAAAATGCTTCTGTGCGGTCCCACGGGCGATCAGCCGCGAGATGTAGTCGAGCTTCTGCGCATCCTGGTCGATAAACCGGAAGGTCAGTTGCAGCCAGTCACTGTCAGGCTTGGGTTCGTAGGCGACAACAGCGTGCAGGTAGCCGTTGAGACGGGCCACCTCGGCGTTTTCACCCTGCTCTAGGTCGAGCACAGCGCTTTCCAGGACCTGGGGCAGGATTTCACCGCGACGCACCACCAGCAGCGCCTCCTTGATGCTCAGGGCCTTGATCACACATTGCTGGGTGCCACTGGACAGGCGCAGCTGGCCCTGGCCACGACCACCGGCTGGCGACGCTACCGCAGCAGCCTGCACCGGCTGGCTGTTGAGCAGGCCTTTGCTCGGTGCGGCCACCGGAGCCGGCTTGAGCGCTTCAGGCTTGCCGCCGGTCAGGGCGCTCAGGGAGTCATTGCCGAACGCCGAGTTCATCTTGGTCGGCGCGCTGGCGATCAGCGCGTCGAGGCGGCCGATCTTGTTCAGTGCCTGCTTGACCTTGTTCAGCAACTGCTCGTTAGTGAAGGGCTTGCTGACGTAGCCTGAAACCCCGGCCTGGATCGCCTGCACCACGTTTTCCTTGTCGCCACGGCTGGTCACCATGACAAACGGCATGGCTTTGAGATGAGGCTGCTCACGGCACCAGGTCAACAGCTCCAGGCCGGACATTTCCGGCATTTCCCAGTCGCACAGCACCATGTCGAAGGTTTCGCGCATCAGGATGGCCTGGGCCTTTTTGCCGTTCACCGCGTCTTCGATCTTGATCCCCGGGAAGTAGTTACGCAGGCACTTCTTCACCAGGTCGCGAATAAACGAGGCGTCATCCACCACCAATACACTGACTTTGCTCATCGACCCTTCATCCTATAAAAACCCCGGCAAGCATAACGCTTCGCTGATGGCGTTTTGCCAAAAATTCCACCGCCACAAACGAAAACGCCCGACCAAAGGCCGGGCGTTTATTTCTCGGGCAATCTTACTTATCGTCAGGAACGCCCGGAACATTAGGGATTTGATCGGTTGTGCCTTCAACTTCTGCTTTCATGCGCTTGAGGCCCATGTGCCGCACGTCGGTACCACGGACCAGGTAGATCACCAGTTCCGAGATATTGCGCGCGTGATCACCGATACGCTCCAGCGAACGCAGCACCCAGATGATGCTCAATACCCGCGAGATAGAACGCGGGTCTTCCATCATATAAGTCGCCAGTTCACGCAGGGCGGTCTTGTACTCACGGTCGATGGTCTTGTCGTACTGGGCCACCGACAATGCCAGTTCGGCGTCGAAGCGGGCAAACGCGTCGAGGGCATCGCGAACCATGTTGCGGACCTGGTCACCGATATGACGCACTTCGACGTACCCGCGCGGCGCTTCGCCTTCTTCGCACAACTGGATGGCGCGGCGAGCGATCTTGGTGGCTTCGTCGCCGATACGCTCCAGGTCGATCACCGACTTGGAAATGCTGATGATCAAACGCAAGTCGGATGCCGCCGGCTGACGACGGGCCAGGATGCGCAGGCATTCCTCGTCGATGTTGCGTTCCATCTGGTTAATCTGGTCATCGATCTCGCGCACTTGCTGGGCCAGGCCGGAGTCGGCCTCGATCAGCGCGGTGACCGCGTCGTTGACTTGCTTCTCCACCAGACCGCCCATGGCCAGGAGGTGGCTGCGCACTTCCTCAAGCTCGGCGTTGAACTGCGCGGAGATGTGATGGGTAAGGCCTTCTTTGCTAATCATGTTGGCGTCCTTGGAACGTCCAGTAAGGTGCGGTCGACCGCAGCATCAGTTCAGTGAGCAACCAGCCACCTGCTAGCCGTAGCGACCGGTGATGTAGTCTTCGGTCTGCTTCTTCGCCGGGTTGGTGAACAGGGTATCGGTGTCGCCAAATTCCACCAGTTTGCCCATGTACATGAACGCGGTGTAGTCGGAAACCCGCGCCGCCTGTTGCATGTTGTGGGTCACGATGACGATGGTGAACTTGGATTTGAGTTCGTAGATCAGCTCTTCGACTTTCAGCGTGGAAATCGGGTCGAGTGCCGAGCAGGGTTCGTCGAGCAGCAGCACTTCCGGCTCCACGGCGATGGTGCGGGCGATCACCAGACGTTGCTGCTGGCCGCCGGACAAACCGAGGGCCGACTCGTGCAGGCGGTCCTTGACCTCGTCCCACAGTGCCGCGCCTTTCAATGCCCACTCCACGGCTTCGTCGAGAATGCGTTTCTTGTTGATGCCCTGGATACGCAGGCCGTAGACCACGTTTTCATAGATGGTCTTGGGAAACGGGTTGGGCTTCTGGAACACCATGCCCACCCGGCGGCGCAGCTCGGCCACGTCTTCGCCCTTGCGGTAGATGTTGGTGCCGTACAGGTTGATCGCGCCCTCGACGCGGCAGCCGTCCACCAGATCATTCATCCGGTTGAAAGTGCGCAGCAGGGTCGACTTGCCGCAGCCGGACGGGCCGATGAAGGCGGTCACGCGCTGCTTCGGGATGTTCATGCTGACGTCATACAGCGCCTGCTTGTCGCCGTAGTACAGGCTCAAGCCCGGGACTTCGATGGCCACGGTTTCCTGGGCCAGGCTCAGGCTCTGCTTGTCGCGACCCAGGGCTGACATGTTGATGCCGTGGGAATGGGTTTCATGTTGCATGGGATGCTCCCTGTGCTACCAATTCGTTTTGTGGGAGCGGGCTTGCTCGCGAAGGCGTCAGGTCAGTTGACCCATGTATTACTGATACACCGCATTCGCGAGCAAGCCCGCTCCCACATTTAGTCCGCGTTCACTTCAATTAACTGTCCAACGCTTTGTATTTTTCGCGCAGGTGGTTACGAATCCACACCGCCGACAGGTTGAGCGTGGCGATCACCAGCACCAGCAGCAAGGCGGTGGCGTACACCAGCGGCCGTGCGGCCTCGACGTTGGGGCTCTGGAAGCCGACGTCATAGATATGGAAGCCCAAGTGCATGATCTTCTGGTCCAGGTGCAGGTACGGGTAGTTGCCGTCCACCGGCAGCGACGGTGCCAGTTTCACCACACCCACCAGCATCAGCGGCGCCACTTCACCGGCGGCGCGGGCCACGGCGAGGATCATGCCGGTCATCATCGCCGGGCTGGCCATCGGCAGCACGATCTTCCACAGCGTTTCCGCCTTGGTCGCGCCCAGTGCCAAAGAGCCTTCACGTACGGTGCGAGGGATCCGCGCCAGGCCTTCTTCGGTGGCCACGATCACCACGGGTACCGCCAGCAGCGCCAGGGTCAGGGACGCCCAGAGCAGGCCAGGCGTACCGAAGGTCGGTGCCGGCAAGGCTTCGGCGAAGAACAGCCGGTCGACCGAGCCGCCCAGTACGTACACAAAGAAGCCGAGGCCGAATACGCCGTAAACGATGGCGGGTACACCGGCCAGGTTGTTCACGGCGATACGGATGATCCGCGTCAGGGTGTTCTGCTTGGCGTATTCACGCAGGTACACCGCCGCCAGCACGCCGAACGGGGTCACGATCATCGCCATGATCAGGGTCATCATCACGGTGCCGAAAATCGCCGGGAAAATCCCGCCTTCGGTGTTCGCTTCCCGCGGGTCGTCGCTGAGGAATTCCCAGACCTTGCTGAAGTAGAAGCCGACCTTGGTCATGTAACCCATGGCGTTCGGCTGGTAGGCATGCACCACCTTGCCGATGCCGATTTCGATTTCTTTGCCGTTGGCATCGCGGGCGGTGAGGCTGTCGCGGTTGAACTGGGAGTGCAGGTCCGCCAGGCGGGCTTCGATGTCTTTGTAGCGGTTGTTCAGTTCGGCGCGGCCGCTGTCCATGTCGGCCTGGGCGGTGGCGTCCAGCTTGCCTTCCAGCTCCAGCTTGCGACCGTGCAGGCGGATGCGTTCGAGGCCAGCGTTGATGGCGCCGATGTCGGACTTCTCAAGGGTCTTGAGCTGGGCCGCGAGCTTGTTGACGCGGTCCACACGGGCTTGCAGTTCCGGCCAGGCCGCTTCACCTTCAGCGATGACCTTGCCGTCCTGCTTGACGTTGACCAGGGTGCCGTAGAAGTTGCCCCACTCACGACGCTCGATGGCCATCAACTCGACCGGCTTGGTCTGGTTGGTCAGCCACTCGCCGACGATCCAGGTGAAGTCGTTGCCGTTCAAGTCCCGGTTGCCGACCTTGATCAGCTCGCGAGTCATGAACTCCGGGCCTTGGTCTGGCACCGGCAAACCAGCGCTTTTCAGACGCTCGCGGGGCACTTCTTCTTTCTGCACCACTTCGCCGACGACGATATGGTTTTCCTGGCCCGGCACGTTGTAGCTGGCCTGGATCAGGTCGGCCGGCCAGAAGTGGCCCAGGCCACGCACGGCAATCACGGCCAGCAAACCAATGGTCATGATGACCGCGATGGACACCGCGCCACCGCTGATCCAGACGCCTGGGGCGCCGCTCTTGAACCATCCATTCAGGGAGTTCTGTTTCACAGACTTCTACCTTTCTTAAAGCGACGAGTATTTCTTGCGCAGACGCTGACGAATCAGCTCGGCGAGGGTGTTCATGATGAAGGTGAACAGCAGCAGCACCAGCGCCGAGAGGAACAGCACGCGGTAGTGGCTGCCGCCGACTTCCGATTCGGGCATTTCCACTGCGACGTTGGCCGCCAGGGTGCGCAGGCCTTCAAACAGGTTCATCTCCATCACCGGCGTGTTGCCGGTGGCCATCAGCACGATCATGGTTTCACCGACCGCGCGACCCATGCCGATCATCAGCGCCGAGAAGATGCCCGGGCTGGCGGTCAGGATCACCACACGCGTCATGGTCTGCCATGGCGTGGCACCCAGGGCCAGGGAGCCCAGGGTCAGGCCGCGCGGCACGCTGAACACGGCGTCTTCGGCGATGGAGTAGATGTTCGGGATCACCGCAAAACCCATGGCCAGGCCGACGACCAGGGCGTTGCGCTGGTCGTAGGTAATCCCCAGATCGTGGGAGATCCACATGCGCATGTCGCCACCGAAGAACCAGGTTTCCAGGTACGGGCTCATGTACAGCGAGAGCCAGCCCACAAACAGGATCACCGGGATCAGGATTGCGCTTTCCCAGCCATCCGGGACCCGCAGGCGGATCGACTCAGGCAGGCGGCTGAAGATGAAGCCGGCCACCAGGATGCCAATCGGAAGCAGCATCAGCAGGCTGAAAATCCCCGGCAAATGCCCTTCGACATACGGCGCCAGGAACAGGCCGGCGAAGAAGCCGAGGATCACCGTCGGCATCGCTTCCATCAACTCGATCACCGGCTTGACCTTGCGGCGCAGGCTCGGGGCCATGAAGTAGGCGGTGTAGATCGCAGCGGCGACAGCCAGTGGCGCCGCCAGCAGCATGGCGTAGAACGCGGCCTTCAGGGTACCGAAGGTCAGGGGCGCCAGGCTCATCTTGGGTTCGAAGTCGGTGTTGGCGGCGGTCGATTGCCAGACGTATTTAGGCTCGTCGTAGTTTTCGTACCAGACCTTGCTCCACAGCGCGCTCCAGGAAACTTCCGGGTGCGGGTTGTCCAGCAGCAGCGGTTGCAGCTTGCCACCGGCTTCGACGATCACCCGGTTGGCCCGTGGCGACATGCCGAAGAGGCCGGTGCCATCGACCACCTGGTCCACCAGCAATGTACGGTGGGCGGTGCTGTGGAACACGCCGAACTTGCCGGAAGCGTCGAGGGCGGTGAAGCCTTTGCGACGTTCTTCAGCGGTGATTTCAACGATAGGCGCGGTGCCCATCTGGAAAGTACGAATCTGCTTCAGGCGTTGTTCGCCGTCCGGGTCACGGGCCATGAACCATTGCGCCAGGCCACCGCTGGAGTTACCGATGATCAGCGAGATGCCGCCTACCAGTTGGGTGCTGGCCGTGACTTGTGCCACGCCGTCGTCCAACAATTTGTAGCGACCGTTGAGGCTCTTGTCCCGCAGGCTGAACACGTCGGCCTGGGCGCGGCCGTTGATCACGTACAGCCACTGCTGGCGTGGATCAACGAAGATGGCTTTCACCGGCTCGGTCATTTGCGGCAGTTCAATGCGCTTCTGCTCGGTGGTGACTTCCTCGGTCATCATGTTTTCTTCACGGCTGATGGACAGCACGTTCAGATGAGCACCACTGGAACCGGCCACCACCAGCGTCGAGTCGGTCGCGTTCAAGGCGACGTGCTCAAGGGAGCGGCCTTGTTCGTCGAGGACGATCGGCGTTTCGCCGTAAGGGTATTCGACAGCTGGGGAGATGGTCTTCTTGCCGTCCGGGTACGACACTTTATAGGTGTGACGGAACACCAGGGACTGGCCGTTGGACAGGCCGAGGATCACCAGCGGGCTGCCGGGCTGATCTTCACCAATGGAGGCGACTGTCACACCCGCCGGCAACGGCAGGTCAACGCGCTTGAGTTCGGCCCCCGTGTCAACGTTGAAGAACAGCGCCTGGCCTTTGTCGGAAACCCGCATGGCGACCTGGTTCTGTTCTTCCATGGAGATCATCAGCGGTTTGCCGGCGTCCTGCAGCCAGGCAGGCGCCAGGGCGTCTTCCTTGGTCAGGTTGGCGCCGTGGAACAGTGGCGCGACCACATAGGCGAGGAAGAAGAAGATCAAGGTGATCGCGCCCAGGACGGCGAGGCCGCCAATCAGCACATACCAGCGGGTCAGGCGATCCTTGAGCGCGCGCATACGGCGCTTGCGTTGCAGTTCAGGCGTATTGAAATCAATGCGCTTGGGGGGAGAAGTCGTCGTCATGGTGGAATTGGCCAGATCATTCATGCGCACACCCTAGCGATCCTGTATGACAGAAAGATGACAATGCAGTGACGCAAGAAATCCGCCGCGTAGCAGGGCTGGCAGCGGATTAAAAAATGGGAGGCGAGGTCCAGGTCTTACAGACCCCGCCCAGGCCCTGAACCGTGAGTAAACCCCGGTTCAAGGCAGGTTTACCGGAGGCTTATTTGCCACCTTCTTTCAGACCCAGGTCAGCCAGTGCCTTGGCGGCAACTTTGGCTGGCAGCGGGATGTAGCCGTCTTTCACTACAACTTCCTGGCCCTGTTTGGACAGAACCAGCTTCACGAACTCGGCTTCCAGCGGGGCCAGAGGCTTGTTCGGGGCTTTGTTGACGTAGACGTAGAGGAAGCGCGACAGCGGGTATTTGCCGTTCAGGGCGTTTTCTTCGCTGTCTTCGATGAAGTCAGTGCTGCCTTTCTTGGCCAGGGCGACAGTCTTCACGCTGGCGGTTTTGTAACCGATGCCCGAGTAACCGATACCGTTCAGCGAGGAGCTGATGGACTGCACAACCGACGCCGAACCAGGTTGTTCGTTCACGTTAGGTTTGTAGTCGCCTTTGCACAGGGCTTCTTCCTTGAAGTAGCCGTAGGTGCCGGATACCGAGTTACGACCGAACAGTTGCACTGGCTTGTTGGCCAGGTCGCCGGTCACGCCCAGGTCGCCCCAGGTCTTGACGTCAGCTTTGGCGCCGCACAGACGAGTCGAGGAGAAGATCGCGTCGACTTGTTCCATGGTCAGGTGCTGGATCGGGTTGTCCTTGTGCACAAACACGGCCAGGGCATCCACGGCAACCGGGATAGCGGTTGGCTTGTAGCCGTACTTCTGCTCGAAGGCAGCCAGTTCGGTGTCCTTCATCTTGCGGCTCATCGGGCCCAGGTTGGAGGTGCCTTCAGTCAGCGCAGGAGGTGCAGTGGCGGAGCCGGCGGCCTGAATCTGGATGTTGACGTTCGGGTATTCCTTTTTGTAACCCTCAGCCCACAGGGTCATCAGGTTTGCCAGGGTATCGGAACCAACGCTGGACAGGTTGCCCGACACACCAGTGGTCTTCACGTAAGCCGGAATTGCCGGGTCAACACCAGCGGCTACCGCGTTAGCGGTCGCAACGCCAGCAGCGACAAAAGTCATTGCCGCCATCAAACGTTTCAGTTTCATGCCTTGCTCCTAGCAGATAGGGATAGTTGGATCGGGGCCAAGTATCGGTAGGCCGTGTGAACACTCTATGTCTGGAATATGACAATTAGATGAAAGGCCAGCATTTATGAAAAAGCTGACAGGAAGGAGAAACGTCAATAAATCCGGGGCTTGGCGAGGAGGTTGGAGCGATTTCGTGGAAACAATCTGTAATCGTTCTAAGGCAAAATCTGTGGCGAGGGCGCTTGCTCCCGCGGGTCGCGTAGCGCCCCCATAAATGGAACTGCTGCGCAGTTCAACGGGAGCAAGCTCCCTCGCCACAAGGTTATCCGTCAGTTTTCAAAGACCTGTCAGCGCCCACGCTTCCACAGGTACCCACCCACGGCCATCCCCATCACGCACAGGACAGCAACGTAGTAAGCGGGGCCCATCGGGCTTTCCTTCATCAGCAGCGACACCGCTAAGGGTGTCAGTCCACCGAATACGGCATAGGCGACGTTATAGGAGAACGACAAACCACTGAAACGCACCACTGGCGGGAACGCTTTCACCATGACATAGGGCACCACACCGATAGTGCCTACAAACAGGCCGGTCAAGGCGTACAACGGAAACAGCCAGTCCGGGTGAGCCATCAGGCTGTGATAGAGCGTCCAGGACGTTGCCAGCAACAGCGCGCAACCGATGATCAGCACACGCCCGGCACCGAAGCGGTCGGCCAGGGCCCCGGAGGCAATACACCCCAGGCTCAGGGTGACGATGGCCAGGCTATTGGCCTGCAGCGCCACGGTAGGGCTGAAGTGGTAGACCGTTTGCAGCACGGTCGGCGTCATCAGGATAACGACGACCACACCGGCCGAGAGCAACCAGGTCAGCAGCATCGACAACACGATGGCACCACGGTGGTCACGCAACACGGCGCGCAATGGCAGCTCGGCGGCCAGGGTCTTGCGCTGCTGCATCTCGGCGAAGATCGGGGTTTCGTGCAGCCAGCGACGCAGGTACACCGACAACAGGCCGAACACACCACCCAGGAGGAACGGAATCCGCCAGGCGTAATCCGACACCTGCTCCGGGCTATAAAGGGTGTTGATGGCAGTGGCCACCAGCGAACCCAGGAGAATGCCGGCAGTGAGGCCGCTGGTCAGGGTGCCGCAGGCATACCCGATGTGACGCGGCGGCACGTGCTCGGAAACGAACACCCACGCGCCTGGCACTTCACCGCCAATCGCCGCGCCCTGGATCACGCGCATCAGCAGCAACAGGATCGGCGCCCACAGGCCGATCTGCGCATAGGTCGGCAGCAGGCCCATGATCAGGGTCGGCACGGCCATCATGAAGATGCTCAGGGTGAACATCTTCTTGCGACCCAGCAGGTCACCGAAGTGCGCCATGATGATCCCGCCCAACGGCCGCGCCAGGTAGCCTGCCGCGAAGATGCCGAAGGTCTGCATCATGCGCAGCCATTCGGGCATCTCGGCAGGGAAAAACAGTTTCCCGACCACCGTGGCAAAAAACACGAAAATGATGAAGTCGTAGAACTCCAGCGCCCCGCCCAAGGCAGACAGCGACAGGGTTTTGTAGTCGTTGCGGGTCAGCGGGCGCGAGGGTTGCGCACTGCTTGCGGGCACGGAGGACATGGCAAGGCTTCTCTTATAGGAGTCAGGACGGCAAGCCCGGGACTTGCGGCAGGCTTGCCAAGATAGCAAATCGCTCGAAAAAGCACAGCGTTGGGCCGTTAACCGTTCAGATAAGCGAAATATTCCGGTAGCAGAAGCGCAATTAGCATGGGCAGGAGCACAGTTGCCGGAAAAAGCCGCGATACAGCCTCTATTTACCGACCAAATGAGCGCCGGGAGGTCGTCGTGGCGCCGACGGCTCGATATACTCGGCCACTGCAAGCGCCAGACCCGCATCCTTGAGGGGCTGCTGTGCCAAAACGCCGTTGGCTGCCCGCCAGCCGATTTGGCAGAGTTTCCCTTTAGTACGCCTTACGAGAAACGCATCGAGCGGTGTATGTTGGTGCTGAAACGTTTTTCCAGAGACGGCTATCCACTTGAAATACCCATAAAGCGTCACGGGTCAGAGGCACCGGCATGATCGAACTCGAACAAGAAGATCCTATCCCGCAAGGCGATCTCGCCCTGCAAATCACCGCACTCCCGCGTGAAACCAACGGTTTCGGCGATATCTTCGGCGGCTGGCTGGTCGCGCAGATGGACCTGGCCGGCACCGCCATGGCGAGCAAGGTGGCCGGTGGCCGCGTCGCCACCGTAGCGATTGACCGCATGGCATTCCTGGTGCCGGTGGCCGTCGGCGCGCAGTTGTCCTTCTATACCCAGGCCCTGGAAATCGGCCGCAGCTCGATCCAGATGATGGTCGAAGTGTGGAGCGACGACCCGCTGTCCAGCGAATGGCGCAAAGTCACCGAGGCGGTGTTTGTGTTCGTTGCCATTGATGGCAGCGGTCGCACCCGGTCGGTTCCGTCACGGGCGCGTTAAACATCGCGACGTTTTGACGGTCCATTGCCCCATTGTCTGCCATTGAGAGCGCGTGCCTATGTCTACGCCCAACGTTGAAACCGTAAAACTGGATGAGCTGAACGCGTGGCGCATCCGCCATAACGGCGCCGAATTGGTGGTGGCCCAGCAAGGCGCGCATATCGTCAGCTATCAGCGCGATGGCGAGAAGCCAATCATCTGGCCCAACGATCAGGTGGTGTTCAAGAAAGGCAAAGGCATTCGTACCGGCGTGCCGGTGTGCTGGCCATGGTTTGGCGTGTTCGACCGCAACCCGCAAAGCGTCAAGGCGATGTACCAGGGTGACGAGCCGGCTGGGGCGCATGGTTTCGTGCGGACCGCCGACTGGACATTGGCTGGTGTTGAAGCTGAAGGCACGGCGTTGCGGGTTGAACTGGAACTGCCGGTGCCTGAAGGTGGCTTCCCAGGTTGGCCGCATCAGGTCGACTTGAAGATGAGCATCCTTCTGGATGATCAACTGCACATCCGCCTGACCAGCCATAACCGTGGTACCGAGACCGTCAGCCTCAGCCAGGCGCTGCACAGCTACTTTGCCGTCAGCGACGTACGCAACGTGCAGGTCGACGGCCTGGACGGGCGAACCTATATCGACACCGCGGACGGTTGGACCCACAAGCAGCAATCCGGGCTCCTGCACTTCACCGCCGAGACCGACCGCATCTACCTCGACACGCCAGCGCAACTGAACATCGTCGATAAAGACTGGCAGCGCCGCGTCCAACTCACCAGCACAGGCTCGCGCTCGACGGTGATCTGGAACCCGTGGACCGAACGCGCCAAGGCTTTCAGCGACATGGCCGACGACGGCTGGCAAGGGATGCTGTGCATCGAGACGGCGAACGTGCTGGACGATGGGGTGACACTGGCGCCGGGTGAGAGCCATACCCTGGGCGTGAGCATCAGCGGTATCACCCTGTAAACCCAATCAAATGTGGGAGCTGGCTTGCCTGCGATAGCGGAGTGTCAGGCGACAGAGATGTCGACTGTCAGGCCCTCATCGCAGGCAAGCCAGCTCCCACATTTTGAATGGCGTCGCGGCTTACAAGTCCGACTCTTTGACCGCCCGCACTTTCCCCGCATCCAGCGCATACGCCGCATCGGCCAGGTCATTGTTGACCTTTTCCACCTTCAGCGTGCCCGTCACCCACAGCGGCGTGTAGATGTCATCCAGCTTCAAACCCTTGGGATAACGCACCAGCACCAACTGGTTGGGCGGCGGTGGCGGCACGTGGATGCAGGCGCCCGGGTAAGGCACCAGGAAGAACAGCGTGCTGCGGCCCTTCGCGTCGGTTTCCAGCGGCACGGGATAGCCGCCGATGCGGATGTTCTTGCCGTTCATGGCAGCCACGGTCTTGGTGGAATACATCACCGCCGGCAAGCCCTTGCTCTGCTTCAGGCCACCCTTTGCGGTGAAGGTGCCTTGGGCTTCCGGGGAGTTGTGATCGATTTCCGGCATTTCTTCGAGGGCTTTCTGGTCCGACTTGGGCATCAGTTCCAGCCAGTCGGTTTCCGGCAGTTCGCCAGCGTGGGCCAACCCGGTGCATAGAAGAAGGGATAACAGAAGACGGCGCATGGAGAGGCTCGGCAAGGATTACAGTGCCGGCATTCTAGCCCTCTGCGCCTGCGCAGCGCAGAGGGCTTGGTCGCTAAATTACTTCTTTTTCAGCAGACCGTAGATCACCAACAGCACGATAGCGCCGATCAGTGCACCGATAAAGCCGGCGCCCTGGCCCGCCTGGTAGATACCCAGTGCCTGGCCACCATAGGTCGCAACCAGCGAACCGGCGATACCCAGCAGGATGGTCATGATCCAGCCCATGCTGTCGTCGCCTGGTTTCAGGAAACGCGCCAGCAGGCCGACGATCAAGCCGATAAAGATGGTTCCAATGATACCCATGGCATTTCCCTCTGAATGAACTGAACGTAAGTCAAAGCCTAGTCAGACTTTGGCTTCCTGCAATCAGAGGGTGGCGGGTACCAATGGTTCCCGCCCGGCCTTGGGTTATTGCTCGGCGATCAGCGCTTCGACCTTGAGGATCTGCGCTTGCAGCGTCGCGCGATCCTTGCAGCGCAGGTTGGCGTGGCCGACCTTGCGCCCGGCCTTGAACGCCTTGCCGTAGTGATGCAGATGGCAGTCATCAATCGCGATCACGCGATCCACCGGCGGCACCACGCCGATGAAGTTGAGCATGGCGCTCTCACCGACCTTGGCCGTGGAGCCTAACGGCAAGCCCGCCACCGCCCGCAGGTGGTTTTCGAACTGGCTGCACTCGGCGCCCTCGGTGGTCCAGTGCCCGGAGTTGTGCACGCGCGGGGCGATTTCATTGGCCTTGAGGCCACCGTCGACTTCAAAGAACTCGAACGCCATCACGCCGACGTAATCCAGCTGCTTCAGCACACGGCTCGAATAATCTTCGGCCAGGGCTTGCAGCGGGTGGTCGGTGCTGGCCACGGACAGCTTGAGGATGCCGCTGTCGTGGGTGTTGTGTACCAGCGGGTAGAAACGGGTTTCTCCATCCCGGGCACGCACGGCGATCAGCGAGACTTCACCCGTGAACGGCACGAAGCCTTCCAGCAGGCAGGCGACGCTGCCCAGCTCGGCGAAGGTACCGACCACATCGGCGGCGGTGCGCAGGACTTTCTGGCCCTTGCCGTCGTAACCCAGGGTGCGGGTCTTCAGCACGGCCGGCAGGCCGATGGAAGCGACTGCGGCGTCCAGGTCGGCCTGGGACTGGATGTCGGCGAAGGCCGGCGTCGGGATGCCCAGGTCCTTGAACATACTCTTCTCGAACCAACGGTCACGCGCGATGCGCAAGGCTTCGGCGCTCGGGTACACCGGCACGAACTGCGACAGGAAGGCCACGGTTTCAGCCGGGACACTTTCGAACTCGAAGGTCACCAGGTCGACTTCATCCGCCAGTTGGCGCAGGTGATCCGGGTCGCTGTAGTCAGCCCGCAGGTGTTCACCCAACGCAGCCGCGCAGGCGTCCGGCGCCGGGTCCAGGAAAGCGAAGTTCATCCCCAGCGGCGTACCCGCCAGGGCCAGCATGCGGCCCAGTTGGCCGCCACCGATTACACCGATTTTCATCGTCAACAACCTCAGGCAATGCGTGGGTCTGGATTGTCCAGGACGCTGTCTGTCTGTTCAGCACGGAATTTTTTCAGCACCGCGTGGAACTGCGGGTGCTTGGCACCGAGGATACTGGCGGACAGCAAGGCTGCGTTGATCGCGCCGGCCTTGCCGATCGCCAGGGTGGCCACCGGAATGCCGGCGGGCATCTGCACGATGGACAACAGCGAATCCACGCCCGAGAGCATCGACGACTGCACCGGCACGCCAAGTACTGGCAGGTGAGTCTTGGCCGCACACATGCCTGGCAGGTGAGCTGCACCGCCGGCACCGGCGATAATCACCTCGATGCCACGGGATTCTGCTTCATCGGCATACTGGAACAGCAAATCCGGAGTGCGGTGGGCGGAAACCACCTTCACTTCATAGGGAATGCCGAGTTTTTCCAGCATATCGGCGGTGTGGCTAAGGGTGGACCAATCGGACTTGGAGCCCATGATCACGCCAACCAATGCACTCATCGTCGTGCCTCTTCTCTCTGGGCGCCCGCAGGCGCGTCAAAAAACAACAAGCCACGCGGGAAAATCCGGCGTGGCTTGGTGTACGAATTAAGGCCGGTTGGACCGGCCGAAGGCCGCGCAGTATACCGTAATAACGCAGATAAACAGCCCCTGGGATGACCATCTGTCAGCGTGGGCCCGAACCTCGCCAGTTGACTCAAGAGTCAGGGACGCACAACGCCAAAAACCTCTATCGTTTATTAATTAAAGAAGTACGCCTTACTCGAAATATCCAGTAGTCAATTAAAGACCAAATTCATATTTGCTCACATGCCATCGTTTTACATCCAAGGGCAACCTTGATTTATTGGGAATCCTTATATAACCCGTGAGCCATGCACCATGAATATTCCAACCCGATCAGTGTTCGACTTTAGCCATGTAACTTCTATAAATAATGCTCCTCCAGCTGCCAAGCCCAAAGAGCCTATTTATATCGAAGTCATTCTGCATACTGATATAAAAGCTAGCGTTTCCGATAACAAACGCATGCAAAAAAATTTTGATGTAGCCAGAACTGAAATTGAGAACGCTACCGGAAGAAAGGTTGAGATAACCGTCAACAAAGACCCATTTATGCGTGACTTTGAATATAAAAAACCAGACAGCGCGCACGATGTTTTAGAAAAAAAAGTTGCCCAAATGCTAGCTAGCGACAGCAAAAACTTACCAACCGAAAAATCGTCCCGCCTTCACAAATATTTGTTTGTAACGCCGAAAGGTGTAAACGGCCATATCGGAATCGGTGCAGCAGATATGAAAACAGGCATTGCTTCATTGAAGGACGACCGAGGTATTGCCCACGCCATTGGTCATATGTTTGGTGCGACACATGACGACGGAGAGGTGAATTATGACGGTTGGTGGAACGACACCCTCATGAATGTCGATGCCGGCTCCCCCTTGCGCGGCAATGATTTTAGATACAGTGATAAGAACCGCGAGAATATCCGCAATCACTTGAACAAGTTCGCTTGATTCACTGTTGATCCGGCACGCTGTAAGGGGTGGTTGTCAGTACGCTGACTTTCACCCCTTTTTTTCAGGACGCCGAACCCGCCGCTCCACCTTCCAGCTTGCGCCACAACAACCGCACATTCGCCTTGCGCACCAACGCACAGCGATACAACCGGATCTCCAGCGGCACATGCCATTGCGGGCCGCCGCACACCACCAGTTCACCCCGGGCCAGCTCGGCGCGCACGCTCAACTGCGGCACCCAGGCAATGCCCAAGCCTTCGAGGGCCATGCTTTTCAGGCTGTCGGCCATGGCGGTTTCGTAAATCGTGGTGAAGCGCAGCGCCCGCTGACGCAGCAGCAGGTTTACCGAACGCCCCAGGAAGGCGCCGGCGCTGTAGGCCAGCAACGGCACACTGCCCTCGCCTTCCAGGTCGAACAACGGCTTGCCGTCGGCATCCGCGGCGCACACCGGCAGCATCTCGGTGTTGCCCAGGTGCAGCGACGGGAAGATTTCCGGGTCCATCTGCATGGCCGCATCCGGGTCGTAGAACGCCAGCATCAAATCGCAGCCGCCTTCACGCAAGGCATGCACGGCGTCGCCCACGTTGGTGGCGACCAACCGCGTGGCGATATTCAGCCCTTCGTTGCGCAACTGCGCGATCCAGCGTGGGAAGAAGCCCAACGCCAGGGAGTGCGCTGCCGCGACTTGCATGACCTCGCCCTGCCCGCCTTCCAGGTGATGGAGGTGGCGGAGCACTTCACCCAGTTGCTCGACCACGGTACGCGCGGTGACCAGGAACAGCTGCCCCGCCGCCGTCAGTTCGACCGGCGTGCGTGAGCGATTGACCAGGGTCAGCCCCAGCGCAGCCTCGAGGCTACGGATGCGCCGACTGAACGCCGGCTGGGTGACGAAGCGCCGCTCAGCCGCCTGGGAGAAACTGCGGGTGGCAGCCAGGGCGCTAAAGTCTTCCAGCCATTTGCTTTCAAGGTTCATCACATCCTCCCGGGGCACGCACCATTTTGGCACACACGTCCGTCATGGTAACGGGGTCACACCGACATTATGCCGTTTATGCATAGGCCAGTGTTTAACAGCATTGGCCCAAAATCTTGCGCAAGCCTAGCATTCACAGCGTTCCGGCCTAGCCCGGGTCCCTATCGAGATGATTTCCGTCATGTCCTCCGCTGCATCTTTCCGCACAGAAAAAGACCTGCTTGGCGTACTCGAAGTACCCGCTCAAGCGTATTACGGCATCCAGACCCTGCGAGCGGTGAATAACTTCCGTCTCTCGGGCGTTCCGATTTCGCATTACCCGAAATTGGTGGTCGGCCTGGCAATGGTCAAGCAGGCAGCTGCTGACGCCAACCGCGAGTTGGGCCAGCTCAGCGAAGCCAAGCACGCTGCCATCAGCGAAGCCTGTGCCCGTCTGATCCGCGGCGATTTCCACGAAGAGTTCGTGGTGGACATGATTCAAGGCGGCGCTGGCACTTCAACCAACATGAATGCCAACGAAGTCATCGCCAACATTGCGCTGGAGGCCATGGGCCACAGCAAGGGCGAATACCAATACCTGCACCCCAACAACGACGTGAACATGGCGCAGTCGACCAACGACGCCTACCCGACCGCGATCCGCCTGGGTCTGCTGCTGGGCCACGACGCGCTGTTGGCCAGCCTCGACAGCCTGATCCAGGCGTTCGCCGCCAAGGGTGAAGAATTCAGCCACGTCCTGAAGATGGGCCGTACCCAGCTGCAAGACGCCGTGCCGATGACCCTCGGCCAGGAATTCCGCGCCTTCGCCACCACCCTCGGTGAAGACCTGGCTCGCCTGAAGACACTGGCCCCTGAGCTGCTGACTGAAGTGAACCTGGGCGGCACCGCCATCGGCACCGGCATCAACGCCGACCCGCGTTACCAGGCCCTGGCCGTGCAACGCCTGGCAACCATCAGCGGCCAGCCGCTGGTACCGGCTGCCGACCTGATCGAAGCCACCTCCGACATGGGCGCGTTCGTGCTGTTCTCCGGCATGCTCAAGCGTACCGCGGTGAAACTGTCGAAGATCTGCAACGACCTGCGCCTGCTGTCCAGCGGCCCACGCACCGGCATCAACGAAATCAACCTGCCAGCGCGTCAGCCAGGCAGCTCGATCATGCCCGGCAAGGTTAACCCGGTCATCCCGGAAGCCGTGAACCAGGTAGCGTTCCAGATCATCGGTAACGACTTGGCACTGACCATCGCGGCCGAAGGCGGCCAGCTGCAACTGAACGTGATGGAGCCGCTGATCGCCTACAAGATCTTCGACTCGATCCGCCTGCTGCAACGCGCCATGGACATGCTGCGCGAGCACTGCATCGTCGGCATCACCGCCAACGAAGCCCGCTGCCGCGAACTGGTGGAGCACTCCATCGGCCTGGTCACCGCGCTGAACCCGTACATCGGCTATGAAAACGCCACCCGCATCGCCCGTATTGCCCTTGAAAGCGGCCGCGGCGTGCTGGAACTGGTGCGCGAAGAAGGCTTGCTCGACGACGCCATGCTCGACGACATCCTGCGCCCCGAAAACATGATCGCTCCACGCTTGGTCCCCTTGAAGGCCTAAGCGTTTGTTGCACCGCTCACCAGGTTGAGGGACTAGACACCTCTCACCTTTTGAGGGCCTGAAGGCTCGTTCTTCAGGCCCTTTTTTTTGCCTCAAGGTTGCGAAATGATGCCAATAAAAACGCCAAGATCGCCCCACAAAACCGCCTTGCCCGTAACGCCGTGGCTGAAACCTTTAATCGCCTCGTGCAGACGGATCACACACTCCTAGGTATAGTGCCGCCCCTCTTCGCGTCAGCGGTTGTCGGTAACGAGACCCTGGAAGCGCGAAACCGCATGAATAACAACACCCGCAAAAGGATTGGGGCGAAGCGTCGTGCACTGCCTGGTGCCGAGCGATGCGTCGGACCGTCCTGCGTTTGCCATTAGAAAAATCAGCGAGGAACACTCCATGCTAGAAGTCATCAACGACTTCCTCTCAGGGAAAGTATTGATCGTGCTCATTGTCGGGCTCGGTGGTTACTTCACGATCCGCTCGCGTTTCGTTCAGTTGCGTCACTTTTTCCACATGTTTTCGGTGTTTCGCGACAGCCTGAAAAGCAGCGCCGGCCAGCTCAGCTCGTTCCAGGCGCTGATGCTCAGCCTCGCCGGGCGCGTGGGTGCCGGTAACATCGCAGGCGTCGGCATTGCCGTGACCCTGGGTGGCCCGGGCGCCGTATTCTGGATGTGGGTCACCGCACTGGTGGGCATGTCTTCGAGCTTTATCGAGTGCTCCCTCGGCCAGCTCTACAAGCGCACCGACGCTGAAGGCACCTACCGTGGCGGCCCGGCGTATTACATCCAGCACGGCCTGCACAAACGCTGGCTGGGCATGGTGATGGCGTTCCTGCTGCTGGTGACTTTCGGCTTCGCCTTCAACGGCCTGCAAGCCCACGCCGTGACCCACTCGCTGAACAACGCATTTGGCCTCGACACCACCTACACCGGCCTGGCCCTGGCTGTGCTGCTGGGCCTGGTGTTCATCGGCGGGATCAAGCGTATCGCCTCGATCGCCGACCTGCTGGTGCCGGTCAAGACCCTGGTCTACATCGCGGTGACCCTGTACGTGATCGTGCTGCAATTCGACCACGTGCCGGCCATGCTCGCGACCATCGTCAAGAGCGCCTTCGGCCTCGACCAGGCCTTCGGTGGCCTGGTGGGCAGCGCGATCATCATGGGCGTGAAACGCGGCGTGTTCGCCAACGAAGCCGGCCTGGGCAGTGCGCCTAACGTGGCGGCAGTCGCTTCGGTAGAACACCCGATCGCCCAAGGCGTGGTGCAAGCGTTCAGCGTGTTCCTCGACACCTTCGTGATCTGCACCTGCACCGCGCTGCTGATCCTGCTCTCGGGCTTCTATACCCCGGGCTTTGAAGGCGACGGCATTGCCCTGACCCAGAACTCCCTGGCGGCGGTCGTGGGTGACTGGGGCCGGATGTTCATCTCGGTGGCCCTGGCGTTGTTCGTGTTCACCTCGATCATGTACAACTACTACCTCGGCGAGAGCAACCTGCGCTTCATCGTGGGCGACAACCGCAAGGTCCTGATGGGCTACCGCGCGCTGGTGCTGGTGCTGATTTTCTGGGGTTCCATCGAGAACCTGAGCACCGTGTTTGCCTTCGCCGACATCACCATGACCATGCTCGCGTTCGTCAACCTGTTTGCCCTGGCGTTCCTGTTCAAGATCGCCATGCGCATCCTGAATGACTACGACGGCCAGCGTGCTGCGGGCATCAAGACCCCGGTGTTTGATTCCAGCAAGTTCCCGGACCTGGACCTGGACCGCAAGGCCTGGCCGGCGAATCCGGTGAAGCCTGAGCCAGCCGCTCAAGCGACCGCAGAACTGAACGCTCAAGCGCAACGCTAAACCTAGATAGATGACACGCCGCCCGGCCTTGGGCATGCTCTGGGCCCGGCGGCGTTTTTCGTTCAGGAGATTCTTCAATGCAACCAGCCAACAACGTCATGGTGCTCTACACCGGCGGCACCATCGGCATGCAGGCCAGCGCCAACGGCCTGGCCCCCGCTTCGGGTTTTGAAGCGCGCATGAGCGAAGCCCTCGCCCAACTGAATATGCCAGCCTGGCGCTTTAGGGAAATGTCCCCGCTGATCGACAGTGCGAACATGACCCCCGCCTACTGGCAGCGCCTGCGCGCCGCCGTGATCGAGGCGGTGGACGAGGGTTGCGACGCCGTACTCGTGCTGCACGGCACCGACACCCTGGCCTACAGCGCGGCCGCCATGAGTTTCCAACTGCTGGGCCTGCCCGCACCGGTGCTGTTTACCGGCTCGATGTTGCCGGCCGGCGTGCCCGACAGTGATGCCTGGGAAAACGTCAGCGGTGCGCTGGCAGCCCTGGGCGAAGGCCTGATGCCGGGTGTGCAACTGTATTTCCACGGCGCGCTGATGGCCCCAACCCGCTGCGCAAAAATTCGCAGCTTTGGTCGCCACCCGTTTGCCGCGTTGCAGCGTAACGGCGGCGTGGCCAAGGCGGACATGATTCCGGCGGCGCTGCATTACCGCCAGGCCAAGGCGCTGGCCAATGTGGGCGTGCTGCCGTTGGTGCCGGGCATCGCCGCCGCGCAATTGGACGCGTTGATCGACAGCGGTATCCAGGCGCTGGTGCTGGAATGCTTCGGCAGCGGCACCGGGCCAAGCGACAACCCGCCGTTCCTCGCCAGCCTCCAGCGCGCGCAGGATAACGGCGTGGTCGTGGTGGCAATCACCCAATGCCATGAAGGCGGTGTGGAGCTGGATGTGTACGAAGCCGGTAGCCGCTTGCGGGGCGTGGGCGTGTTGTCGGGTGGCGGGATGACCCGTGAAGCGGTATTCGGCAAGCTCAATGCCTTGATCGGCGCCGGGCTGGACACCGCCGAAATCCGCCGCCTGGTCGAACTCGACCTGTGCGGCGAACTGAGCTGACCGGCATATAACTTGCTCCTCTTCCAGCCATCCCCTGGCTGGAAGCACCCATGCTGCACTCCCACCTCACCACCCTCAACGCCGTCTCGCTGGTGCTCAGCACCTTCAAGGCCGAAGGCCAACCCGCCGAGGCCTTGCTGGCCGGCAGCGGTATCTGCGCGGCGGACTTGAGCCGCGCCGACACCCGCATCACCACCAACCAGGAGATGCGCGTGTGCGCCAACGCCGTGGCCCTGCGCCGGGATATCGGCCTGGAGCTGGGCCGGCAAATGCACGTTTCTTCCTATGGCATGCTCGGTTACGCACTGCTCACCAGTGCCACCTTCGGTGACGCTTTGCGCCTGGCGCTGCGGTATCCGGCGCTGCTGGGAACACTTTTCGAGCTGGACCTGGAGGAAGACGGCACGCGCATCTGGTTCAGCGCCGCGGATTACCGGGAAAATCCGGCACTGGAAATATTCAACGTCGAACTCTGCCTGGCCTCGTTGAAGGTGATCTGCGACGACCTGCTGGGGCATGCCCTGCCGCTGCTGGGGGCGCGCTTTGAACACGACGCCCCGGATTACCGCGCGCGGTACGCCGAAAGCTTTGCCTGCCCGCTGCAATTCGGCGCCACCGCCAACGCGTTTGCCTTCGACCGAAACTGGCTGGACCAGCCCCTGCCTTTAGCCGACGCCGTCACCCACCAGGCCATGGCCGAGCGCTGCCGCAAGCAAAACACCGAGTTCACCGGGCGCCAGGCCTGGCTAGGCAAGATTCGCCACCTGCTCGCCAGCCAACTCAGCGCCGCGCCGGGCCTCGACGGCCTGGCCGAGCAGATGAACTGCTCCCCCCGCACGCTACGCCGGCATCTGCATGACTTGGGCTGCAGCTATCAGGAGTTGCTGGACGAGCTACGCTTCGAGCGGGCCAAACGGTTGCTGGGCGAGGATGAACTGCCCATTTACCGAATTGCCGAGGCGCTGGGCTTCAGCGAAACCGCGAGTTTCCGTCACGCCTTTGTGCGCTGGAGCGGCGTAGCACCCAGCCAGTTCCGCCCCTGAAGCCACTTGCTGGGGCGTGGCCGCGCCATTTCGGGGCGAATTGCGGTCACACACTTTGGCCATATTTATCCCATTTTGGCCGCTCCTGCCATTCTCATAAATCCCACCCGCCGCAAGACTGGACCTCACCGATTCAGCCTGCGGAGAACAACAATATGCTGACGATCTACTCGGACGATCACCACCTGCACCATGGCCGGTGCGAGTTGATGGACGGGCAACTGATGCCCTGTTTCGAAATGCCCTCCCGCGCCGACCATGTGTTGCAACGGGTCAAGGAGCGCGAGCTGGGCCTGGTGCAAGCGCCCGAGGACTTTGGCCTGGCGCCGCTGCAACGTATTCACAGCCCCGCGTACCTGGACTTCTTCAAAGGCGCCTGGCAACGCTGGACCGCGTTCGGCCAGGACGGAGACTTGCTGCCCTACACCTGGCCCGCCCGCACCTTGCGCCGAGTCATCCCCACCAGCCTGCACGGCCAGCTTGGCTATTACAGCTTCGACGGCGGCGCGCCGATCACCGCCGGTACCTGGCAGGCGGCCTACAGTGCGGCGCAAGTCGCACTCACCGCGCAACAGGCGATCCAGCAAGGCGCCCACAGTGCCTTCGCCCTGTGCCGCCCGCCCGGGCACCATGCCGCCAGCGACTTGATGGGCGGATATTGCTACCTGAACAACGCGGCCATCGCCGCCCAGGCGTTTCTCGACCAAGGCCACAAAAAGGTGGCCATCCTCGACGTGGACTACCACCACGGCAACGGTACCCAGTCGATTTTCTACGAGCGCAGCGATGTGCTGTTCACCTCGATCCATGGCCATCCGGAAGCGGAGTTTCCGTTCTTCCTGGGCTACGCCGACGAGTTGGGCGAAGGCGCCGGTGAAGGTTTCAACTTCAATTACCCGCTGCCCGCAGGTTCTGGCTGGGACCGTTGGAGTGCCGCCCTGGAGCAGGCGTGCGAGGAGATTGAACGCTATGGCGCCGATATCCTTGTGGTGTCGCTGGGCGTGGACACGTTCAAGGACGACCCGATCTCCCAGTTCAAACTGGACAGCCCCGACTACCTGGCGATGGGTGCGCGAATCGCCCGCCTCGGCAAACCGACGCTGTTCGTGATGGAAGGCGGCTACGCCGTGGCAGAAATCGGCATCAATGCCGTCAACGTTCTCGAAGGTTTTGAGGGATTCGCCCAATGAACAGGCTCAAGCATCTTGTCCTCTGCGCCGCCGTGCTGAGCGGGGCCGCGCACGCCGAAGAAAGAACCCTGCGGGTCTACAACTGGTTCGACTACATCACGCCCAAGGCCCTGGAAGATTTCAAGGCGCAGAACCCCAGCGTCAAGCTGGTCTACGACATCTTCGACACCAACGAGGCCCTGGAGGCCAAGCTGCTGACCGGCAACTCCGGCTATGACGTGGTGGTGCCGTCCAACGTGTTCCTGGCCAAACAGATCGAAGCCTCGGTGTTCCAGCCACTGGACCGCAGCAAACTGCCCAACTGGAACCACCTCGACCCCAAGCTGATGAAGCTGATCGAGGCCAACGACCCGGGTAACAAATTCGCCGTGCCTTACATGTACGGCACCATCCTGATCGGCTTCAACCCGGACAAGGTCAAGGCCGCGCTGGGGGCCAATGCCCCCGTGGACAGCTGGGACCTGATCTTCAACGTCGAGAACATCAGCAAGCTCAAGCAATGCGGGGTGGCGCTGCTGGATTCGCCGTCGGAGATCCTGCCCCTGGCCCTGCAACACCTGGGCCTGGACCCCAACAGCAGCAACCCCAAGGACTATGAAAAGGCCGAGGCCCTGCTGATGAAAATCCGCCCGTACATCACCTACTTCCACTCCTCCAAATACATGGCTGACATCGCCAACGGCGACATCTGCGTGGCAGTCGGTTATTCCGGCAGTTTCTCCCAGGCGGCCAACCGCGCCAAAGAGGCGAAGAACGGTGTGATCGTGGACATGCGCCTGCCCAAAGAAGGCGCGCCGATCTGGTTCGACATGCTCGCGATTCCCAAGGGTGCGAAAAACCCCGAGGACGCCTACACCTTCATCAACTACCTGCTGCAACCCGGCGTGATCGCGCCCATCAGTGATTTTGTCGGCTACCCCAACCCCAACAAGGACGCCACCTCGCTGGTCGACCCGGCGATCCGCAGCAACCCCAACCTGTACCCCACCGAAACGGCGATGGCCACGCTCTACACCTTGAAACCGCTGGGCCGCGATGCAGAACGCGCCAGGACCCGAGCCTGGACCAAGATCAAGTCCGGCACCTGAACGGCTAACTAACTACCGCCCGGGCCACCGGGCGGCTGGCTACTGTGGGGCGATCCCTTGTCTAGATGGATTGCCCCACATGCCCGACGCCCCCACGCCCAATGGCCCCCTCACCACCAACACCCTGATTACCCAACTGACCACCGGCCCCACCCTGCGCGATGTCGCCTGCAACGCGTTGCGCCCGGCCTTGAAAGAGCTGTATCCGCAACTGGACATCGACCCTGACCTTGCCGTGGTGGTGTCACCGTTGTGGCTGGCCAGGGACGGCGAGATTCTCCCCGGCCTGCCTCACTATGAGCCGCTCAGCGGGGCATTGGCCCGACACGCGATGACACGTACCCAGGCCACCTACTTCGACGGTGAACACTACCTGACCTACCGCTCCAACACCGGGCCGGATATTCAGCTGCCCGTGCGCATCGATGCCATCGGCCGGCTGATCAACGAACTCGCGCCGTTGCTGTTTATCGCGTTCCAGGAACAACAGCTGGATTACTGGAACCAGACCAACGGCCCCAACGGCACCCACTGGCAAGCCCTGGCCGTTGCCCTGCGCAGTATCTGGGACCTGGAGGGAGGCACCTGGGACGAAGACGAACGCGCCATGGCCAAGCTGGTGTACCAATACCCCGATTACGCCCTGCGCCTGCCCAACGACAAGTACCGCACCCGCACCTACCTGGTGGACGTGGATGTGAGCCGCAACGAACGGGTCGAACACCTTAACCTCACCGGCTTCGCGGTGCTGATCGGCACCCACGAGCAACAGACGATCATCCTCACCTACTCCCTGGGCAGCGGTTACGACAAATTCGACAGCTTGCAAGAACTGGGCAACTCCCTGAGCGGTCACGCCCTCAACCCGCAGGGCCTGCCACTGCACTGGAGATTGTTCGAACCGGAAGGGGATTTTTTCGAGCACCAGGCCTGCGTGCTGATCGGCATGCAGATCGACGCCATTGACCAGTTCAACGTCATCGACCCACAGATCGAGGCGACTGAAGATCCCCTGCAACGGGACTTCCTGCTGGACTTCAACCAACTGCCAGCACCCCACCAGGCCGGGCTGGAATGGATGCGCCAGGCACTGCCGAAGTGGCTGAAGGACGCCCCGCTTACCGACCTGTCGCTGTACAGCCGCGCCTTGCTGGACCTGGCGCAACTCAACACGCGCCAGGCCAGCCAGAGCTATCAGGACGGCATTGCGCCGATCCGCGATTACGCCCTGCAAGCCTTGCGCGAGCAAATGCTCAAGGACCATCCCGACGCCGCCCGGATCAACGTGCAGAAGATCAGAATTACCGTGACCAGCCTGGTGGTCACCGGGTTGTTCGTCGTGCCGGGACAGACAGAAACCGTGACATTCGACCTCGTCGAACTGGCCCTGCAAAACCTGATCGCCTTGCCACTGGGCAACAAATCCGTGAGCTACGAAAACGGCAACAGCGTGCCGACATGGATGACCGCCAGCTACCTGGAAGGCCTGATCAGCCGGGTGAACGTCGGCCAGCAATACCCGGCCCTGGTCAAACGCGTGCTGCTCGACGACCCGGTGCAAGCCGGTCGCCGCCAAACCCTCTACATCGCGCAACTGCGCCTGCAGTTGCCGCTGCTGGCCCTGCAACTCAAGATCCGCGGCCAGTTTGGCCTGGACGAACTGGGTTACCGCTATATCTGCGCGGTGATGTCCAGCGCGGTGGCGGAGCGGCGTGTCGACGGCCACCTGATTGTGATACGCCCGCTGGCTTTCGTCCCCACCCTGCGCATCACGCAGAGGGCCGACAAGGTCGACAACATGTTCGTCATCGGCCCCCAGGATGCCAAGGCAGGCCCATGCCTGCTCTATCAGCCGATGTCCAGCACGCCATTGATGCAGTTTGCCTCCCGAGCCAACCTGATCTACGCCATCAAACAGGACACACCGCTACGCCAAGCGGTGCTGGCCTGGCTGCCGGACGCGGCACGTTTCGGCTACGCCCAGTTCGTGTTCCCCGGCAGCCTGGCCTCTCCCTGGGTGTTGACCAAACTGCTGATCGAACCGTTGACCGCCGTGGTCATGAGCGGCCCGATTGTCTTGACCGATGAAGTCCTGGGCGGCGATTACCTGGCGAGCCTGTTCACCGCCAACGCCCAGGCACTGGTGACCCTGGCCGACCGCCAATCGGTGTCCAACGCCGAAGCGCGCTGGGAAAGTTTCAAACACGCCGGATGGCTGATCTTCAACGCCGCACTGCCCTTCCTCGGCAAGACCGTGGGCACGGCGGCCTGGATCGGCCAGTTGATGGATGACCTGGACCAGGCCGTCCAGGCCCATGAAGTGGGTGACAGCACCACCCAATGGTCGGCCTTGACCGATGTGTTCCTCAACCTGGGCATGGCCCTGGTGCTGCACATGGCCAACCGGCGCAAACCGCCCATGGAGCCCGCACCCCGCAAAGCCCTGCCCCGTGAAGAAAAGCCGCCGGTCGTCAGCGTAACCGTGACCCGGCAGGCCGATATCCAGACCGCGGAACTGCCCCTGGGCCATGAGTCGCCCATCCATTCCCTCGCCGCCTTGACGCGCAAGCCACTGAGCCTGAGAAAAACCCTCGAGAGCTTCGACGTGACCAAGCCCCAAGGGTTGGGTGCGCAGAACAACGAGACGGGCCCCCACCAGCATCTCTACCCGCTGGGTACCCACTGGTACGCCCCGGTGGGAGAGCGTTGGTTTGAGGTCACGGTGGATGAAAACGACAGCGTGATCATCATTGACCCCACGCAACCGAGCCGCCGCGGGCCTTTGCTGATCAACAACCGTCAGGGCCAGTGGTTTATCGACACCCGCCTGCGCCTGCGTGGCAGCGGCCTGCGCAGCCGGCTAAAACGCGGCCAGCGCCTGCGGCCCCCAAGGATTGCCGAACTGCGCGAACAACTGGACACCTTCGAAGGCCAACGCGGCCAGAAAGCCGCCGAACTGGACGTCGCCCGCGCCGCCAGCCGCGCCGCACCACCCGCCACGGCGCAGGTCGAGCGCGACGACTTTATCGCCAAGCTGCAAAAACGCCGGGAGGAATATGAAGTGCCCATCCGCCAGCTCAGGTCGCTGAACCTGCTGGACACCGTGCCGGATTACCCGGGACGGATGATCACTTACCTCAAACAGCAAATCCTGCTGACCCGAGCCGCCATCGACGAGTACATCGGCGACTTTCAGGCCCTGCTGCAAAGCCTCGGCCCGCAGCTGGAGAAGGACTCGCCCACCAGCGCCGAACATCGCCGCCTGGACAGCATGACCCGGCAACTGGCGGAACATCTGGAATACCTGCACTCACGTTTCAAGGAGCTGCAAAACCTCGGGGCTAACGGCCTCACGCTGGTGGAACAGACCCGGCAACACATGCCCAGCGTGCAACTCGATGACCTCAAGGCGTTTCGGGTGTCCATCTCACGCTTCCTGTGTGTACAGGAAGGCGAAGCCGGCGCCCTCAGCGATGCCAGGGGCGCCCTGAACCGGATTGCCGAGGCAGCCGACTTGACCATCCAGAGCTCGATTGAGGTGCAGGAAGCCCAGGGCACCACGACGCTGCACGAACGCATCGAAGCCCTGGATACGCTGGTGGACCAATTTGCCGTGATCAATCAGGACCTGCTCGACCTGCCAAGGGAGTACCCGGGGCAGATACTGACCGTGCCCCTGGAAGAAGTGCGCCAGCAAACCGACGAATTCGCCCAACGCACCGTGCAGCAACTGGCGGCGGCCTTGCGCGAGCGCAAAGCACTTGAGCCACGGCCGCACACCTCGGCCTCCAATCAGCCGCCCGCGCGCAAAATCATCAAGACCCGCTTCAAGGGTGTCGTCGTCGGCGAGCCACGACCCGATGAACCAAGCCTGGTGGATGTACGCGAGCCGCTCACGCAAAAAGTCATCGCCACCTTCCATGAGAAAACACCGGGGGTCTGGGTCAAACGCGAATCGCCACACCCCCAGGCAGCCCGCGCTCGCCGGCCGGGGCTGGCGGTGAGCATGAAAAATGGCCAGGCTTTGCTCGGTGACGTCGACCGCTTTATCGAGCGCACCAAGGGCCTGGCGAGCGAGAGCCAGCGGCTGCCAGTGGAAATCGAAGAAAAGGTGCATCGTCACGCGGAAAAGCTTGAGGAGGCCAGCCGCGCGATTGAACGGGCCTCGGTGGCCAGCAACGAGACAGACAACACCGCTCCCGCGGCCCTGAGCGGGCAACTCGACGAGGCGGTGAAAAAGCTCTACCGCGAAGGCCATCGGATCAAGCTGGAGATGCTCAAGAAACGCCCGCCCACCGCCGCGCATCTGCAACTGCTGTACGCTGATAATGAGATCACCATCGAACTCAGCGGCACCCGCCGCCGACTCAAGGGCCCGCGCAAGGACTTCCTGCAGGAGTACGAAATACGCGAGAAACAGAACAAACGGATTCTGTGGTACGCGCATTTTCACTACGCCGCGATGGATGCCATCGGAGAGGCCTACACCGCCGCGCACCTGAAAACCCTTGAACAACGCCGCCTGGGCGGCGCATTCGAGTCCCGGGGTGACGCATCAGAACAGGCCGGCATCGAAATTTACCGCAGCGAAATCGGCCCGCAACTGGCCAGGCGATTGTTCCTGGCTCCCGAAGCGCCTAGCCCCACGCCTGGGCCAAGCGGCTCAGCGCAAGGCTGATCTGCGCTTCGGGTACGGCGGCAAACCCCAGCACCAGGCCGGCGCGCTGGTCCGGCGGGGTGCTGGAGTCCGGCAGCCAATAGCTGCTCAGGCCATTGATTTCCACATCTGCCGCAGCGGCCTGTTCAATCAGTTGCCGCTCCCGCGCCACACTGTCCACCGAGACCGTCAAGTGCAGCCCTGCCGCCACCGCGGGCAGGCTGCCTACACCGGGAATATCCACAGGCCAGCCCGCCAGCAGCACATTGCGTCGGCTCAACGCCGCACGGCGCATGCGCCGCACATGCCGCTGGAAATGCCCGGCAGCCATGAATTCGGCCATTACCGCCTGGGTGCTGACTTCAGAGTGCCGCACATCCACCGCCCGGCGCCGGGCAAACCCCTCCACCAACTCGGTCGGCAATACCAGGTAACCCAGACGCAGTGCCGGGAACGCCACCTTGCCAAACGTGCCCACGTACAACACTCGGCCACTGCGGTCCAGGGCAGCCAAAGGTGCCAGGGGCGCGCCGCTGTAACGGTATTCGCCGTCATAGTCGTCCTCGACGATCCAGCCGCCCGTACGCTGGGCCCAAGCCAGCAATTCCAGGCGGCGGGCGAGGCTCATCACCACGCCGGTGGGGTATTGATGGGACGGCGTGACGTAAGCCAGGCGGCAACTGTCGAGGGCATTCAGGGCACGGCAGTCAATGCCCTCGCTGTCCACCGACACGCCGTGCAGCCGGCCACCTGCCACAGCGAAGGCATGGCCGGCGGCCCGGTACCCGGGGTTCTCGATCGCCACGCCGTCACCCGGCTCCACCAGCAGCTGTGCACAAAGGCTGATTGCCTGTTGCGCGCCACTGGTGATCACTATTTGTTCAGCCGTGCATTGCAGGCCTCGTGAACTGCGCAGATAAGCTGCGATCAGCCCTCGCAGGCGTTCTTCTCCCGCCGGGTCGCCGTAACACAGTTGCTGCAAGTCGGGCTTGCGCCAGAAAGCCGCATTCAGCTTGGCCCAGATCTCAAAAGGGAACAGGTCGAACGCCGGTACACCCACCCGAAACGCACGCGGCGGACCACTGGGCGGCAGGGCCAAATGATTGTTTTCCATGCGCGTCAAAGGGCCGCTGTGGATAACTTCTGCGGATGAAATCACCGGCAAATCCAGCCAGTTTGTGGATAACCCTGGGGATAAGCCTGTTGAAAACCCTGTGGATACTTTTGTGGATAGTTTTTTACCGGCGGTCGGGGTCTGCGGCAATTGCGCGACATAGGTGCCATCGCCCACACGCCCTTCGATAAAACCTTCGGCATACAACTGGTCATAGGCCCGTACCACGCTGTTGCGAGAAATCGACAAGGCCGCCGCCAGGTCACGGCTGGCCGGTAGCCGGGTGCCGCTGACCAGGCGCCCGTCCAGCACCCGCTGGCGCAAGGCCTGATAGAGCTGGCGCGTCAGGCCCTGGCGGCGGTCCAGTTCGATACCCGCAGGGTTAAACGACAGCGGCGGCTCAATGGGGGGCATGGGATTGGACCTATAAAATTGGCGCTAGATGGCTCTTACAACGAACCAATAGCCTGCCTAGGATGCAAGCATTCGCCAAGGGAAATCTTCATGTACACACCACGCGCCTTTGCCCTCGATGACTTGCCCGAAATCCAGCAACTGATCCAGCACACGCGCCTGGCGCAACTGGTGACCTTTGGCGAACAAGGCCTGCAAGCCAGCCATTTGCCGCTGCTGCTCAACCCTGATGAAGGGCCCAACGGCACCCTTTACGGGCACATGGCCAAGGCCAATCGCCAGTGGCAGGACCTGCAAAATGGCCGCGAGGCCCTGGTGATTTTTGCCGGGGCCGAGGCCTACGTCAGCCCATCGTTCTACCCGGCCAAGGCCGAACACGGCAAAGTGGTACCGACCTGGAATTACATCGCGGTACACGCCTATGGCACCGGCGAAGTGTTCACCGATGCCGAGCGCCTGCTCGAGCTGGTCAGCGCCCTCACCGACCGCCATGAAGGCAAGCGCGCTCAACCCTGGAAAGTCAGCGACGCCCCGGCCGACTACATCGACGGCATGCTCAAGGCCATCGTCGGCTTTGCCCTGCCGATCCAACGCCTGGAAGGCAAACGAAAACTCAGCCAGAACCGCAGCCCGGCGGACATCGCCGGCGTACGTGAGGGCCTGGCGGCCAGCACCGACGTACGCGACCAGACCCTCGCCCGCTTTATTCCCAAGGAGCCATCATGAGCCAGATCGAAATCCGCCAGGTCAGCGCCGCCGACCACGCCGCGTGGCTGCCCCTGTGGCAAGCCTACCTGCGCTTCTACAACACCGAGCTGCCGGACGCCGTCAGCCAGAACACCTGGCAACGCCTGATCGACGCCAATGAGCCGACCCATTCGGCCCTGGCCTGGCAGGATGGCAAGGCCGTAGGCATGGTCAACTTCATCTACCACCGTTCCAACTGGAGCATCGAAAACTCCTGCTACCTGCAGGATTTGCTGGTAGACCCGGCCCAACGTGGCACCGGCGTCGGCCGCAAACTGATCGAATTCGTCTACGCCACCGCCAAGGCCGATGGTTGCTGCAAGGTCCACTGGCTGACCCACGAGACCAACGCCACCGCCATCCAACTGTACGAACGCATCGCCGAACGCCCCGGCTTTATCCAGTTTCGCAAAGGTCTTTAAGGAGAAGCACAGCATGACGACATCATTGGCCGACTGGAAAGGTGTCCCGGCGCCCACCATCACCCTCATCGAAGGCCGCTTCGTGCGCCTGGAAAAACTCGACCCGGCTCGCCATGGCGATGACCTGTTCAACGCCCTGCAAGGCCCCGGCGCGGATCCGACGTTATGGGATTATTTGCCTTACGGCCCGTTCCCCGAGCGCGCCGCCTTCGACGCCTGGCTGAACAACCACGCGTCCCACAGCGACCCGTACTTCTTCAGCGTGATCGACAAGGCCAGCGGCAAGGTGCAAGGCATCCTCAGCCTGATGTCCATCGTGCCCGAGCAAGGCCGCATCGAAATCGGCCACGTGACCTTCGGCGCGCCGATGCAGCGCTCGCCAAGAAGCACCGAGGCGGTGTACCTGCTGGCCAAGCACTCGTTTGAGCTGGGCAATCGTCGCCTGGAATGGAAGTGCAACAACGCCAACGCCCGCTCCAAAAACGCCGCCGAGCGGTTGGGGTTCAGTTTTGAAGGGGTGTTTCGCCAGCACACGGTGGTGAAAGGAAAGAACCGGGATACGGCGTGGTATTCGATCCTGGATGGGGAATGGCCGGCGATTGGCGCGGGGTTTGAGCGGTGGCTGTCGGATGAGAACCAAACGGGTTCGGGTCAACTGAAAACGCTGGTGGAGTGCCGTACCTAAGCCACCCTGCCACCCCCTGACAAATGTGGGAGCGGGCTTGCTCGCGAAAGCGGTGTATCCGTCACAAATGTATTGACTGACACACCGTCATCGCGGGCAAGCCCGGCTCCCACATTGTATCTTCAGCGTATCCGGGCCTTGTGCTCAGCCAACCCTGCCCTCTTTCCACCCCAACGCCTGCAAGGCGTCACAACCATCCTGCAACAACAGATGCGCCGCGGAGGCGAAGTGATGCGCTGGGTGGCGGTTTCGAGTAGCCCGCGGGCGTCGGCATCGGGGTTGAGGAACAGGACGGGGTCACAGCTGATATTACTTTCAAGAGCGGTGTAGTTGGGCATGAAGAAAGACTCGTAATTGAAGTTCAGAGGTCTCACTTTGCTTTCGACCGGCTAAGATCGGTCACCGACGAATCAGCAACCGGCGGACTATATGCCGCATTCAACAACTTTAGCGTCTGATTGCCCTCGCCGTGTTCGATATACACCAGAGTACGCATAGGTATTTTGCACATCCGTGCAAATAGACTTTGGTTCAGCATGGTGACCTCAACCCGCAAACGACGCACCACCTCAGTAACCTCCCCGCCATCATTCTGTAAAAAACCTCCGCTATACAGGTCGACTCTTTTCCAAAAACAAGGACGTCTGCCATGCCCCCTTCGCCCCAGCGTCTTGCGCTCACTCTCGGCCTGCTGGTCAGCAGCGGTTTTGTCGATGCGGCGCCCACGCCAACCAAGACGCTGCAGATCGATACACCGACCACCACCGGGCAAACCCTGAGCGGCAGTGACTCGCTGACGATCTCGGCACCGGGCAGTATCACCACCTCCAAAGTCGCGGTGACCTTGAAGGACGGCACCACCGCCAATGGCGTGGTGATCGACAACGCCGGCAGCATTATTTCCACCGGAGGCCGGGCCATCGACAGCAGCGGCGATCTCACCGCCGCGCGCAACTACAGCATCTACAACCGCGCCGGCGGCGTGATCCAGGGTGCCAACGACGCGCTGCGCATCGACAGCAATTTCGCCAGCGGCAGCCTGTTGATCGACAACAGCGGCACCATTCACTCCGCCACCGGCCAAGGGCTGGACCTGGATGCGATCCGCAGTCCGAACGTCACCACCACTATCATCAACCGCCAGGGCGGGCTGATTCGCGGCGACGCCAGCGACGGCATGAAGACCGGCGGCAACGCCACCCTCACCAATTACGGCGAGATCTCCACCGGCGACACCCACTCGCGCGATGACAAGTTCGACGGCGTCGATATCGACTCCGCCACCGGCGTGACCGTTACCAACTACGGCCTCATCTCCGGTGGCCGCCACGGCATCACCACCGACCTGGGCGCCACGCTGACCAACTATGGCACGGTGATCGGCCGCAACGGCTCGGGCTTTGGTTCCGACGGCGATGGCACGGTGATCAACCACGGCACTATTACCGGCGCATTTTCCGGACTGCAGCCGGACGGCGATGGTGACGGCGTGGACATCGACAAGATCGCCCACATTGAAAACTACGGCATCATCCAGGGCGTGGGCGCCGGCGGTGTCGACAAGAACGGCTTTGCCAACGGCAGCGAAGGCATCGCCCTCGGCGGTGGCTATGTGTTCAACGGCGTCGGCGCGCGGGTCAGCGGCGCCAACAACGCGATCCTGGTGGACGATGGCAGCGACGGCCCGGGACTGGCCGCCACCACCCTGATCAACCATGGCACCATCCAGGGCCTGGACGGCTTCGGCGTGAAGTTCGTCGGCGAGTTTGCCGACACGGTGGTCAACGCGGGCTTGATCAGCGGCAGCAACGGCCTGGCCCTGGATCTGGGCGGCGGCAATGACCAGTTGACCCTGCTCGGCGGCAGCCGCTTTGTCGGCGTGGTGGATGGCGGCACGGGATATGACCGCGTGATCATGGACGACAGCGCTGGCGGCAGTTTCGGCGACAGTCGCAACTTTGAATGGCTGGACGTGAAGCAAGGCACCTGGACCCTCACCGGCAGCGGTGACTTCAGCGACGGCGGCGAGATTTTCAGCGGCGCCAAGCTGATCAACCAAGGCGGGATCGCCGGTAACGTGACCGTCGATGAAGGCGGTATTTATGCCGGCGGTGGCAGCGTCGGCAGCCTGTTGGTCAAAGGCACCTTGCAGACCAACACCGCACTTGGCACCGCCAGCATCACCCGCGACCTGACCATGACCAGCGGCTCGACCCTGGCCTATGGCGTGAATGCCGACGGCAGCAGCGCACCGGTCCAGGTCGGTGGCACGGCCTACCTGAATGGCGCGACCCTGGCGGTCAATCCCGGCACCGGCACCTACCCGTGGCAGAGCCATTACACGGTGCTGCAGGCCGGCAGTATCAATGGCACGTTCGGCAAGGTCACCAGCGACTATGCCTTCCTCACCCCCACCCTGGATTACAGCCCTACCCAGGTTGGCCTGACCTATACCCGCAACGACGTGGCGTTCAATCAGTTCGCCAACACCGGCAACGGCACCCGCGCCGCCAACGCCCTGGCGAGCCTGGGCAAGAACAACGCGCTGTATAACGCCTTGCTCAACACCACCAACAGCAGCGCCGGTGCCGCCATCGAGCAATTGGCCGGCAGCAGCACCGCCAACCTGACCAGTGCCACCCTCGGCGCCAGCGCCCAGGTCGGCAACAGCATGCTGAGCGCCATGCATCAACTGGGCGGCGGCGCAGGATTGCTGGTGGGCCTCGATCAAAAAGATACGCCCGTACTGGCCGCCACCGGCGTACCCGCCGAGGCCCGCAACCTCAACGACCCCAATGCCCGGGGCCGCCTGTGGCTGCAAGGCATCGGCAGCTACGGCAAGCTCGACGGCGACCACGGCAGCAATGGCCTGACCCAGCGCACCAAGGGCAGCGTGCTGGGGGCCGACTGGGCGCTCGATTCGGACTGGCGCGTGGGCGTACTGGGCGGTTATTCGAAGACCGACCTGGACACCACCGGCGTCGACGGCAGCGTCGACAGCTGGCACGCCGGTATCTACGCCATGCGCCAGAGCGGCCCGCTGGCCTTGCGCCTGGGTGCTGCCTACAGCGGGCACCAAGGCGACAGCAAACGCACCGTGGCCTTCGACGGTTTCAACGATCGCCCCAAAGGTGACTACGACGCCAACAGCCAACAAGCCTTCGCCGAACTGGGTTATGCCATGGGCAGCGGGCGCCTGAGCGCCGAGCCATTCGCCAACCTCGGCTACCAGCGCTACCACCGCGACAGCTACAACGAAAAAGGCGGCGCCGCCGCCCTGCATGTCGACGGGCAAACCCAGGACAATGTCAGCAGCACCTTCGGCCTGCGCCTGGCGCACCTGAGCCAGCTCGACAATGGCATCAGTCTCACACCGCGGGTCAGCGCCGGCTGGAAACACACCTACGGCAATGTCGACAGCAGCACCCGCCAGGCCTTCCTGATGGGCGGCACCGCGTTCAACGTCGAAGGCAGCGCCCTGGACCGTGACAGCCTGTTGCTGGAAGCCGGGCTGGATGTAGGCCTGTCGGCACGCCATACCCTCGGCGTGGGCTACAGCGGCGAAATAGGCAGTAACAGCCGCAATCATGGGTTGATCGGGCAATGGCAGATGAGTTTTTAATCGCCGCCCACTAGAGACATCTCCGGCAAACGAAGGGTGGATAGCCTGACATTTATCCGCCGTTTACCTCGCTAGATTTCCCGACCTCATACATCAAGAGGTCGGATCTACATGCCACTCCTTCAGAAACAACTCGCACTCGCCATCACCTTCGCGCTGGGTGCCACCAACACTCAATTCGTCCAGGCGCGAGGGGACATCGATCCAGACAGCGAGTGGTTCATCCCGGCGCCAGAGGTCGGCCAGCAAGGCCATCAGCGCCCCAAGCCACCCACGCCCACTCTCGACTTTTACTTCAACGACCACGCCACCACCCGTAACGGCCAGCAGGTTGCCCGCGTACTGGACTCTGCCGTGGACACCCTCATCAAGTCGGGCGAACTCAATGAGTGGCAAGAGTACGAACTGGACAATATCGCCCGGGAACTTGGCAGGCTGGCACCGGGCCGTGTGGGTGCAGTTCTGGAGCAACTGGCAGGCAGCCAGAACGCCAACCTTGGCGCCGCCACTCAAGACAGCATGAAACAGCTCAACAACAGCCTGCTTTCCGTCATGCGCAGGACAGGCGACGAACGCAACCTTACGGATGCCGAAGGCAATGGCCACGTATGGCTCCAGGCCCTGGGCAACGCTGGCAAGCTTGAAGGACAGCACGGTAGCGTGGGCCTGCAGCAACACACCCAAGGCCTGATGCTGGGCGGCGACTGGGCAGTGGACGATGCCTGGCGGGTGGGTGTGATGGGCGCCAAGTCCGCCAGCGACCTGAACGCCAAACGCTTCAAGGGCGAACTGGACAGCTGGCACCTCGGCGGTTACGCCGTGCGTCAGGACGGCCCCCTTGCACTGCGCCTGGGGGCGATCTACAGCAGCCATGCCGGCCAAACCCAACGCACCGTAGACTTTGATTTCGTTGAGCACCGCGAGCAGTCCAAGGGCAAATACAACGCCCAAAGCCAGAACGCTTTCGCCGAGCTGGGCTATCAACTGGACAAGGGCAGTTTCAGCGTCGAACCCTATGCGGGTATCGGCTACCAGCGCTATCACCGCGACCGCTACAAGGAAAAAGGCGGCTTTACAGCGCTGAATGTCGGCGCCCAGACCCAGGAAAACCTCAGCAGCACCTTCGGCTTGCGCCTGGCCAGTGCCTTGACGCTGGACAACCAGATGACCCTCAAGCCGCACCTGAGCACAGGCTGGAAGCACCTCTACGGTGACGTGAGCAGCACCGTGCGCCAGTCCTCCGCGTGGATAAAACGGCCGGGCTTCAACAGTGACTTCACCATCGAAGGCACCTCCCTGGACCGCGACAGCCTGGCGTTGCACACCGGGGTAGACCTGGCGCTGTCGACCCGGCACACCGTGGGCCTGGCCTATACCGCCGAGGTCGGCACCCACAGCCGTAACCAGGGTTTGCTGGGCCAGTGGACCCTGGCGTTCTGATTATTGCGGGCGAAAAAAAAAGGGGGCACATGCCCCCCCGAGGTTTAAGCGGTAGTCTCGAAGGCTGTTGATCAGCCTTCGATTTCAATCAGGATTTCACCCGGGTTGACCCGGTCGCCCTTGGCCACGTGAACGGCGGTGACCTTGCCGGCGATCGCCGCCTGTACTTCGGTCTCCATCTTCATCGCTTCAGTGATCAACACGGCCTGGCCGGCTTTCACCACATCGCCTTCCTTGACCAGCACGTCGACGATATTGCCCGGCATTGCCGTGCTGACATGGCCCGGCGCGGTAGCGTGCTTGCGCTTGCTGCCGCCACTGCTGACAAACTCGTTGAGCGGTTCGAACACCACTTCTTCGGGCATGCCGTCGATGGACAGGTAGAAGTGGCGCTTGCCTTCGGCCTTGACGCCGACACCGGTGATGTCCACGCGGTAGCTTTCGCCGTGCACGTCGATCACGAACTCGGTCGGCACACCTTCACCACCGGCACGGGCCACGCCGCCGGCTTCAGGAATCGGCAACAGCACTTCCGGGCTCAAGGTGCCGGCGTCGCGCTCTTCGAGGAACTTGCGCCCGATGTCCGGGAACATCGCGTAGGTCAGCACGTCTTCTTCGGACTTGGCCAACGCGCCGATTTCGCCGCGCAGCTTGGTCATTTCCGGCTTCAACAGGTCCGCCGGGCGCACGTCGATGACTTCCTCGCTGCCGATGGCCTGGCGCCGCAGTTTTTCATTCACGGTGCCCGGCGCCTTGCCGTAGCCGCCTTGCAGGTACAGCTTCACTTCGTTGGTGATGGTCTTGTAGCGCTCGCCGGCCAGCACGTTGAAGAACGCCTGGGTGCCAACGATCTGCGAAGTCGGGGTAACCAGCGGCGGGAAGCCGAGGTCTTCACGCACCCGCGGGATTTCAGCCAGCACTTCGCTCATGCGGTTCAGCGCGCCCTGCTCTTTCAACTGGTTGGCCAGGTTGGAAATCATCCCGCCCGGTACCTGGTTGACTTGCACACGGGTATCGACCGCCGTGAATTCGCTTTCGAACTGGTGGTACTTCTTGCGCACGGCGTAGAAGTACAGGCCGATTTCCTGCAGCAGTTCCAGGCTCAGGCCGGTGTCGAACTCGCTGCCTTTGAGGGCCGCGACCATCGACTCGGTACCCGGGTGGCTGGTGCCCCAGGCGAAGCTGGAGATCGCGGTGTCGATATGGTCGGCGCCGTTTTCGATGGCCTTGAGTTGGCACATCGAAGCCAGGCCGGCGGTGTCATGGGAGTGAATGAAGATCGGCAGGCTTTGCTCTGCTTTCAGCGCCTTGACCAGTTCGCCGGTGGCGTATGGCGTCAGCAGGCCGGCCATGTCCTTGATCGCCACCGAGTCGCAACCCATGGCTTCCATTTGCTTGGCCTGGGCCACGAACGCCTCGATGGTGTGCACCGGGCTGGTGGTGTAGGCGATGGTGCCCTGGGCATGTTTGCCGGCCGCTTTCACCGCTTCGATGGCCACCCGCAGGTTACGCACGTCGTTCATCGCGTCGAAGATGCGGAACACGTCGATACCGTTGACGGCGGCCTTGGCGACGAAGGCTTTGACCACGTCGTCGCTGTAGTGGCGGTAGCCCAGCAGGTTCTGGCCACGCAAGAGCATTTGCAGGCGCGTGTTGGGCAAGGCCGCACGCAGTTTGCGCAGGCGCTCCCACGGGTCTTCTTTCAGGAAGCGTACGCAGGCGTCGAAGGTCGCGCCGCCCCAGACTTCCAGGGACCAGTAGCCGACTTTGTCGAGCTTGTCGCAGATCGGCAGCATGTCGTCGGTGCGCATGCGGGTCGCCAGCAACGATTGGTGGGCGTCGCGCAGGATGGTGTCGGTGACAAAGATTTTCTTGGACATTGTTGTATTCCTCACAGGCCTGCGTGGGCGGCGATGGCGGCGGCGATGGCCAGGGCCAGCTCTTCGGGTTTGCGCTTGATCGAGTAGTTGGTCAGCTCAGGGTGGCTTTCCACAAAACTGGTGTTGAACTGGCCGCTGCGGAATTCCGGGTTACGCAGGATTTCCTGGTAATAGGCGGCGGTGGTCTTCACGCCTTGCAGACGCATGTCGTCCAGGGCGCGCAGGCCACGGTCCATGGCTTCTTCCCAGGTCAACGCCCACACCACCAGTTTCAGGCACATGGAGTCGTAGAACGGCGGGATGGTGTAGCCGGTGTAGATCGCCGTGTCGGTACGCACACCGGGACCGCCGGGCGCGTAGTAACGGGTGATCTTGCCGAAGCTGGGGAGAAAGTTGTTCTTCGGGTCTTCGGCGTTGATGCGGAACTGCAACGCGAAACCCCGGTGCTGAATGTCTTCCTGCTTGACCGACAGCGGCAGGCCCGACGCGATGCGGATCTGCTCACGCACAATGTCGATGCCGGTGATTTCTTCGGTGATGGTGTGTTCCACCTGCACCCGGGTGTTCATCTCCATGAAGTACACCTCGCCCTCGGCGAGCAGGAACTCCACGGTGCCGGCGTTCTCGTAGCCCACGGCCTTGGCGGCGCGCACCGACAGGTCGCCGATGTAGGCGCGCTGTTCAGGGGTTAGCTGGGGGCTCGGGGCGATTTCGATCAGCTTCTGGTTACGGCGCTGGATCGAGCAATCACGCTCGAACAGATGCACTACGTTGCCGAAGCTGTCACCGAGGATCTGCGCCTCGATGTGCTTGGGATTGACGATGCATTTTTCCAGGAACACTTCCGCCGACCCGAACGCCTTGGTGGCTTCGGAAATCACGCGAGGGAAGGCTTGTTCAAGTTCTTCGCGGCTGTTGCAGCGACGGATACCGCGACCGCCACCACCGGAGGTGGCCTTGAGCATCACCGGGTAACCGATGCGGTCGCCTTCGGTGAGGGCTTCGGCGATGTCGGCAACGTTGCCTTCAGTGCCCGGGGTCACCGGCACGCCGGCCTTGATCATGCTGCGGCGGGCTTCGGTCTTGTCGCCCATGCGACGAATCACTTCGGCCGACGGACCGATGAACTTGATCCCACGTTCGGCGCAAATATCTGCCAGCTCGGCGTTTTCCGAGAGGAAGCCGTAACCGGGGTGCAGCGCGTCGCAACCGGTTTCCACCGCCAGGTTCACCAGCTTGCGCGGGTTCAGGTAGCCGGCCAATGGCTCGGCACCGATGCTGTGGGCTTCATCTGCACGCTTTACATGCAGGGCATGGCGATCGGCGTCGGAATAGACCGCGACCGAACGAATGCCCATCTCGGCGCAGGCACGCACGATACGTACGGCAATCTCACCACGGTTGGCGATCAGGATCTTTTTTATCACTTGGAAATTCCCTTGAGCCGATTGCTACCTACTTCGACCCGCCGGAGCCGGGTCGGCGCGTGACTAAATGTTTCAAGCCAGTCGCGAGACACACACTATGCCCCTGTAGGGATTAACAAAAATCAATAATAATTGGGTTGTGTATAAGCAAAGACTTATAGTCAGCGCATCAGAGGTCGGCAGGAGTGCTTGAGTAATGCGTAAGTCATTGATGCGTATGACATTGCGTCAGTTGCAGATTTTCAATGAAGTCTGTGATTTGCGTTCCTACAGCCGCGCAGCCGAGGAAATGTCCCTCACGCAACCAGCCGTTAGCCTACAAATCAAGCAGCTGGAAGAGCTGCTCGGCCAGCCGTTGTTCGATTACGTCGGCAAAAAGCTCTATATGACTGAAGCGGCCGAAGCGCTGCAACGGGCCAGCCGAGACATCTTCGGGCGCCTGGAAAACCTCGACATGCAGCTCTCCGACATGCAGGGCTCGTTGCAAGGCCAGCTGAAACTGGCGGTGGAATCCAGCGCCAAGTACTTCGTGCCGCACCTGTTTGCCGCCTTCAAGCGCCAGCACCCTGAGGTCAACCTGCACCTGACGGTGGTCAACCGCGCCCAGGTGATTCGCAGGCTGTCGGACAACCGCGATGACCTGGTGATCATGTCCATGGTGCCCCAGGACATGGGCCTGGAATTCCTGCCGTTCCTGAACAACCCGATTGTCGCGGTGGCGCCCCACGATCACCCGCTGAGCCATCAAGGGCCGCTGCGCTTGCAGGACCTGGAGCCTTACACGCTGCTGTTGCGCGAGCCAGGTTCCGGGACGCGGATGGCGTGCGAGGAGTACTTCAAGGAGAAGCGCGTGCACTTCACCCAGACGGTGGAAGTGTCTTCCGCCGAGGCCCAGCGCGAGTGCGTGACCGCCGGGTTGGGCGTGGCGCTGCTGACGCGCCACGCGGTCAACCTGGAACTGGCCACCGGCGGGCTCAAGGAGTTGCCGGTGGAAGAACTGCCGCTGTACCGCAGTTGGTGCCTGGTGCAGGCCAAGGCCAAACGCCTGTCACCGGTGGCCCATGCCTTCCTGGGCTTTATCCGCAGCGAGCGGCTGCAAATCAGCGCGCTGGCTGAGCGCTTCGCTGGGCAGCTGCGGGCGCCTGCCAGTGGAGCTCCGGATAGTCACTGATGCTCTGTTGCAATTGGCGCTGATCGCAGCGGTCTTCAATTGCGCGACGGAAGGCCATGCGGCGCTGGTCTTCCTGTTGGCGGCGGGTTTTGACAGCGCTGTTGCTTTCTTCGTATTGCCGAGCCATTTCGAGTCTCCCAATGCGAGTAAGGGGAGTTCAGGATGGGCGCCGGCAATGACGGTTTAGCGGCACGGGGATGACAGGACGATGAATCTTCCGAGGCTCAAACACGATCAACTGTGGGAGCTGGCTTGCCTGCGATAACGGTGCATCAGCCCATGAAGATGGCAACTGACAGATCGCTATCGCAGGCAAGCCAGCTCCCACATTTTGACCGAGTATGCCCCTGAGTCAGTCGTCGAGGGCTTTTACGGACTTGGGCGACAACCGAAGGCTGCGCAAGCTGCGCTTCACGCTCTTGAGGTGGTTGACCAGGCTCGGCCCCCGCGCCATGGCCACGCCCATCGCCAGCACGTCGATCACCACCAGGTGGGCGATACGCGAGGTCAGCGGCGTGTAGATCTCGGTGTCCTCGTGCACATCGATCGCCAGGTTGACGGTGGACAGCTCCGCCAATGGCGTCTGGCTCGGGCACAGGGTAATCAGGGTCGCGCCGCTTTCACGCACCAGGTTGGCGGTGATCAGCAAATCCTTGGAGCGGCCCGACTGGGAGATGCAGATCGCCACGTCGGTGGGCTTCAACGTCACTGCCGACATCGCCTGCATGTGCGGGTCGCTGTAGGCCGCCGCAGTCAGCAGCAAACGGAAGAACTTGTGCTGGGCATCCGCCGCCACCGCACCGGACGCGCCAAAACCATAGAACTCCACGCGCTGGGCCTGGGACATGGCAGTCACGGCTTTTTGCAGCTCTACCGGGTCAAGCTTTTCCCGCACTTCCATCAGGGTATGCAGGGTGGTGTCGAAGATTTTCAGGCTGTAGTCGGCGACGGAATCGTCTTCGTGAATCGCGAACTGCCCGAAGCTCGCACCGGCGGCAAGGCTCTGGGCCAGCTTGAGCTTCAAGTCCTGGAAACCGGAGCAACCAATGGCGCGGCAGAAACGCACGATGGTCGGCTCGCTGATGCCCACGCTGTGGGCCAGGTCGGCCATGGAACTGTGCATCACAGCCGCAGGGTCAAGCAGCACGTGATCGGCAACCTTGAGTTCCGATTTGCGTAACAGGTGGCGCGACTGGGCGATATGTTGCAACAGGTTCAAAGGGCAGGACTCTTGTTATTGGCGGAGCCAGGGGATGTAGCAAGCTTGTAGTTATACTACAAGAATTGCCGATTTGCCCGTTCGATGCATCACTTAATCGCGCTGTTGCCCGCTGATTCAGCGGGCAGGCCCGATGTAGCCCCGCGTGCGGCTTGGGCTCAACTACAGAAAATTGGCATTTTTTCGTAACAAATCCGCCAGACCGTCCGCCTCCATCGGCCGACTGATCAAATAGCCCTGCACTTCATCGCATTGCTCGGCCCGCAGGAAATCCAGCTGCTGCTGATCTTCCACGCCCTCGGCCACCACCTTGAGCGACAGCCCGTGAGCCATGGCGATGATTGCGCGGGTGATCGAGGCATCTTCGCGGCCCTGACCGAGGCCGCGAATGAACGTCTGGTCGATCTTCACGTAGTCCACGGGGATGCGCTTGAGGTAGCTGAGGGACGAGTAGCCGGTGCCGAAATCATCAATCGCCAGTTTCACACCCAAGTCGCGCAGTTGCTGGAAGGTCGAGATGATGTGCTCGACACTGTCGAGCAACTGGCTTTCGGTCAGTTCAAGCTCCAGGTATTGCGGATCAAGCCCGGTTTCTTCCAGCACCTGGCGCACCAGGCTGACCAGCTTGCCCTGGCGCAATTGGTGTACCGACAGGTTGACCGACACACGGATCGGCGCCAGCCCCTGGCGCTGCCACTCACAGGCCTGCCAGCAGGCCTGGCGCAACACCAACTCCCCCAGCGGTACGATCAATCCGGTTTCTTCGGCCAGCCCGATAAAGTCCCCCGGCGGCACCATGCCCCACTGCGGATGCTCCCAGCGGATCAACGCCTCAGCGGCATTCAGCTTGCCGCTGGCCAGGCACAGCTTGGGTTGGTAGAACACCGTGAGCTGGCGCTCATCAATCGCCTTGCGCAGCTGGTTTTCCAGCTGCAAGCGCTCCAGGGTGCTGGCTTGCAAGCTGTCGGTGTAGAACTGGAAATTATTCCCGCCCAAATGCTTGGCGTGCTGCATAGCCATGTTCGACTGGCTGACCAGCGCGGATATTTCCCGCGCATTGTCGGGCAATAGGCTGACACCCATTGAGGCGCTGACCACCAACTCATGCCCGTCCACCGTCACCGGCACCCGCAACTTGGCCAGTAGCCGCGTGGCCACCCGCGCCAGGCTCGACAGGTTGCCGTACGCGTCGAACAGCACGGCGAATTCATCGCCAGAGAGCCGCGCAATGGTGTCGGCCTCGGGCAAGGCGTTGATCAAGCGGCGGGCCATTTTCTGCAACAACTGGTCGGCCACTTCATGCCCGAGGCTGTCGTTGAGCAGCTTGAAACGGTCCAGGTTGATATGCAGCAAGGCCAGGCTGCGACCGCCCTGGCGCACACGTTGATGAGCTTCCCGCAGCCGCTCGCGGAACAACGAACGGTTGGCCAGCCCGGTCAATTCGTCGTAGTGCGTGAGATAGCGCATGCGCTCTTCGGACTCGCGGCGCGCGGACAGATCGGCGAAGAAGCCCACGATGTGGCTGACGTTTCCCCGAATATCGCGCACCACGTTCAATTGCAGCCACTGCGGATAGAGTTCGCCGTTCTTGCGGGTCTCCACGAGCTCGCCCTGCCAGGTGCCGTGGCTGAGCAACGCCTGGCGAATCACCGGGAAGTGCCGCCGTGCGTCGCGGCTGCAGGGGAGTTCGACGACATTGCGGCCGATCATGTCGTCAATGTCGAAGCCGGTGACGCGGCTGAACGCCTGGTTGACCGCTACCAGCACGTAGTCCGGGTCGAGGATCACAATGCCTTCGCTGGCCGCCTCGAACACCGTCGAGGCCAGGCGCTGCTGTTCTTCCAGGACTTTGCCGGCGCTGATGTCGCGGCGGGTGCCGAGCATCCGCGTGACGCGTCCGCTGGGCGAGCGCTCCACGGCGCGGCCACGGTCCTGAATCCAAACCCAATGACCATCACCATGGCGCACCCGGTATTCCACCAGGTAATCCTCGCTGCGGCCTTTCAGGTGTTCCACCAGCGCACGCTTGAGCAGCGGCAAATCGTCCGGGTGCAGCCGCGGCTTGAGATGGCTGAGCATCGCCGTGACGTATTCAGGCTCCAGGCCGAACAGTTCCTTGAGTTGGGTGTGGTGGACCTCGTCGGTTTGCAGGTTCCAGTCCCACAGGCCCAGTTCGCTGGCCTGCAAGGCCATCGCCAGGCGCGCCTCGCTTTTGCTCAGGGCCAGGCTGGCGGCATCCAGTTCCTGGCTACGCTGATCGACGCGCTGTTGCAGGCCGATCTGCGCCTCGCGCAACTCTTGCTCGACCTGGCGTCGCTGCTCCACTTCACGCACCAGTTCCTGATTCAGCTGCTCGCTGCGCTGCTGCGCTTGCTGGAGATGCTCGATCAACGCCTGGTTCTGGAAGCGCCTGAGCAGCCCGCGCTGGATCAGGCGGTTGACCTGCCACGCCACCAGACTCAGGGAGGCCAGCAGAATCAGGCCCAAAAAGCCCCAACCCTGCTGCTGCGGGTCGCCGGTCCAGAATAAATAGAGGATGGCCGGCACCAGACAGGGCAAGGCAAACGACAAGAACGCCGGCAGGCTGACGGCGTAGGCCACACTGGCGGACAAGGTCGCCGCGCCGAGCAAGCCGAACACCCAGGCCTGTTGCGCGAAGCTGTCCACCGGCACCAGGGCAATGGCAGCACTGGCCAGCGTCAGGCCGCTGACGGCCGAGCCCAGCATGAACATGCGGCGCCAGATCGGCTGCGCCTGACGGCTCGGCATGGCCGAATCGAACGCCGCCACCTGAATCACCCGCAGGGCCACCAGCGCCAGCAGCCACACCAGCCAAATGCTGTCCAGCAGGTAGCGCTGCGGGCTCCAGAGTAACCAGGCGCAGACCAGTCCATTCACCAGCATTAATAAGGTAGGCAGCAGGGAGCCTTGGTAAAGCAGGCGCGTGCGCTCGACCGCCATCTCCATGGCGTAGTGCTTGCGGATAACCTGCGCCGGCGCCACCGAGGGGCCAGCCAGGTCAATGCTAAGGGTCATAGGCAGTGTTCTTATAATGGTGAGCCCGAAACGTCGACGGAGCATACACAAGCAAACGCTCGGGCCAAACTGCTCCACGTCATAAAAACAGCGTGATAATCAGGCGCAAACCTTGGAGCCAGACAGCTTGAGTGAGACAGGGCGCGGGCTGTGGGCGATGACCGACCGGTCATCACCGTGAACAGATTGTTGCCTTATCCAGTGCAGGCCCTGAAGTTTTCCCGCGACCATCCGGCATTGGGATTTGCCCGTCTCCCCCGGGCACCCTAGAATGCGCCGATGCGCGATGATCTCTCCCTTTTGCTGAACTCCCTCAACGATGCCCAACGCCAGGCCGTAGCGGCCCCCGTTGGCCGTCAGTTGGTCCTGGCCGGTGCTGGCTCCGGTAAAACCCGAGTGCTGGTGCACCGTATCGCCTGGTTGATCCAGGTCGAGAACGCCTCGCCTCACTCCATCCTGTCGGTGACCTTCACCAACAAGGCCGCGGCCGAGATGCGTCATCGCATCGAGCAGTTGATGGGCATCAGCCCGGCCGGCATGTGGGTGGGCACCTTCCACGGCCTGGCGCACCGCCTGCTGCGGGCCCATTGGCAGGAAGCCGGCCTGAGCCAGACCTTCCAGATTCTCGACAGCGACGACCAGCAACGCCTGGTCAAGCGGGTAATCCGCGAGCTGGGCCTGGATGAACAACGCTGGCCGGTCCGTCAGGCCCAGTGGTTTATCAACGGCCAGAAAGATGAAGGCCTGCGCCCGCAACATATCCAGGCCAGCGGCGACCTGTTCCTGGCCACCATGCGCAGCATTTATGAAGCCTATGAAGTGGCCTGCCAGCGCGCCGGCGTGATCGACTTCTCCGAACTGCTGCTTCGCGCCCTCGACCTGTGGCGCGACAACCCGGGCTTGCTGGCGCACTACCAGAAGCGTTTCCGCCACATCCTGGTGGACGAGTTCCAGGACACCAACGCCGTGCAGTACGCCTGGTTGCGCCTGCTGGCCAAGGGCGGCGACAGCTTGATGGTGGTGGGCGACGACGACCAGTCGATCTACGGCTGGCGTGGCGCGAAAATCGAGAACATCTACCAGTACAGCGACGACTTCCCGGACGCCGAAACCATTCGCCTGGAGCAGAACTACCGCTCCACCGCCGGGATTCTCAAGGCCGCCAACGCCTTGATCGCCAACAACACCGGGCGCCTGGGCAAAGAGCTGTGGACCGACGGCGGCGAAGGCGAAGCGATCAACCTGTACGCCGCCTTCAACGAACACGATGAAGCGCGCTACGTGGTGGAAACCATCGAAAGTGCCCTGAAAACCGGCCTGGCCCGCAGCGATATCGCGATCCTTTACCGCTCCAACGCCCAGTCCCGGGTATTGGAAGAAGCCTTGCTGCGCGAGCGCATTCCGTACCGTATCTATGGCGGCCAGCGCTTCTTCGAACGTGCTGAAATCAAGAACGCCATGGCCTACCTGCGCTTGCTGGAAGGTCGCGGCAACGATGCGGCGCTGGAGCGGGTGATCAACATCCCGGCCCGCGGCATCGGCGAGAAGACCGTCGAGGCGATTCGCGACCATGCACGCCACAGCGATGTGTCGATGTGGGAAGCCATGCGCCTGCTGATCGCCAACAAGGGCCTGACCGGCCGTGCGGCCGGTGCCTTGAGCGTGTTTGTCGAGCTGATCGAGAACCTGGCCGCCAAGTGCATGGAAATGCCCCTGCACCTGATGACCCAGACCGTGATCGAGCAGTCCGGCCTGATCGCCTACCACGAAGCGGAAAAAGGCGAGAAAGGCCAGGCCCGGGTAGAAAACCTTGAGGAACTGGTCAGCGCCGCCCGCGCGTTCGAAAACACCGAAGAAGACGAAGACCTGACGCCACTGGCGGCATTCCTCGGCCATGCTTCGCTGGAGGCCGGCGACACCCAGGCTGACGAGCACGAAGACAGCATCCAGCTGATGACCTTGCACAGCGCCAAGGGCCTGGAGTTCCCGTACGTGTTCCTGGTGGGCATGGAAGAAGGCCTGTTCCCCCATAAGATGAGCCTGGAAGAACCCGGCCGCCTTGAAGAGGAACGCCGCCTGGCCTATGTGGGTATCACTCGGGCGATGCAGAACCTGGTGATGACCTACGCCGAAACGCGCCGCCTGTACGGCAGTGAGACCTACAACAAGGTCTCGCGCTTCGTACGTGAAGTGCCAAAAGGGCTGATTCAGGAAGTGCGCCTGTCCAACAGCGTCAGCCGACCGTTCGGCGGCGGCCAGCAGCAGAACTCCAGCAGCATGTTCGCCGGCTCGGAAATCCCCGAGACGCCATTCAGCCTTGGCCAGCAGGTCAAGCATGCGATCTTCGGCGAAGGCGTGATCCTCAACTTCGAAGGCTCAGGCGCCCAGGCCCGGGTGCAGGTGAATTTCGCCGAAGGCAGCAAGTGGCTGATGATGGGCTACGCCAAGCTCGAAGCAATCTGAAACAACTGCAGAACATGAAGGATGTTGCCCCGCCCTTGTATTTGGCAGCGGTGGGGCCAATATCTGTAATAAGTCCTACAGACGATTCGGTATTGGCCCTACGCAAAAGCCCGAAACACTATGCCGCTAGCCACTGACATCACACCTGTGCAACATGGCGCGCGTGCAATCCACAAATGGGAATTCCCTTTATGAAACGTTTTCTTAGCATCGCCATGGCGTTGTGCATCGGCCTGACGATGAGCCTCGACGCCAACGCCAAGCGCTTCGGTGGCGGCAAATCCATGGGCTCGGCGCCGAGCCACCAGACCAGCCAAATGGCCCCATCCGGCGGCGGCATGGGCGGCGCAGCGGCGACCGCTGGCGCGGCCGGTGCCGCAGGCGCTGCTGCCAAGGCTGGCGGTGCTTCGCGCTGGTTGGGCCCTCTGGCCGGTATCGCGGCCGGCGGCCTGCTCGCCTCCATGTTCATGGGCGGCGGCTTCCAGGGCATGCAGATCTTCGACATCCTGATCATGGCGGTCATCGCCTTCCTGATCTTCCGCTTTATCGCCGCCCGTCGCCGCAAGCAGCAGGAGCACATGGCTCCAGCCGGCGCGCCGATGCAGCGTGAAGTGTTCGAGCAGAAGCCTGCTGCAATGGGTTCGATCTTCGGCGGTTCGGCGGCTCCTGCCGCCGCTCGTCCGGTGATCAACGCGCCAGCCTGGTTCAACGAAGAGCGTTTCGTCGAAGCAGCCCGCAGCCACTTCCAGTCCCTGCAGCAACACTGGGACGCCAACGAAATGGACAAGATCGCCGAGTTCGTGACCCCGCAACTGCTGGAGTTCCTCAAGCGCGAACGTGCCGACCTGGGCGACGGCTTCCAGTCGACCTACATCGACGACCTGAAAGTGCAGCTTGAAGGTGTGGATGATCGCGCCGACAAGACCATCGCCACCCTGACCTTCAGCGGTGTGTCGAAGACCTCGCGTTTCGACCAGGGCGAAGTGTTCAGCGAAAGCTGGAACATGGAACGCCCACAAGGCGAAAACCAGCCTTGGCTGGTCGCCGGTATCCGCCAGAACGGCTGATCCCTGCCCGCTTCGAGTATGCAGTAACAAAAACCCCGGACTTGTCCGGGGTTTTCTATTTCACGGTTGCACTTATAGCGAGCTACTGTATAAAACGCCCCTATAAACCGCGCCATCTAGCAAGAGGATCCCGGCCGTGGAAGAAGTTATCGAACAATTGCGTGAAGCCAACGAACCGGTACCGGTTCCTCTGGAGCTGCCTGACGAAGACCAACTGGTGGAAATCGAGGAACAACTGTTCATCGATATTCCGTTCGTCTTCCGTGAATTCCTGCTGACCGTCAGCGACGTGGTCTACGGCAGCCTGGAGCCGGTGACCGTCACCGACCCACAGTCCCACACCTACCTGCCAGACGTTGCCGCCAACGCCTGGGATGCCGGTGTTGACCGCAGCATGATCCCGATCTGCCAGGACGGCGACGACTACTACTGCGTCGAGGAAGACGGCACCGTGGTGCTGTGGTCCGGCGAAGAAGAACTCGTCACCGAAGAAACCTGGGAATCGGTGTGGCACTGGGCGCGGGACGTCTGGCTGGAAAGCTGAGACCTACTGTGTGCCAAGGGCGCTTGTTGTGGCGAGCGAGCTTGCTCGCGCTGGGCTGCGAAGCAGCCCTCTGCGACCCTCTCAGTGCTCCGGCGTATCCTTATGGTTATCCAGCGTCTCCAGCAAGGCGACCTGCATCCGCGTATGCACGCGGATGAACCAGCGCCAGAGCACGGCGGCCACCGCGGCCGTCACCACGGCGATCAGCCCCAGCAACTTGTTGGTCGGCAGGATACTGGCCGACAAGGCTGCCAATAGCAGGAAAATCACCAGCAGCGAAAGAATCGGGATCACTTCGGCGATCACCCGGCGCACGCGCTGAGTATGGCGCCCAGCCATTTCCGGCTTCACGCTCATCTCCGCCAGCAGCATCGACAGCGCCTTGAGCTTTCGGTACGCCGCGATCAAAAACGGCAGCGACAGCAGCAACGCCCCACCCCAGATCAATGCCTTCTGCCAGCTCGGATCACTGACCCAGCCTTCCAGATAACCGCCAATGCGTGCCGCAAAGAAGCCGCCGGCAAAGAAGATCGCTACCACCAGCGCCAGGTTCACCCCCACCTGCAAAATGATCTTGCGGATCATCGACGCCAGCATCGCCCCCTCGCCCTGGGGCTGAATACTGCGCAACCACTCGCCATACATCCCGAACACCCGGCTCATGCGCTTGGGCATGACCGCCGCGATCTTCAGCGACAGCGGGTCCGCGCCACGGATCAGATACGGGGTAAGCAGCGTGGTGATCGCAGAAACCGCCACCGCCACCGGGTACAGGAAGTCGCTGGTGACCTGCAACGTCATGCCCAACGCGGCGATGATGAATGAAAATTCGCCAATCTGTGACAGGCCCATTCCCACCCGCAGCGAGGTGCGGCCATCGTTGCCGGCGATAAACGCCCCCAGCCCGCAGGACAACATCTTGCCCAGCACCACGGCCACGGTAATCACCGCAATGGGCCAGGCGTATTGCAGGAGGATCTGCGGGTCGATCATCAAGCCAATGGCGACAAAGAAGATCGCGCTGAACATGTCGCGAACCGGTTCGATCAAGCGCTCAATCTTCAGCAGTTGGCGGGATTCGGCCATGATCGCGCCGATCAGGAATGCCCCCAGCACCATGCTGTATTCCAGCTTGACCACCAGCAGGCAGAAGCCGAAACACAGGCCCAGCACGGTGATCAGCAGCATCTCGTTGCTTTCGAATCTGGCTACGTACTCCAGCAGGCGCGGCACCAGCAAGATCCCGATCACCAGCGCGACAATCATGAACAACGACAGCTTGCCGACGGTGGAGAACACTTCACCAGAGCTGACCGTGCCACTGACGGCGATGCTCGACAGCAAGGCGATGATGCCGATGCCCAGGATGTCTTCGACGATCAGCACGCCAAAAATCAGCTGGGCAAAGCGCTGGTTTTTCATCTTCAGGTCATTGAGCGCCTTGACGATGATGGTGGTGGAGGAAATCGCCAGGATCGCGCCCAGGAACAGTGAGTCCATGGTGTTCCAGTCGAACCAGCGGCCGATTTCGTAGCCGATCCAGATCATCAGGATGATCTCGAGGAACGCCGCGATAAACGCCGTGGCACCGACCTTGAACAGCTTGCGCAGGCTGAACTCCAGGCCCAGGCAGAACATCAGGAAGATCACTCCAAGCTCGGCCAGGGTCTTGATGGTGTCTTCGTCGTGGATCAGGCCAAACGGTGGGGTGTGCGGGCCGATAATGAAGCCGGCGACGATATACCCCAACACCACCGGCTGCTTGAGCCGATGGAACAGGATCGTCACCACCCCGGCCACCAGCATGATCACGGCCAGGTCTTGGATAAAGCTGATGGCGTGCATGGCGAGGGGCTCCTTGAGGGGTACTGGCGCTTTTCCCATTTCCACGCATGCGCCGCGAAAGGTCGCAATGAACGGAAAGAAAAGTCTGCCTTGATCGTAAGAATTGCCTTTGAGACGGGCTTTTGAAGGGTAACACCGCGACTTGCGACAGAAAGCCGGTGCAATATATGGAAACAGATCGCCACGGGCGTGACGGCAAGCCGGGGCCCAGCGTCCCGTTATGAATGGCTCTGCAAAGATTCCAGCACCCGCAGAGGTGCCTCCCCACCCAATGCCTACAACCCGTGAGTGTGCTATGGAACCCGGAAACGCCCAGCTGTCGATGACAGTATTGATGACCCCTGACATGGCCAACTTTTCAGGCAATGTGCACGGCGGCACGCTGCTCAAATACCTCGACGAAGTGGCCTACGCCTGCGCCAGCCGTTATGCCGGCCGCTATGTGGTGACGTTGTCGGTGGACCAGGTGATTTTTCGCGAGCCGATCCATGTTGGTGAGCTGGTGACCTTTCTGGCTTCGGTCAACTACACCGGCAACACGTCGATGGAAGTGGGGATCAAAGTGGTCACCGAGAACATCCGTGAGCGTTCGGTACGCCACACCAATAGCTGCTTCTTCACCATGGTCGCGGTGGATGACCAGCGCAAACCGGCCGCCGTGCCGCCGCTGCAACCGCAGAACAGCGAAGACAAGCGCCGGTTTGTGCAGGCTCAACAGCGCCGGCAGATTCGCCAGGAGCTGGAAAAGCGCTATCAGGAAATCAAGGCAGACGGGCCTTAAAGCCCTATCGGGGTTGCCTCAAAGCGAACTCGCGGATGGGCAATCCGGTCCTGGGCGCGCACCAGTTCCAGCTCATAGCTGGCGCACGCCTGGGTTTCCAGCAGCACTTCATGCACTGCTGCGGCGGTGAACTCAAAGGCCGCTACCAGGCTGTCCCCCAACAACACCCGCGCCAGGAACAGGCCCGATGTCAGGTCACCCACGCCCACCGGCTGACGCGGGAACGCCAGCAGCGGCCGGCGCAGATGCCAGCTGCCTTCGGCCGTCACCAGCAGCATCTCGAAACCGTCCGGCAGCTTGCCGGGATAATCCAGGTGCTTGACCAACACCGCTTTCGGCCCACGAGCCAGCAACGCACGGGCCATACCCAGGCAATCGAACAACGACTGCGGCTTGCGCCCGGCAAAGCTGTCCAGCTCCAACTGGTTGGGGCACAGGAAGTCGGCCATCGCCGCCGCTTCGTCCAGCAGAAAGTCGCTGACCTCCTGGGGCACGATGCAGCCTTTCTCCGGATGGCCCATCACCGGGTCGCACAGGTACAACGCCTTGGGGTTGATCGCCTTGATTCGCGCCACGCCGGTGAGGATCGCCCGCCCCTGGGCCGCACTGCCCAGGTAGCCGGACAGCACCGCATCACAGTTGCCCAGCTCGCCAATCGCCGCGATGCCTTCCACCAGCGCAGGAATTTGCTGCGGCGCCAACACTTCTCCCGCCCACTGACCATACTGAGTGTGGTTGGAGAACTGCACGGTATTGAGCGGCCACACGTTCACCCCGACCCGTTGCATGGGGAACACGGCGGCGCTGTTTCCGGCATGGCCAAAGACCACATGAGACTGGATCGCAAGCAGATGGGGCGTACGTTTCATGCAGGGGATTTCCGTAAAGCCATTGATATTCTGGCTGCGCAGTATGCGACTAAACGCGGCCTGTACGACAGACCGGAGACGCAGTTAAGCTGGCCACACTTTGTTGGAGTTCATCGAATGCTGACCCTCGGAAATATCTTCGTGCTGATGCTGCTGGCGACCGGTGCTGCCTGGCTGTGGCACAACCACGGCCTGCGCGAGCGGGCGCTGGAACGGGTCAAGCAGCACTGCGCCAAGCTCGACATCGAGCTGCTCGATGGCGCCGTGGCATTGAAACGCATCGGTTTTGTGAAGGATGCCAGCGGTCGGCGGCGCCTGGCACGGGTCTACAACTTCGAATTCACCGTGACCGGCGAAACGCGGCACCCGGGGACCATCACCCAATTCGGCGCCCACAGCGCGCAAATCGAGCTGGCGCCCTACCCGTTCGAGATAAAGACGCCACTGCCCAGCGCCGAGATCATCGAGCTAAGCCAGTGGCGCCAAGAGCATGGCAGCAGCAAGACCCGTCACTGACGGCAATCGGCTAACCCGCGCTGTAACTGCGCAATGTCCTGCGCTTGGCTGAAGATCAATTCGATCCGCGAATCCCGGCGCCATTCGCTGGGCTGCCAGGCCAACGCGGCGTTATCCACAGCGTTGGCCGATACCCAGCCGTCGAAGCTGTGGATAACCAGTTTTGCCCGCCGCCAGTCCATCAACGCCAGCCATTGCTGCAGGCGCTGCGGGTCGAATTGCTGACTGGGATGCCAGCGCCAACCAACGCTCCAACCACCCTCCTGGCCCTGACTCAGGCAAATCGGCACTGACGGATCCGTCCAGAAGGCCGGCATTTGCCCCACGCCTTTGGGCACCTCGAAGTTATCCACAGCCGCAGCGGCTTGAGCGTTCAAACCCGGTAACTGCGCCAAAAGTAGTTGCGCCTGCTGCGTCCAATAGATCGGCCGGTCGGGCAATTGCTCTTGAATCAACAAGCGCTGCGCATCACTCAGGGCTTCATTTTTGTTCAATACCAACAGCCCGGCGCTGGCCAATGCTTCACGCTGGGCGTTGGGCAGTAGCTTGCCCGCCGCCAACGCCTGGGCATCCAGTACCAACACGCACGGCTGCACCGCCAGCACTGGCTGCCAGGGCGCTTCCCGCAGCTGTTTGAGCAATTGAGCCGGATGCCCCAACCCGGACGGTTCGATAAACAGCCGGTCGGGCCTGGCCTTACGCAACAAACGGCCCAGCCCTACCTGGAACGGCGCCCCGTTGACGCAACACAGGCAGCCACCCGCCACTTCACCAAGAGCAATGCCGTCGTCATCACGGGTCAGCAGCGCAGCATCCAGGCCAATCTGCCCGAATTCATTGATCAACACCGCCCACCGCTCGTTGGCCGGGCGCTGGGCCAGCAGGTGCTTGATCAGGCTGGTCTTGCCAGCGCCCAAGGGCCCGGCAATCACGTGGGTTGGAATGTTCTGCAGCATGGTGGACATCATTCAGACCGTGTAGAGAGCTTTGATCCTACCCGGTTACGCCAACCAATCCAGCGTCAGGATCAACCGTCGCTCATTCGCTTGCAGCGGCGGCGAGCGGTGGATCAGGCCAAAGCCTTCGTTGCCGTGCCATTTTTCGCCCTTGAGCAAGGCCACTTCGCCACAGTGGATTTGCTCAATGCGCGCTTCCGGCTCCGCGCTCGCCTGGCTCAGGTGCCGCCGCTCCATGACGCCTTCGCGCAACCACTGGCTGCCGATACCGGCGTAAGTGGTGATCAGCCGTACCGGCACGTGGTCCACGTGAAAACGCGGGCACATCGCCTTGTCCAATAGCCGCAAGCGCACGCCGATACGCCTGGCACCCAGCAAACAGGCAAAGGCGCTGACCAGCCACGACACATCGGCGATAAAGCCTTCGTAGCCTTCAAGATCACGGCAACCTGACGCAAAGTCCTGCAAGTTTGGCTCGGCGTCTTCGCTGTTCAGTTCAACCACCAGCGACTCGGCCAGCGGCTCGTTGAGCGCCACCAGCAACGCGCCGAACTCGGCGATATGCAGGGGCAACTGACGCTGCCACACCGCCAGGTTCACGCCGTCCTCAAGGATATCGGTGAGCACGGCCGGGGTTTCACCGTGGGTCTGGCGAACCACCGGGCGCAGTTTCAGGGTCGGTGCCAGCATCAGGCAGCCTCTTCGAACCAAGGGCCAAAGGGATCAGCCAACAAGCGCCAGCCTTCAACGCCTGTGGCCATTTCATCGTCGGTGAGCAGGCAGGCGTCTAGTTCGGCGGTCATCTGCGCGAAGTCGATGTTCTGGCCGATAAACACCAGTTCCTGGCGGCAATCACCGGTACTCGGCTGCCAGTTGTTCATGATCGCAGCGACACCCTCCTCGTCCTGCGGCCACTGGGTTTTCGGCACGAAACGCCACCAGCGCCCGGCAAAGCCATGGCGCATCAAGCCGCCGGCCTGCGACCAGCTACCGGCGTCCTGATGTTTACTGGCCAACCAGAAAAAGCCCTTGGAGCGCAGCAGTTTTCCATTCACCCAAGGCCGGTCGATAAAGTCGAAAAAACGCTGTGGATGGAACGGGCGGCGGGCGCGATAGGCGTTGGAGGCGATGCCGTACTCCTCGGTTTCCGGCACATGCTCACCCCGCAGTTCCTGCAACCAGCCCGGCGCCTGGGACGCGCGCTCAAAGTCGAAGCGGCCGGTGTTGAGGATCTTCGCCAGCGGCACCTCGCCCATGACCATCGGGATAATTTCCGCCTGGGCATTCAGGCGCTCCAGGATCGCCATCAACTCCTCGCGCTCGCGGCGGCTGATCAGGTCGATCTTGCTGATGAGGATCACATCCGCGAATTCGATCTGCTCGATCAGCAGGTCGGTGATCGAGCGCTCGTCTTCTTCACCCAGGGTTTCGCCGCGGGAAGCCAGGCTTTCGGCAGCCTGGTAGTCGAGCAGGAAGTTCATGCCGTCGACCACGGTGACCATGGTGTCGAGCCGGGCGATGTCCGCCAGGCTCTGGCCTTCTTCGTCGCGGAAGGTAAAGGTTTCGGCCACTGGCAATGGCTCGGAGATGCCGGTGGACTCGATCAGCAGGTAATCGAACCGACCTTCCTTGGCGAGCTTTCCGACTTCCTCCAGCAAGTCTTCGCGCAAGGTGCAGCAAATGCAGCCGTTGCTCATCTCCACCAGTTTTTCTTCGGCGCGATTGAGGGTGACGTCGCGCTGGACCTCACTGCCATCGATGTTGATTTCGCTCATGTCGTTGACGATCACCGCCACCCGCAGGTTTTCGCGGTTGCGCAGGACGTAATTGAGCAGCGTGCTTTTACCGGCGCCGAGGAATCCGGACAGCACAGTAACGGGGAGACGATTGGGCATCAGGTATTCCTCATCAGGGTTGGCCGGTCAAATCGCCCGTTGATGGCGTTCGCGCAGCTCTTCACGTTCTTTGGCTTCGATACACAGGGTGGCCGTGGGGCGCAGCAGCAGGCGCTTGAGGCCGATGGGCTCGCCGGTTTCACGGCACCAGCCGTATTCACCGCGGGCCAGGCGTTCCAGGGCTTCGTCGATTTTGTCCAACAGCTTTTTCTCGCGCTCCAGGAGGCGCAGTTGCCATTGGCGCTGTTCTTCGGCGCTGCCGACATCGGCAGGATCGCTGTTGGGCTCCTGTTCGCGCAGCACCATGAATTCAGCGTCGATACGCGCTTGCAGCTCGTTGCGCTGGGCCAGCAGCAGCTCGCGGAAGAAACCTTGCTGGGCTTCATTCATGTAGTCGGCGGACGGTTGGGCGAGAAGGTCTTGTTCGGTCATCGGAGGTGGTTCACGGGTCAGGCTGTTTTTTAATGTTATAGTATAACAATGCAAATAAGCCAATCCCCCTTGCTCGCGACGACGAAGGGCGCAATGCTGGCAGCCGAAAACGCCCCGAGAACCTCTATGAAATACCTGTTGTGCGCTGTGTTGCTGATGGTGGCGAGCCTGGCCAACGCCCAAGTGCCCAGCCTGCTGGCCAACTGCACCCGCAGCGCCAACCTGCTGGCGTGCGTCGACGCCCACGGCAATGCCTACAGCGTCGCGACGGCAGGCAGCACTACGTATTTGCGGGGTTTCGAGGTGATCGGCAAACGCTACTGGGCACAGACCAACAGCCGCTACGGGCAGCTGACGTTCTTTACCGGGTTGGCGTCCGATGGTGAGGCGTGGGTGGGCTACACGCGGCGAGTGGGCTGGACCACCATCAACCGGTTTTCCAGTTCCGGTGGTGCCAGCGCCAAGTTCACCTGCAGCCGAATCACCGGCTGTTAGACCTGGCCATTCTTCTGTTCCTGAACCCAGGCCATGTAGCTGTTCATCGGCGGGTTCTTCTGGAAGTAGTGCTTCAACCCTTCAAACAAACCGTCTGCCACCGCCTGTTGATGGCGCGCGGTGACCAGCCGCTGGGCGTCCTGGGTGTTGGAGATAAACCCGGTTTCCACCAGGATCGACGGCACGTCCGGCGACTTGAGTACCGCAAAGCCGGCCTGTTCGACGCGCTTTTGATGCAACGTGGTGATGCTTTGCAGGCTGCCCAGCACCGAACTGCCCAGTTGCAGGCTGGAGGCGATGGTGGCGTTCATCGACATGTCGAGAATCACCCCGGCGAGCATCGGGTCCTTGTCCTTGAGATTGAGCAAGGTGGTGGCGCCCAACAGGTCGGCACCGTTTTCCCGTTGCGCCATGAACCGCGCCGTGGCGGAGGTGGCGCCGCCTTCAGACAGCGCATAGACAGAGGCGCCGGATGCCGTGAGCCGTGGTGCGGCATCGGCGTGCACCGAGATAAACATGTCGGCCTTGTGCTGGCGGGCGATGTCCACACGTTTACGCAGCGGCACGAAGAAGTCGTCGTTGCGCACCAGCTTCACATCGAAGCCCTTCTCACGCTTCAAGCGCTTGGCCAGCAATTGCGCGATGGACAGCACCACGTCTTTTTCGCGCTGGCCCTTTGATCCAATCGCGCCGGGATCCTTGCCGCCATGCCCAGGGTCCACCACCACGATGATGTCGCGTTTCGGGTGCGCCTTGTCCACCGGCGCCGACACGGGGGCAGCCAACGCGGCCGGTGCCGCAGCGATTTGCATAGGCGCATGAGTGGCGCTGGTCAGGTCCAGCACCAGGCGATGACCTTGGCCATCCTGGGGCGGCAGCAGAAAGCTGTTGAGCTGCATCGGCGCCTTCAAGTCCAGCACGATCCGCGTATCACCCTGGCCAAAATGCCCCGAGCGAATCGAGGTGATGCCACTGTTGGTCAGGGCCAGTTGGCTGAAATCCCCGGTCAGCTTCGCGCCACTCAAATCAATGATCAACCGCTCCGGCGCGGTCAGGGTGAAGGTCTTGTATTGCACCGGGCCGCTGAGGTCCAGCACCAGCCGCAGCTTGTTATCCGAGCGCCACAGCCGTGCATTGCGGATCTGCGCGGCGGACACGCCCAAGGGCAGGGTGAACACCGCGCTGGCCAGCAGCAGGTTGAGGAGTTGACGTCTGTGCATGACTTACACCGCAAATAAAGGAGCGTCCGTACTCGACATGACTGAATAAAAGACAGAGCAGAAAAACTTTCGTCGATTCAATTGTAATAATATAACATGTCTTTTTATTTCCAACGATGGACCTGCTCATGAACGCGCTGACTCTGCCCGATATCGCCGCGCAGGCTTCACGCCAAGCCTTGCCGCTGGATTGGGTGGGCATGTGCGGCATTGCCCTGCCCATTCAGATCGACGGCCAACGCCTCAGCGCCAAGGCTGATGCCGGCGTCAGCCTAGACGACGGCGAGGCGCGTGGCATTCATATGTCGCGGCTTTACCTGGCGCTGGAAATGCTTGAACAGCAACCCCTTACGCCAGCACTGCTGCGCAGTGTATTGCAACGTTTTCTCGACAGTCATGAAGGTTTATCCACAAATGCCTACCTGCGGATTCATGCGGATCTGCTGCTGAAACGCCCGGCGCTGGTCAGCCCGTTGGCCGGCTGGAAAAGCTACCCGGTGAGCATCGAGGCGCGCCTGGAAAACCAGATGTTCCACGTGGAACTAAAAATTGACGTTACTTACTCTTCAACCTGCCCGTGCTCGGCTGCCCTCGCCAGGCAATTGATTCAGCAGCAATTTATCCAAGACTTCGCCGGCACACCGCTGCAACACGAAGACGTGCTGACCTGGCTCGGCAGTGCAAACGGCATCGTCGCCACGCCCCACAGCCAACGCAGTAGCGCGCTGTTGCAGGTTCACCTTCAAGGCGATCAACCCACACTGCCGCTGACGCAACTGATCGACGAGACCGAAGCCGCCCTTGGCACCGCCGTACAAACCGCCGTAAAGCGCGCGGACGAACAAGCCTTCGCCCTGGCCAACGGGCAGAACCTGATGTTCTGCGAAGACGCCGCCCGCCGCCTGAACCTCGCCTTGAAACGCTCGGACGCAGTCAAAGCCTTCCACTTGAAAGTGATCCACGCCGAAAGCCTGCACGCGCACGATGCCGTGGCTGAAAGCCGCTGGACGAGACCTTCCGAATGATCACCTGCACCGCTTTGCGCTGGGGCGCCCCTGGCCAACCACTGACCCCCGCCGTGGATTTCACCCTGGAAAAAGGCAGCCTCACCGGCATCATCGGCGCCAACGGCACCGGCAAAAGCAGCCTGCTGAAAGTTATCGCCGGCTTACAGAAGCCGCTGGCCGGGAAAGTGACGATTGAGGTTCCACGCCGTGGTGGCCTGTCGTTCCTGCCCCAGCAACAGAACCTCGACCGACAGTTCCCCATCAGCCTGCAAGAGTTGGTGGCCGCCGGCTTCTGGGGCAGCAAGCAAACCCCGCAACAACGCACCGAACGCCTGAGCGCCGTACTCGAAGACTGGTGCCTCAGCGGCCTTGAGCATCGGCCGTTGATGGCCTTGTCGGGCGGCGAACTGCAACGTGCCCTGCTCGCCCGCATGAGTTTGGCCGAGTCACCGATATTGCTGCTGGACGAACCCCACGCCGCCCTCGACGAAGACGGCCAGGCGCTGTGCTGGAAACACATCCATGCCTGGCACGATGAAGGCCGCACGGTGGTCGTGGTGTGCCATGACCTCGGCTCCGTCCGCCAACACACCCAGCAAGTGGTGCAGATCAAAAGCAGTGGCTGCGTGTTCGGCTCCAGCAAAGAACTGATCCGCCCGCAGCCGCACATGCAGGTGGCCTGATGCACTTCGCCGCCCACCTGTGGATGCCGTTTCTCGACTTCGTATTCATGCGCCGAGCCCTCGTCGGCGGGCTGGTATTGGCGTGCAGCACGGCGCCGCTGGGGGTGTTCCTGATCCTGCGTCGCATGAGCCTGATCGGTGACGCGGTGTCCCACGGCATCCTGCCCGGTGCCGCCCTGGGCTTCTGGTTCGCCGGCCTGAGTTTGCCCGCGCTGACCATCGGCGGCCTGGGCGCCGGCCTGAGCATGGCCGGCCTCGCCGCCTGGATCACCCGCCGCACGGGCCTTAAGGAAGACGCCAGCCTCGCTGCCATCTACCCAATCTCCCTGGCCAGCGGCGTACTGATTCTTGGCCTCGCCGGCAAACGCCTGGACCTGCTGCACCTGCTGTTCGGCTCGGCCCTGGCGGTCGACGGCCCGACCCTCACCGGCATGCTCTGGGTTTCGGGCTTCAGCCTGATCGCCATGGCGGTGATCTACAAACCACTGCTGCTGGACACCCTCGACCCGCTGTTCCTGCAAACCGTCAGCCGCCTCGGCCCGCTGGCCCACGGCCTGTTCCTGACCCTGGTGGTGCTGAACCTGGTGATCGGCTTCCAAGCCATCGGCGCCTTGATGGTGGTCGGGTTGATGATGTTGCCGGCGATTGCTTCACGTTTCTGGAGCCGGCGCCTGCCGGTGTTGATCGCCATATCGGCGGTGCTGGGATGCCTGTCGGTGTGGCTTGGCTTGTTGCTGTCGTTCTACTACTCGCTGCCCAGCGGCCCGGCGATTGTGCTGGTGGCTGGCGGCTTGTACCTGCTGTCCGTGGTCTTCGGTCCGGTGCACGGCTTGCTGCGCCGCCCGCCTTTGCTTACATCCCAATGAGGTGTTTCCCGATGCGCGCTCTACTCGTGCTGTTCAGTGTGTTGCTGCCGCTGTCGTTCGCGACGGCCCAGGCTGCCGACAAGCTTCAGGTGGTTACCAGCTTCAGTATTCTTGACGACATGACCCACCAGGTCGGTGGCGATCATATCCAGATCAGCAACATGGTCGGCCCCGACGCCGACGCCCACACCTACGAACCGACGCCCGACGATGCCAAGGCCCTGCTCAAGGCCAAGGTCATCATCAAGAACGGCCTGGGCTTCGAGCCGTGGCTGGATCGCCTGGTCACCAGCACCGAGACCAAGGCGACGGTGGTCACCGCCAGTAAAGGCGTGCTGTCCCACACCATGGAAGAAGACGGCGAGACCATTCCCGACCCACACGCCTGGCACAACCTGGCCAACACCGTGATCTACGTGAACAACATCACCAAGGCGTTGATCGCTGCCGACCCGGCCAACAAGGCGGACTACGAGCACAACAGCCAGGTGTACCTGAAAGAAATCTATCGCCTGCTGGCGCAAGCCAAGGCCAAGTTCGGCGCCCTGCCACCGGGCAACCGCCGCATCGTGACCTCCCATGACGCCTTCGGTTACCTGGGCCAGGCTTACGGTATCGAGTTCCTGTCGCCTCAAGGGTTGTCCACCGAACGTGAACCGTCTGCCGCCGAAGTCGCCACGCTGATCACCCAGATCCGCAAGGACAAGGTCAAGGCCGTGTTCATGGAAAACATCAAGGACTCGCGCCTGCTCAAGCAGATCGCGGACGAAAGCGGTGCACAAATCGGTGGCACGCTGTACTCCGACGCCCTGGCATCAGAAGGCCCGGCCAGCACCTTTACCGGCCTGTTCGAATACAACCTCAACACCCTGTGCGCGGCCCTGAGCAAGCCATGAAACTGAGCCTGCTCGACCTGGAAAAGGCTGCCATCGGCAGCCGCTTTCCACTCGACCGTGTACTCGACGCCCTGCCGTGGAACAGCGATGGCTTGATCGCCGCCATCGCCCAGCAACACGGCAGCGGCGAGGTGTTGATGCTGGCCTGGATGAACCGCCCGGCCCTCGAAGAAACCCTGGCCACCGGGCAGGTCTGCTACTGGTCCCGCTCGCGCCAGCAGTTGTGGCGCAAAGGCGAAACCTCCGGCCACTGGCAACTGCTGGTGGAGGCGCGCCTGGATTGCGACGGCGACGCCGTGTTGCTGATCGTCGACCAGCAAGGTCCGGCCTGCCACACCGGGCGACCCACCTGTTTCTACAACGTCATCGACGGCCGCCACGTACACATCCTCACTGCGCCTCTCCAGGAGCCTGACCCATGATCCGCAAGAACCCTTCCGGCGATCTGCCCGTGATTGCCGAATCGGCCTACGTCGACAAAACCGCAATCATCTGCGGCAAGGTCATCATCGGCGAAAACGTGTTTGTCGGCCCTTACGCGGTGATCCGCGCCGACGAAGTCGACGCCAATGGCGACATGGACCCGATCACCATCGGCGCCAATTCAAATATCCAGGACGGCGTGGTGATCCACTCCAAATCCGGCGCCGCCGTGACCATCGGCGAGTTCACCTCCATCGCCCACCGTTCCATCGTTCATGGCCCGTGCACCGTCGGCGACCGGGTCTTCATCGGCTTCAACAGCGTGCTGTTCAACTGCGTCGTCGGCGACGGCTGCGTGGTGCGGCACAACTCGGTGGTCGATGGCCGCGATTTGCCCGCCGCGTTCTACGTGCCCTCCACTACCCGCATCGGCCCCAACACCGACCTGTCCCAGTTCCCGCCGGTCAGTGTCAGCGCCTCGGAATTTTCCGAAGACGTGGCGCGCACCAACGTCGACCTGGTACTGGGTTACAAAGCCCTGCAAAACGAGTTCTGACCATGAGCCGCCTGCTGATCCGCAACGCCCGCCTGGTGAACGAAGGCCAGGAATTCGAGGCTGACCTGCTGGTCGCCAATGGCCGTATCGAGAAGATTGCCAGCAGCATCGACAACGCCAATGCCACCGTGGAAATCGACGCCCAAGGCCAGTGGCTGCTGCCGGGGATGATCGACGATCAGGTGCACTTCCGTGAACCCGGCGCGCCGGACAAAGGCAGCTTCTACAGTGAATCCCGCGCGGCGGTGGCCGGTGGCATCACCAGTTTCATGGACATGCCCAACACCCACCCGGCGACGTTGAACCTGGCAGCCCTGGCCGACAAGAAGCGTCGCGCGGCCCTGCATTCGGTGGCCAACTATGGCTTTCACTTTGGGGTGAGCAACGACAACCTCGACACCGTGGCCGCGCTGGACCCACGCGAAGTCGCCGGTGTGAAAGTGTTCATGGGCGCCTCCACCGGCAATATGCTGGTGGATGACCCGAAGATTCTCGAACGCCTGTTCGCCGAGGTGCCGACCATTCTCCTGGCCCACTGCGAGCACACGCCCAGCATCCAGGCCAGCGAGCAACGGATGCGCGAGCGCTTCGGCGAGCACATTCCTGCCGTGGCTCACCCGCTGATTCGCGATGCCGAAGCTTGCTATCGCTCGTCGTCTTTGGCGGTGGAACTGGCCAAGCGGCATGGCACGCGCCTGCATGTGTTGCACATCACCAGCGCCCGGGAGTTGGTGCTGTTCGAAGACAAACCCCTGGCGGAAAAACGCATCACGGCGGAAGTCTGCCTGCATCACCTCTTGTTCGACGACCGCGACTACGCGCACCTCGGCCACCAGATCAAATGCAACCCGGCCATCAAGACACGCGCCGACCGCAACGCCCTGCGCCTGGCATTGTTGAGTGATCGTCTGGATGTAATTGGCAGTGATCATGCGCCGCACACCTGGGCGCAAAAACAGCTGCCGTATCGTGAGGCGCCGTCAGGCTTACCGCTGGTGCAGCATGCCCTGCCGGCGCTGCTGGAATTGGTGGCCGACGGCTTGCTGCCGCTGACCACCCTGGTGGCAAAGACCAGCCACCGCGTCGCGGACCTGTTTGCGATCCCCGACCGCGGCTACCTGCGGGAAGGCTATTGGGCCGACCTGGTGCTGATCAAACCCGAACCCCAAGGCAAGCCCGTCAGCAGCCAGCCAATCCTGGCCCGCTGCGGCTGGACGCCCTTTGCCGGGCGCAGCTTCCGGCACAGCGTCAGCACCACCCTGGTCTCCGGCCACCTGGCCTGGCACGACGGGCGCGTGCACGACAGTTGCCAAGGGCTGCCGCTGCACTTCCAGCGCTGAAGAGAGTTATGAGTTGGCAACCCAATCAACTGTGGGAGCTGGCTTGCCTGCGATTGCGGTGTGCCAGTCAACCTGATTGGCACTGATAAACCGCTATCGCAGGCAAGCCAGCTCCCACATTTTTTATCGGGGTGCCTCCCAGTTAAGCGCGGGGTTTGACGGTGCCGCAGTTACTGCCCAACCATTGCGCATGGGTGTCCAGGCTACCCTTCTGTTGAACGCCGGTGGCGTTGAAGGTGCCGTTCACCGTGGTGGTGAATTCCTGTTGGCTCTGGAACGTCGCCACGCCAGTGCCCTGGGCTTTCGGGCAGCTGAAGCGGAATTTCCACTGGTTGCCGGTCTTGTCCGTCACTTCCTGCTTGCAACCCGATTGCGGGTCCGTCAACGGGATGGAATCGGACGCCACCTGGGCTGGAGTCAGGCACACCTGGACGCCTTTGCCGGCCATGGTGATGCCTTGCTTCTCAAGCATGGCGCGTTGTTCCGGGGTCATCTGTTGCTTGAGCTGACCGAGGATCAGCGACAAGTCCGGCAGGTCCTGGTTATCGACCTTCATATTGCTGGTGGTCAGTTCCCACAAGCCCGGCGCCAGCATCTGCGCTTGCGCCGCCACGGGCAGCGTTAAACCAACAACCATGGCCAAACCAAGCAGACGAGCATTCATCGGGTAACTCCTGGGCAATTGTCGGCGTTAGACGCCGCAAAAGCGCCAGTGTTGCACAGCAAATAAAATAGCGACATTCGTGGCCGAACATGGTCTGTTAGGCACTTGTTTGTCAGGAGTACCGTTGTCCATGGATTTCTTTGGCCCGCACCTGCTCGCCTATTTCATTGCCACCCTGCATTTTCTGGGCACCCTCGCCGCCATCCATGCGGTGCTGACCGTCAGGACCGCCCAAGGCTCGATTGCCTGGGCCCTGTCGCTGATGTTCATCCCCTACCTGACGCTGATTCCTTACCTGATCTTTGGCCGCAGCACGTTCGACGCCTACATTCAGGCGCGGCGCCAGGCCAACCAGGAAATGCACAAGGCGATCACCGAGCTGAACTGGCGCCCGTGGGTTGAAGAGGCATTGGCCGCGCGCAACTCCCAGGCCTACGCTTCGCTACGGGCCATGCCCAAGCTGGGGCGCATGCCCTGCCTGGCGAACAACCAGGTGCGCTTGTTGATCAATGGCGAGGCCACCTTCAGCGCGATTTTCGAGGCGATCCGCTCGGCAAAGACCGCCGTGCTGTTCCAGTTCTTCATCATTCATGACGACGAGCTCGGCCGCCAACTGCACACCTTGCTCAAGGAAAAGGCCGCCGAAGGCGTGTCGATTTTCGTCTTGTATGACCGTATCGGTAGCCATGCCCTGCCCCATCGTTATGTGCAGTCGCTGCGGGACGCCGGGGTGCAGGTCAAGGCATTCGCCACCCGCAGCGGTTGGCTCAATCGCTTCCAGGTCAACTTCCGCAACCACCGCAAGATCGTGGTGGTCGACGGCATTACCGGGTTTGTCGGCGGGCATAACGTCGGCGATGAATACCTGGGCAAGAAACCACCCCTGGCACCGTGGCGTGACACCCATGTGCAAGTCAGCGGCCCGGTGGTGGCGTGCTTGCAGGAATCCTTTGCCGAGGACTGGTTCTGGGCCGCGCGTGAGTTGCCGCCGCTGCTGCTGCCGGATACCTACCCGGACGACGGCGTGCTTTGCCAATTACTCGCCAGCGGCCCGGCGGATCCTTACGAAACCTGCTCGCTGTTTTTCGTCGAGGCCATTCATGCGGCGACCGAGCGGGTGTGGATCACCAGCCCGTATTTCATTCCCGATGAGGCGGTGTTTGCGGCGTTGAGGTTGGCGGTACTGCGCGGCGTCGACGTGCGCCTGTTGCTGCCATCGAGGCCCGATCACCGTATCGTCTACGCCGCCTCCAGCCTGTATGCGATCGAAGCGGTGCGCGCGGGCGTGCGGGTCTTCCGCTACACGCCGGGGTTCCTGCATCAGAAGGTGGTGTTGGTGGACAGTGAGATCAGCGCCATCGGCAGTGCGAACCTGGATAACCGTTCATTCCGGCTGAATTTCGAAGTGATGTTGCTGACCGTGGATGACGCCTTCGCCAGCCAGGTGGAGCACATGCTGCTGGAAGACTTCGCCCTGGCCCATGAAATCAGCCAGGAAGAAAACCGCCAGACCCACCGCCTGCAACAACTGGGCATGCGGGTCGCGCGGCTTATTTCCCCAATTTTGTAAGGCTTGCACCGAACCCAATGTGGGAGCGGGCTGGCTCGCGAAAGGGGAGTGTCAGTCACTGAATGTGTTTCTGATACAACGCCTTCGCGAGCAAGCCCGCTCCCACACAAGCCCGCTCCCACATTTAGATCACCGGGGCCATTGCTTACTGATACAGGTCATCCCGCGTCCACGGCAGCTCATGGCTACCATCGGCATGGGGTTTCACCGCAAGAATCTGGTGCAGGTTGATCCAGCCTCGGGCAAACGCATACGCACAGCCGGCCAGGTACAGGCGCCAGATGCGCAAGGCCTGCTCCGGCACCATCTTGCCCGCCGCCTCCAGGTTATCTTCCAGGCGCTCGCTCCAGTGGTCCAGCGTGCGCGCGTAATGCAGGCGCAGGCTTTCGACGTCGACCACTTCCAGCCCGACTTCGCTGATCTCGGCGGTCATCATCGCCAGGTGCGGCAGCTCGCCATTGGGAAACACATAGCGCTCGATAAAGTCCCCGGCGCCACGGCCCACAGGCCGGCCATCGGTGTGCTTGGCGGTAATGCCATGGTTCATCACCAGGCCGCCCTCGCGAACTGCGCCGTAGAGAATCTTGCAGTACTCCGCCAGGTTGGCGTGACCGACATGTTCAAACATCCCCACGCTCACCACCTTGTCGAACCGGCCATCCTGGGGCAAGTCGCGGTAGTCCAGCAGCGTCAGCTCTACCTGGTCTTCCAGGCCTTCGGCTTTCACCCGCTCCTGGGCCAGCTCCAGCTGTTCCTTGCTCAGGGTGATACCAAACACCTTGACCCCGAATTCCCGAGCGGCATAGCGCGCCAGCCCGCCCCAACCGCAGCCCACGTCGAGCAGATACTCTCCAGGCTGCAGCCGCAATTTGCGGCAAAGGTGGCGGAATTTGTCTTGTTGGGCTTGATCGAGGGATTCACTGCCGGTCTCGAAATACCCGCAGGAGTAGGCCATGTCACGGTCCAGCCACAGCTGGTAGAACTCATTGGACAGGTCGTAATGGTAGGAAATAGCCGCTGCGTCGGTGGCCTTGTCGTGGATCGAGCGCACCGGACGGGTGTCCTCGTCATCATCAACCAAGGCATGACTCAACTCGTCAACGACCCTGATCACTTCGGAAATGGAGCCTTCCAGCTCCAGTTTGCCCTCGACGAAGGCTTCACCCAATGAATCGAGCGTCGGATGGCTAAGCTTTGAAACCATCATGGGGTCCTTGACCACGATGGTGACACTGGGATCCGGGCCCAGGTTGAATTCATGGCCGTCCCAGAGTCGAAGACGCAGCGGTAGCTGAAGATTCTGTAAGGCCGGTGGAAGTTGCGCGAGCATGAGTAGTCCCCCCTTGTTTCAGACGTCTGAAATGAGGGTAGACCATCCACGGAAAAATTAGCAGGCTATCGAAACAATAGCCCTTTTCTATGGTGCCCGCCGCTGGAGCAAACCCTCCTGGACCCACTGTTTCAGCCAGGTAACCGCTTGCAATGGCGCGCCCTCTTGGTAAGTGACTGCCAACTCGGCACACAGTTCGGAAAAACTCCAGCCGCTGGTGACCATGCCGGTCAGCGCGCTGGCTTCAGCCGCTTCCAGGCTCCGGTACTGGCAAACATTCTGATGGCGCCAGACCAGGCAGACCTGCGCCAATGGCAGGGCCTCGCTGCCGGGAAAGTCCCACTCGCCTTTGCTGGCACGCCAGATGCCCAGGCTGTTGAAATCACACAGCACCTGCTGCACCGAGGGCACCAACTGCACCAGCAGCCCGGGCCAGTCTTCAGGCGGCAGCGTTGCCATGTCTTGCAAGGTCAACGGCTCGCCTTGCGGTGCATCAAAGGCCAGGGTGAAGGCCCATTCCAGCCGCGCCAGCTCGGCCAGCGGAGCGCCCTGCTCGGCATAATGTTCAACGATAAACCCGGGGAACCGCTCGCCAAACCAACGCAGGCTGTAATGGGCCGAGGGGTAACGCCGGATATAGGCCGAACCCAGCTGCGCAAACTCATCGTCCCCCAGCCAATACCAGACGGCGCTGAAATCATCGCGCAGCACTTCCTGCAACCGGGCGTGATAGGCGTTGTGGTAAATCGCCAGGCCCGTCTCGACATCCAGGGTCGGGCCGCCGATCAAGGTGGCGCTGAAGCTGTTGCTGGCAGTGGATGTCTCGGCCAACAAGTGCTGTTCAAAGGCCAACTGCCAATCGATCAGGCGCATAACGCTCTCCTGTCCAACGCGCTCGCGCCCAGTTCACGGGCCTTGTTCAGCTCGTCGAGCAGCTCCTGGAACGGCGGGAAATGGTCATCGCGTTCCAGCAAGGTCGAGACGGGTCCAAGGTGCTCCAGGGTCTGCTGATACAGCGCCCACACGGGATCGCATACCGGATGGTCGTGCGTGTCGATCACGTAGTCACCGTAATCCATGTGCCCAGCCAAGTGCAGTTGGTGGATGCTTTCGGGCGGCAGGTTGCGAATGAATTCCCAGGCGTCGAACCCGTGATTGCGCGAGCTGACGTAGACGTTATTCACATCCAGCAGCAGCTGGCAGCCGGTGAGATGGGTCAGGGCGTTGAGAAATTCCCACTCGGTAAACTCATCCGCCTTGGAGCGCACATAGCTGGAGACGTTTTCCAGCACGAAGGGACGCTGCAACACATCCTGCACCTGCCGCACGCGACCGGCGACGTGGTACAGGCTTTCTTCGGTGTAAGGCAGCGGCAGCAGGTCATGCAACTGGTGCGCGTTGCCGCGGCTCCAGCACAAGTGGTCGGAAACCCACGCCGGCTGGATGCGCTCGGAGAGCTGCTTGAGTTGTTTCAGGTAATAGGTATCAAGGGCATGGGGCCCGCCGATGGACAGGGACACGCCATGCATCACCAGGGGATAACGCTCGGCTATCGCGTCCAGGTAGTACAAGGCCTTGCCGCCCTGCACCAGATAATTCTCGGAGATCACTTCGAACCAATCCACGGCCGGCGATTGTTCAAGGATCTGCTGGTAGTACTCGCTGCGTAAACCCAGGCCGTAACCCAGACTCGGAAGGGAAGCGGACATAAAGACACTCCTGGGGAAAGTGTCCGCAGCGGCGGGGGGCCCGCTGCGGTTGCACTCGGTTGCCGGTTACTCGCCGACTTTGCCGCCTTTCTCATCGCACATCGCTTTGCTCATCGACAGGAAGCCCTGGCCTTTGCAAGATCCCATGCCTTTGCACGCGTGGTCTTTGGTCTTGCAATCGTTCTGGCCTTTGCAGGCGTTGACGCCATAGCAATGGACCTGAGCGTCTGCTGCCTGAACCTGAGTGGCAACACCGGCAAACATGCCAGCAGCGGCGATAGCGAGGGCGGCACCAGCAGCAGCGGATTTGATGTTCATTGTGTATTCCTCATGATCGGTAGTGGAGTCGGTCTGAACGGATTGTTCAGTCTCGACATAGCACTAGAGTGAGGTCCCTCCATGGCGTTACAGCGAGACTGAAAAATTTATTCCTCAAGTTTCAATAACGGCTCCTGGAACCGCAACAGACGCCCCGCATTGCCCAGCACCAGCAGCGTACTGAGGTTGTGCAACACCGCCGCAATCATCGCGCCCGCCGCGCCCAGCCAGCCAAATGCGGCGAACACCACGATCGCCAGCGTCCAGCCCAGGCCGATGATCACATTGACCTGCAACGTGTGCCGGCACTGGCGACTCAAGCGCACACAGGTACCCAAGCGCCGCAGGTCGCTACCGATCAGCACCACATCCGCCGACGCCAGGGCGATATCCGCCCCGCCCGCGCCCATCGCCACACCGACCACGCCGGCCTTGAGCGCCAACGAATCGTTGATCCCGTCGCCCACCACCATCGGCCGGAAGCCGCTGCCGATTTCCCCCAGCACGCGGTTGAGCTTGTCTTCCGGCAAAGCCTGGGCTTCGACGTCGCTGATGCCCACTTCCAAGGCCAGGCTGTCGGCCACGCTTTGGCGGTCGCCCGTCAGCAACAGTTGGCGACCCAGGCCCAGTTCACGCAGCTCCTTCATCGCCTGGCGGGCTTCAGGTTTCACGCTGTCCGCCAGCAACAGCCAGGCAAGGAATTGCCCGTTCAGCGCCAGCCCGGCAATCGGGCCATCGTGGATGGGAACTGCCGTGGTCGGGATGCCCAGTTGTTCAAACAATTCCGGCCGACCGAGGGCGGCTTCGCCCTGCCCGGTCTGCGCGACCACACCGAGGCCCTGGCGCTCGCGAATATCCGACAGCACCAGCATTTGTTCCTGAGTCGCCAACCCCGCCAATGCCCGGCTGACCGGGTGGCTGCTGGCGGAGCCGAGGCTGGCCGCCAGGTTGAGCAGCGCTTGCCGATCCGGCTCGCGGGTGTCGATGGACTGCAAACGCAGGGTGCCAAACGTCAGGGTGCCGGTCTTGTCGACCACCAGTGACGTCAGGTCCGCCAGCTCTTCGAGAAACGCCGAGCTGCGAATCAGAATGCCGTGACGCGCCGCCACCGCAATGCCCGCAATTGCCGTGGCCGGTGCCGACAACACCAATGCACAGGGGCACGCCGCCACCAGTACAGCGAGCATCGCCTGGGCGTCATTGGTGACAAACCAGGTGACCGCCGCCAGCAACAACACCAGCACCATGTAGCTGCCCGCGTAACGCTCCAGCAGCCGAGTGATCGGCGGCTTGGAACGTTCGGCGCTCTGCATCAGGGCGATGACTTTGCCCAGGGTCGATTCATTGCCGGTGCGGGTCACTTCCAGACGCAGCAGGCCGTCGAGGTTGATCGCGCCACCAAACACCTGCACGCCAACACTCGCTTCCAGCGGCACCGATTCGCCGGTGATTGGCGCGGTATCCAGGCTGGCCTGGCCCGACAGCACCACGCCATCGGCGGGCACCCGGTCACCGGCACGCACTTCGACGATATCGCCAGTCTTCAGGATGCCGTTGTCCACTTCCAGGATGGTCCCGTCAGCCTGCACCAGGCGCGCGTGGCTGCGGGTCAGTTTGCCCAGGGCATGAATCGCTTCCTGGGAACCGATGACGCTGCGCTCTTCCAGCACATGGCCGAAGATCATGATGATTGGCAGCAGCGCGGCGGTCAGCAGGTCGCCGGTGGCCCAGGCACCGAGCATGGCCAGGGCGATCAGTTGGTCGGTGATGCCATGCAGGCTCGGATAACGCAGGCTGTACCAGGCCGAGCGCATCACGGGCACGGCCACCAGCAACGAGGCGACGCCCAGCAGCAGTTGGCTCACGCCGGTCTGGTCCGGCGCCAGCCAGCGCCATACCAGGCCCAGGCTGAGCAAGCCCAAGGCGAGCATCGCCAGGGTCAGTTGCCGGGCAGCGCTGCGTTGTTCGGCCGATGAGAGCATCGGGGCGGCGTGGGCGGTCATTGTTCGGCTCCCTGAATGATCAGGCGGGAATCGTCTTTAGGGTCAACCGTGGTCACGGAGCCGGCCTGGCCGAGAATCTTCGGCAGCCGCTCGCGGTATAGGCGCAACAACAGGCCGGGGTCGTTGACCTGGGCCAGGCTGGCGACCGTAGCGGTTTGGGCCTGGGCGTTGGCCAGGCGCTCGCTGGCCTGGGCGTGGGCCACCTGCACGGCACGGTCGGCGTCCTGGTTGGCGGTCTGGGTGAGTTTCTCGGCGTCGGTGCGCGCATTGGCCACCGCCTTGTCGGCTTGCTGGCTGGCAGTCAGCACCGCGTTGAAGGCGTTGACCGCCGGGCCCGGCAGGCTTGATTGCACGTCGACCCGGGTGACTTCGATGCCCAGGCCAAGGCCGGTGGACCTCAGGTCAGCCAGGCGTTGATTGATGCCTCGCACCAGATCACCGCGCAGCCGTTCGCGGCGTTCGGCAGCCTGGTTGTCGGCGCCGATCAGCTCGGGGCGCGCCACCAGAATGGTGTCCAGGTCTCGCGCAGCGGTCAGCACCACGGCGCTGCGGGTGACCAGTCGATCCAGCGCCGGCAGAACATGATCGCCCTGCAACACAAACGCATAGGGCTCGGTGACCTTGTAGAAGACCCGCACATCCAGCTGCACCACCCCGGCATCGCCGGTCAGCAGGTAGCCGGAGCCCGCCAGGGCGTCGCTCAGCGGCGTGGCGAAACTGGCCACGCGGTCGGCTTGGGTGGCCGCGTCGGAACGCAGCAGGTTTTCCACCCGGCGCTCGATCACCCGGTCCGCTGCGGGCAACAGCACCACTTGCTCGAACGGACGCGGCCAGGCCAGCAGCAACCCGGCATTCTGGACCCGGTCCAGCGCGCCGAAGTGCAACACCACGGCACGGTTCTGCGGGTCGATCTGCCGCACGTTGGAAAACGCCCACGCCAACGCGGCCAACACCGTCACCGCATACAGCGCCAGGAACGTCAGCCGTCCAGCCTGGATCCACGGGCTGTCGAGGCTTTCCCGCTCACTCATGGCTGGACATCCTTGGGCCCGTCCACCAATGCGCGGAACGGCGCGGCGTCGGTGCGCAGGATGATTTTGGTACCCGGCGTGACCACTGTGCCGAGGGTGTCGAGGGAACGCAGCAGGTTGTACAACTGCGGATTGCCAGCGTAGGCACGGCCATAAATCTGCGCGGCTTCGACCCGGGATTGCGCTTCGATATCGGCGGCTTTCACCGTGGCGTCGGCCTGGACGATCCGTGCATCACGCTCGGCGGCCGAACGAATCTGCGCCGCCTCACGCTTGCCCACGGCGGTGCGTTCAGTGGCGATGGTCTCCCGCTCGGCGCGCATGCGGTCGACGGTGGCGGCGAGGGTCACCGAAGGCAAGGTCAGCCGTTCAACGCCCACCTGCACCACGCGCACGCCGTAGGTGGTGAGCAATTGTTGATCAATCTGCTGGCGCAGTTGCGCTTCAAAATCAGCGATCCGAACCTGGCTGGCATCGGTGTTCACTAGGTTGGCCAGGTCGAAACTGGCGGCGGTGGTTTCCAGCGCCGAGCCCACAAAGGTACGAATCTGCCGCGCCGCTTCATCCGGCTGGTTCTGCACCGCGCGCATAAAGCGCTGCACATTGTCGGGATCGCCCTGCACCTGCCAAGCCACATAGGCCTGCACGATGATCCGCAGGCCATCGCGGGTGCCCACATCCTGCAAACCGCTGGAGGTGGTACGCAGGCGCAGGTCCACCGGGATCGCCGCTTCGAACGGCGCCGGCCAGCGCCAGCCCAGGCCCGGTTCCAGCAATACCCGCGACGGGTTGCCGAAACGGGTAATCACCGTGGCTTCACCGGAACGCACCTGCACCAGGCTCGCTGCGGCAACGGCGAACAGCACCAGCAACACCGCCCAGCCCATACGCCGCCATGGGAACGGGCCGGCGTCCTGTTCATCACCGTGATGGTGATGATGGTGGCCGTGGTGGTGACCATGGCCCGCGTGATCGTGAGAATGAGCGCTCAACAGATGAACTCCTTATTGAACGGCTTTACGCGGCACCGCAGGGTCGGCCGGTAAGGTAAAGGAACGCAGATCGATGGTCGGTGCGCCACTGGCGCCCAGGCGATGATCAAGAATGAGTAACTTGGCGTGGGCCAGGCCCTGGCTCAGCTGGCTCAGGTACTGCTCCAGCACGAAGGCCTGGCCCGCTTGCTGATAGGCCTTTTGTTCGGCGCTGAAACGCAGGTCTGCTGCCTGGGCGCCAGCACTGACTTCGTGAGCCGTGGCCTGGGCCTGGTCGCGGGCGGTGCTGGCTTGCAGCAACGCCTGGTTGGTCTGCTCGCTGGCAGCGCCGCGCTCCCGGGAGATCAGCGCCTGGGCGCCAATCTGTGCGGCTTGCACCGCGTGGTAAGCGTTGGCCGCACCGGAAGGCGGGTGAATGGCTTCCACCACGGTGGCGAGTATTTCCACGCCGCTGTCGAGTGTCTTCAGGTCCGCTTGCACCGCCTTGCCAATGTCATCGGCGAGGTTGTTGCGTTCTTCACCCAGCAATTCGTCGAGGGTTCGCGAGGCAAATTCGTGGACGAGGATACGGCTGGCGGTGCTGCGGATCAGCGTGGGCACATCGGCACTGTTATAGGTGGCGGCGAGTGCGGCCTGGTCGGTCAAGCCGATGCGGTACACGAAGCGCACGTCCATATTGACGATCTGGAAGCTCTGCTTGTCGCCGCTGCTGCTGGCAATCACCTGGGCTTTGTCATTCACATGGGTGGCGTCCCACAGCCGGTTGGCAATCAACGGCGCCGGGCCCTCGGCCGGAGCGACGTCGGTGTTTGCCGCTTCGCCAACGCTGGTGGCCAGCTCATGGACCACGCCGTTTTCCACGTTCAGCACGCGGCCCAGCGGCCACGGCAAACCCGCATGCAGGCCAGGCCCGAAGACCTCCACCGGCTTGCCAAAGCGTTCATAAATCCCACGGCTTTGCAGGGCGACTTCATGCACGCCGGTCAGCAACCAACCTACGGCCAGCACCACCACCAGCACCGGCAGGAATGCCCGGCGCATGTAGGTAAAGGCCCAGATCTGGCGCAGGTCGATGCCGAAACGGTTGTGCAATTCGTGCTGCAAGGCGAGCAACGGTTGCGGCGGCCAGCGCAGCATCCCGGCGATAAAACTTTGCGCCATCAGGCGCGGTTCAAGGCGCTCCTGGCGCGGGCTGAACAGCGACAACAAGCCTCTTAACAGAAACTCCAGCGCCACCAGGGCCGGCAACAGGCCGATCAACACCGCCAGGCGCAACGGCCACACGGATTCTTCGCCGGCAAACAGCAGGCAAATCGCACTGACCACCAGGCAGATAATCGCCACCCGGCTCAGTTGCGCCAGCTGCGCTGCTTCCGGCCACTGGGCAGTGCTTTCCTGGGCCATGCGCCGCTCAAACACCAGCAAGCCGAACGCCAGTGCCAGCGCAATGGCCGCGCCCACACTGGCAGCCTGGCCCACCGCAGCGGCGGGCAAGGTCAGGCTCCAGAATTCCAGGACGCTGAACAGCGCCAGCGACGACCAGCCACACAGCCAGAACACCGGTGCGCCAATCTGCACCAGCAAGCCATTGCCGACGCGACCGAACTGCCGGTTAAGCCAGCCAGGTTCTTCTTGTGGCAGCGGCGGCTCGATCAGCCGTACAGCCGGCTCCTCCAGCGCCATGGCCCGCCAATCCGCGACCCACCAGGCCGATTGAACACCGGCCACCAGCACCAGCAAGGCCGAGGCGCAGTTGATCAACACCACCGGCCAGATCGACAGCGGGGCGAACAGCGCCACAAACAGTGCCAGCATCCAGCCGCCGACCGCCAGCACCGTCAGGGCAATGCCGGCCTGCCTTAAACGGCGGGCATGAAACAACCCTTGCTGAAACCGTGGCAACCCTTCGATAGCCACGTCATCAGCGTCTAGATCCACTCGCATCCCCAAACGCCCACCAGAAACAATTGGTTACTCTATAACGCGGGGCGTGAAATTTTTGTTTGGATTAGGAAGTACCCTGCGTTGATAGGCGAACCTTCCGACATCTATCAGCGATAACGAATCTTTACTCTCTCGGCTCTTGCGATTTCCGATTCTCAAGGGCTGATATGAACGACGATTTTC
>NZ_JAIWYM010000110.1:0-303 GCF_020515595.1 Pseudomonas sp. MWU16-30323
TTGCAGGAAGAAGCCTTTGGTAGCGGCCAGGGTACGTCCTATGAAATGAAAGCCAGCGCCATCCGCTGGACCTCCGACTGGAAAGCCCCGCTATGCGACAAGCCCTGCATCGACGGCCCACAGATCGCCACGGTGGTCGGCCCGCCCGGTGAAGAGATCTATTGCGATGAATGGGGCCGGGTCAAGGTGCAGTTTCCGTGGGACCGCTCGGACAAAAACAACGACCACAGCTCCTGCTGGATCCGCGTGACCCAAGGCTGGGCCGGGGCGACTTGGGGTTCCATGGCCATCCCGCGTGTGGGT
>NZ_JAIWYM010000111.1:0-318 GCF_020515595.1 Pseudomonas sp. MWU16-30323
GCCCACACGCGGGATGGCCATGGAGCCCCAGGTCGCCCCGGCCCAGCCCTGGGTGACACGGATCCAGCAGGAGCTGTGGTCGTTGTTTTTGTCCGAACGATCCCACGGGAACTGCACCTTGACCCGGCCCCATTCGTCGCAATAGATCTCTTCACCGGGCGGGCCGACCACCGTGGCGATCTGTGGGCCGTCGATGCAGGGTTTGTCGCGCAGTGGGGCTTTCCACTCCGAGGTCCAGCGGATGGCACTGGCTTTCAACGTGTAAGAGGTGCCGAGGCCACTGCCAAACGATTCTTCCTGAAGGCTGGTGTGCTGAAG
>NZ_JAIWYM010000112.1:0-300 GCF_020515595.1 Pseudomonas sp. MWU16-30323
GGGGCACAAGGTGCGTTTCAGCTATGACGCCTATGGGCGCCTGCAACAGCTGAGCAATGAGAACGACGAGGCCTATCGGTTTGAGTGGGATGTGCTGGATCGGTTGTCCACTCAGGTCGATCTGGACGGCAGCTACCGCGTTTACCACTACAACGCCGTGGACGATATTACTGGGACTGACGCTCACCCCACGCCTGCGCCGGAAGCGCGTAACACTTACGAGGATGGCCCGCCGCCGAGCGAGTCAGACGCCCCGATCAAGCATCGCTTCACCCGCGATGCGGTGGGCCGGTTGTTGCG
>NZ_JAIWYM010000012.1:0-163366 GCF_020515595.1 Pseudomonas sp. MWU16-30323
AGGTGTCGTGGTGAAGTTCGACCACAATCGTGGCCTGAGAAGCGCTGGCATGCCCGTTGAAGTCGAAGGGGATTTGACGATAAAGAAGGACTATTACCCTTGGATCGATGAAGAGTTTTTGGGGACTTACAAAAAAACCGTAAGTTTGGCGGGTGAGGGCGATATTTATCTCGGCTACCAGGCATTGCACGCTCGCCACGTATATTTCGAGCCGGTTCTGCACTCAGGTTTCGCGGTCTATTCGGCTGGACCGAAGATTAAAAAGGAAGGTAACCACACCGCCTTCACCTACCCCGACGGCAGCACCTCAGCCGACGGTCGCTCCAAACCCGACTTCCGCAAACTACAAGCCATCCGCCTGGCAGCAGAAGTCAAAAAATGAATCCTACTCTCCTAACCATCACCTGCCACTTTGGGGAACATCCGCTTGCCTGCGCCACCACTGGCCCAAACCCCAATAAATCGGCACACTCCAGCAAGATTTTTCGCGGGCTTACGGACAAGGAAGCGTCACTCCCCATGATTTCGATCTATCAGCTTAAACCGCGTTTTCAGAACCTGCTGCGCCCGCTGGTGCAGCGCCTTTACGACAACGGCACCACCGCCAACCAGATCACCGTGCTGGCCGGGGTGGTTTCCCTGCTGGTGGGATTGCTGATTGCCGGCTTCGCACAACATGCGTGGCTGTTTGCGCTGATCCCGCTGTGGATGATCCTGCGCATGGCCCTCAATGCCATCGACGGCATGCTCGCCCGGGAATTCGGCCAGCAGTCGCGACTCGGCGCCTACCTCAATGAACTGTGTGACGTGATCGCCGACAGCGCGCTGATCCTGCCGTTTGCGCTGATCCCCGAGGTCAGCCTGGCGCCGGTATTGCTGGTGACGCTACTGGCGGTGTTCAGCGAATACGCCGGCGTGCTCGGGCCGATGGTCGGGGCCTCGCGGCGCTACGACGGGCCCATGGGCAAGAGCGATCGGGCATTTGTGCTCGGGGTGCTGGCCACCGGCGTGGCGCTGGGCTGGCTCGGTGCCGGGTGGGTCGAGGCGGTGATGTGGCTGGTCGCGGCCTTGTTGGCCTACACCCTGGTCAACCGCGTGCGCCAAGGCCTCAAAGAACAACAAACCTCCCCTTCTGCATAAGGATTTTGCGATGCGTGAACAGCAAGAGCACACCTTCAGCACCCATGACGGAGTGGAGCTTTTCTACCGTCACTGGCCCGCCACTGCCCCTGCGGGCTTTGCACCCCGCAAGGCGATTTTGCTGTTCCATCGCGGCCACGAGCACTCCGGGCGTATCGCCCACCTGGTGGACGAACTGAACCTGCCGGAGTTCGACTTCTTCGCCTGGGACGCCCGTGGCCACGGTCAATCCCCCGGCGCGCGCGGCGACAGCCCGAGTTTCGCCACCAGCGCGCGGGACGTGCAGACCTTCGTTGACCATATCGGCGGCGCCTACAGCATTGAGGAAGAAAACCTCGCGGTGATCGCCCAGAGTGTCGGCGCAGTGATCGCAGCGACCTGGGTGCACGACTACGCACCAAGGATCCGCTCGTTGGTGCTCGCCTCGCCCGCGTTCAAGGTCAAGCTCTACGTGCCCTTCGCCCGGCCAGGCCTGGCGTTGATGCGCAGGTTTCGCGGCAACTTTTTCGTCAACAGTTACGTCAAGGCCAAGTTCCTGAGCCATGACCCGGAGCGCGTGGCGTCCTACGACAGCGATCCGCTGATCACCAAAGCCATCTCGGTGAATGTGCTGCTGGGCCTGTACGAAGCGGCCGACCGGGTGGTAGCCGATGCCCAGGCAATCCAGGTGCCGACCCAACTGCTGATCTCCGGCTCGGACTTTGTGGTGCACCGCAAACCCCAGCAGCAGTTTTTCGACCGCCTGGGCAGCCTGAAAAAAGAACTGCACATCCTCCCCGGCTTCTTCCACGACACCCTCGGTGAACGTGACCGTGCCGTGGCCTTGAGCAGCGCCCGACGCTTTATCCTGCAGAACTTCGAACACCCGCTGGATCGCGCCACGCTGTTGGATGCCGACAAGATCGGCCTGACCTGCGCCGAATCCGAATCCCTCGCCGCGCCGTTGCCACGCAACTCGCTGCGGGACCTCTACTGGCGCATGACCCGCGCCAGCATGGGCCTGGGCAGCAAACTGTCGGATGGCGTGAAGCTCGGTTTCGACACCGGCTTCGACTCCGGCAGCACCCTGGACTACGTGTACCGCAACACACCCACCGGCAAAGGCGGGCTGGGGCGGATGATCGACACCAACTACCTGAACTCCATCGGCTGGCGCGGTATTCGCCAACGCAAGCTGAACGTGGAAGAGTTGCTGCGCCTGGCGATGGCCAAGCTGCGGGACGAGCAGCAGGAGGTGCGCATCGTCGACATCGCCGCCGGGCATGGTCGGTACATTCTGGAAGCCTTGCAGGGCGTGTCGCCGTTGCCCGAATCGATCCTGTTGCGGGACTACAGCGACATCAACGTGCGCGACGGTGGCGCGCTGATTCGTGAAAAAGGCCTGGGGGATATCGCCCAGTTCGTCAAAGGTGATGCGTTTGACCGGGCTGACCTGGCAGCGCTGGAGCCCAAGCCGACGCTGGCGGTGGTCTCCGGCTTGTATGAACTGTTCGCGGATAACGCGATGGTCGGCGGTTCGCTCGCCGGTTTGGCCGAAGCCGTGGAGCCCGGCGGCTATCTGGTGTACACCGGCCAACCGTGGCACCCGCAACTGGAACTGATCGCCCGCGCCCTCACCAGCCACCGTCAGGGCCAGGCCTGGGTAATGCGCCGGCGCAGCCAGGCAGAGATGGACCAACTGGTGAAAGCCGCCGGTTTCCGCAAGATCACCCAGCGCGTGGATGAATGGGGGATTTTCAGCGTGTCCCTGGCACAGCGAGTCTGACCCATGCGTGAACCGGGCCTGTTAAAACCGGCGGTGCTGTGGCTGCTGCTGTTGGCGCCGCTGTTTTTCAGCACCTACGGCTTTGCCACGTGGGTCACCAGCCAGCGCAGCGACGTGGGCACCATGGTGTTCGGCTGGGAAACCCATATCCCGTTCTGGGCCTGGACCATCGTGCCCTACTGGTCGATCGACCTGCTCTACGGTTTTTCCCTGCTGCTGCCCAGCACCCGCCATGAGTTGAAGCAACACGCCTTGCGCCTGCTGACGGCCCAGGTGATCGCCGTCACCTGCTTCCTGATCTGGCCACTGCGCTTCACCTTCGAAAGGCCGGAACTGGACGGCGTGTTCGGCTGGCTGTTTGCGGTACTGGCCGGGTTCGACAAGCCGTTCAACCAGGCGCCATCGCTGCACATCGCCCTGCTGGTGGTGCTGTGGATAATGTACCAGCGACATAGCCAGGGCCTTTGGCGCTGGGTGGTGCATGGCTGGTTTGCGCTGATCGGCCTTTCGGTGCTGACCACTTATCAACATCACTTTATTGACTTACCCACAGGCGCCCTCGCCGGCTGGCTGTGCGTGTGGCTGTGGCCGCTGGAACATCCGAGCCCGCTGCTGAATGCGCACCTGACCCGGGACCGACAGCGTTGGCGACTGGGGTTGCGCTATGGCTTCGGGTCGTTGGTGTGTCTGATCCTCGCATTTACCCTCGGCGGCGGTTGGTTGTGGCTGCTTTGGCCGGCGGTTTCCCTCGGATTGATGAAGGCGAATTACCTGGTATTGGGTGTCTCTGGCTTTCAGAAGCGCGCCGACGGGCGACTCACTCCGGCGGCGCGCTGGCTGTTTGCGCCGTATCTGGCGGCCGCCTGGATCAATTCCCGCCTGTGGACACGTAAACATCCACAGCCCGACGAGGTTGTGGATAACGTTTGGCTCGGGCGAATTCCCACCGGCGGCGAGCTGGAGCCATTCAAGGCCATGGTCGATCTGTGCGCCGAATTGCCGATTAATCCACAGGGTCGCGCCTATTACAGCCTGCCAGTGCTCGACCTGACAGCGCCCACTGCTGCGCAATGCCTGGAAGCCGCCCAAGCCATTGAACGACTGCGCTCGGGCGGGCCATTGCTGGTGTGCTGCGCCCTTGGTTACTCGCGAAGTGCCACGGCTGTGGCTGCATGGCTGCTGCACACCGGGCGCGCAGGTAATGTCGACGAAGCGGTGGCTATTATTCGTACAGCACGCCCGCGTGTGGTCCTGCATCCCGCTCACCGTGAAGCCCTGGAGGGTTTAACCCATGCCCGCTGATATGGAATTACAGGTCGTCGCCAGCCTGCTGCGCCGCGGCCGTTCCCTGGATCAGTTATCCACAGGCCTGACCTTGCTCGGCGTACTGTTCGGCCTCGCGCAACTGCTGATGGCCAGTATCACGCCGATCTGCCTGACCCTCAGCCTGTGGATGATTGTGCTCGGGCTGCTGCAAAAATACTGGGCGCTGCGGGTGGCCTTCGACGCTGACCTGTTCGCCCTGCTGGCCCGGGACACCGAGCGCACGCCCGACTTCGACCACGCCATGCAAACCCTTGGCCTGCAATCCGCCAAACGCGCGGGCCGGCCCTGGACCGAACGCCGTCGCGGCGCCTTGAAACTGTTGCGCAAGCAAGCCTACCTGCTGGCGGCGCAAGTGCTGCTGACCGTGGCCGTCATCCTGGCCAGCCCTTGGCTGCCCTTCGCCGGATAAGGAATCCTCATGTTCGAACCCGTGGTCGCCACCCTGATTACCTCCCTGGCCCGCACCGTCACCGGCGCCCGCAGCCTGTGGCTTGGCTGCGCGCCCGTGCCGGTGCAGCGCATCTATTACGCCAACCACAGCAGCCACGGCGATTTCGTACTGCTGTGGGCCTCGTTGCCACAGAACCTGCGTAAATTCACCCGCCCGGTGGCCGGCAGTGACTACTGGAACAAAAGCGCCCTGCGCCGCTACATCATCAACCGGGTGTTCAATGGCGTACTGATCGACCGCGAGCGCAAGGACCCTGTGGATAACCCCTTGGCGCCGATGCTTCTGGCCCTGGAAAACGGCGACTCGCTGATCATCTTTCCCGAGGGCACCCGCAACCTGGAAGACGGCTTGCTGCCGTTCAAAAGCGGGCTGTATCACTTGGCCAAGAGTTATCCACAAGCGGAGTTGATCCCGGTGTGGATCGCCAACCTCAACCGGGTCATGCCCAAGGGCCGCGTGCTGCCGCTGCCCTTGCTGTGTACCACCAGCTTCGGTGCACCGCTGCAACTGGAGGACGGCGAAGACAAGGCGTTGTTCCTCGCCCGCACCCGCGACGCCTTGCTCGCCCTCGCCCCGGAGCATTCCTGACATGGATAGCCAAACCCTGATGTTGTTCGGCGGGATCGGCGCGATCCTGGTACTCGCCTCGCTGATCGGCCTGATCCTCAAACTCCGTACCCGTGGCACGCCCAATGCGGTGATCGACAACCTCAACGCCCGCATCAACGCCTGGTGGGTGATGGTGGTGGTGATCGGTATCGCCTTCTGGCTCGGCACTAGCGCGGTGATCCTGCTGTTCTACGCCGTGTCGTTCTATGCACTGCGGGAATTCCTCACGCTCACGCCCACCCGGCGCAGTGATTACCCGGCGCTGGTGGCGGCGTTTTACCTGGCGTTGCCGCTGCAATACCTGCTGATTTACTTCGACTGGTATGGGCTGTTCTCGATCTTCATCCCGGTGTACGTGTTCCTGCTGCTGCCGATCCTCGCGTCACTGGGTGGCGACAGCACGCACTTCCTGGAACGGGCGTCGAAGGTGCAATGGGGGCTGATGATCGCGGTGTTCTGCGTGTCCTTCGTGCCGGCGCTGCTGACCCTGGATATCGTCGGCTACGAAGGCCGCAACCTGCTGCTGATTGCCTACCTGGTGATCGTGGTGCAGCTGTCGGACGTCTTGCAGTACGTGTGTGGGAAGCTGTTCGGCAAACACAAGATCGCGCCCAACCTGTCGCCGTCGAAGACGGTGGAAGGGTTTGTCGGCGGGATCCTGCTGTCATCCCTGATCGGCGCGGCGCTGTGGTGGACCACGCCGTTCAATCCCTGGCAGTCGTTCCTGATTGCGCTGCTGATCAACCTGCTGGGGTTTGCGGGCGGGATCGTGATGTCGGCGATCAAGCGCGACCGGGGCGTGAAGGATTGGGGGCACATGATCGAAGGGCACGGCGGGATGCTGGACCGGCTGGATTCGGTGTGTTTTGCCGCGCCGATTTTCTTTCATCTCGTACGCTACTGGTGGACTTGAGGGCCACCTCCTTCCCCAAATCCACACAACCCCCGTGGCGAGGGAGCTTGCTCCCGCTGGAGTGCGCAGCGCTCCCAGGATTTTGGGGCCGCTACGCAGCCCAGCGGGAGCAAGCTCCCTCGCCACAACAAGCGTCCTCATCACAATAAGAAATCATCAGCCGGGAAGATGCCCCAACGGCAACGCCCCCGGGGTCTTCACCGTTTGAATCGCGAAGTTGCTGCGGATATCGCTCACTCCCGGCAACTTCAACAAACTCCCGGTCAGGAACCGCTCATACCCGCGCAAGTCCGGCACCACCACTTGCAGCAGGAAATCCGATTCCCCCGACACCAGAAACGCCGAAATCACCTGAGGCAATGCCGTCACCGCCAACCGAAACGCCTCCGCCTGTTCATCGTTATGCCGCTCCACTTTGACCCCGACAAACACCGTCAGCCCCAACCCGACTTCATCCCGGTCAAGACTCGCCTGGTAACCCCGAATCACACCGGCCTCCTCCAGCAACCGAACCCGGCGCAAACAGGGTGAGGCCGACAAGCCAATCTCGTCCGCCAGTTGCACATTGCTCAAGCGCCCATCCCGTTGCAGGGCCTCAAGAATCTTGCGGTCAAACGCATCCAGTTTCAGGTTTGGCATAAGTGAAGTATTTCGCCCGGTAAAAGTGGCAGATTGTGCCAAGACTAGACGCTTTTCCGGTTGACTACGCAAGCACCTGCCCCGGCCTTCACCTCTAAAATTGCCCTACGAATCACGTATCGCAAGGGGCAGGCACATGGCAGAACTCTGGTTGTTTTTAGTCGCGCTGGCGGTGGTGTACCTGTTGCCCGGCCCGGACATGATCCTGCTGCTGCAAACCGGCGCCCGCCAGGGCAAGGCGATGGCGCTGGCCACGGCAGCAGGTCTGGGGCTCGCGCGGGCCTGCCACGTGGCACTGGCCGGGATGGGCCTGGCGACGTTGTTCAAGGTCGCACCCTGGACCTTCGATGTGGTGCGCCTGGGCGGTGCGGCGTATCTGCTGTGGATCGGCGTGCAGTGCCTGCGCGCCAACCTGCTGCCCAGCCTGAACACCGGGGATGGCCCGGCACCAGCGCATGCCTGGCGTGAGGCCTTCCAACGCGGCCTGCTAACCAACCTGCTCAACCCCAAGGCGCTGCTGTTCTGCTCCGTATTGCTGCCGCAGTTCATTGATCCACACGGCGCTTCGGTGACGGCGCAATTCGCAACGTTGGGCGCAATTCTGGTGGCCGTCGGCCTCGCATTCGACAGTTGCTACGGCCTGGCCGGCGCCAGGATCGGCCGCTGGCTGCAACGCAGCCCGTCCGCCCAACGCCTGCAACAGTGGCTGTTTGGCAGTCTTTTGATCGGTTTTGCGATACGCCTCACCTTCGTACAGCAAGCCTGAGCAAAACGACGTGTTTTGCCGTCATCTTTTGTATTAAAGAGACGTGTAAGATACGCGACACATTGCCAGGGATGCTCACCATGTTTGATTCGTTAAAAGCGACCAGCCGCCGTTTTTTCGGGGCCTTGATCTCAGTGGTGAGTGTTCTGTTCAGCGCCGTTCGATGGCTGGCACGCAGCCTGTTCGGCCAGTGGCAACCGCCGCGCTGGCTGCAAGCCACAGGCAACGGCCTGGTCAACGTCGGCCACAAGGCCCGGGCGTATCCGCGCCAGGCTGCGGGCGGCGCGCTGGCCCTGGTACTCGTGCTGGCCGCGGGCTTTTACGGCTGGCACTGGTATTCCCACCTGCCACAGCCCCACACCGTGGGCTATTCGCTGCACAAGCCCAACCTGACGGATTACACCCAGCCGCAGCCGGTTGTGGATAACTTGCAGGTACGCTTCGCCGAATCCGTGGCACCGCTGGCAGCCATTGGCAAGCCGGTCACCGAAGGCATCACCCTCAAGCCGACCATTGCGGGCACCTGGCGCTGGTCGGACGACCGCAGCCTGGTGTTCACCCCGGAAAAAGACTGGCCCGTCGACGCCCACTACACCATCGACCTGGCCAAGAAGAACCTGTTGGCCGACGGCGTACTGCTCAGCCAATACACCAGCCAATTCTCCACCCAGCCGTTCCGCGCCACCCTGACGCAAAACGAGCTGTACCAAGACCCGAGCAACCCGACGCAGAAACAGCTGGTCGCGACCTTCCACTTTTCCCACCCGGTAGACGAAGACAGCGTACGCAAGCGTGCCTCGGTCACCCTCGGCAAAGGCCTGGCCTACCGCGACGCACAACTGCCCAACCGTCCGGAAGTCACCTTCGATGAGCACAAGCTCAACGCCTTTGTGCGCTCCGCCGCCCTGGCCACTCCGCTGGAAAGCACCCCGGTCAGCGCCAAGCTCGATGAAGGCCTCAAGGCCCGTGACGGCGGCAATGCCAGCTCGGCGCCGTTGGTGGCCGAAGTCACCGTGCCTGGCCGCTATCGCCTGACCTTTACCGGCGCCGAAGTCAGCTTTGTCGACAACGAACGCGGCGAGCCCGAGCCGGTGTTGATGTTCAGCAGCTCCAGCGCCGTGGCCGACGAGACCATCGCCAACAAGGTGCAGGCCTGGATGCTGCCGGAAAAAGCCGAGGACGATACCCGCCCCTGGAACCTGCAGGACATCGACGACAAGCTGCTGGCCAGCAGCACCAAGGTCAAGCTGACCCACGTGCCGAGCGTCGAACCGCTGAACACCCTGCACGCCTTCAAGTTCAAGGCCCCGCCGGGCCGCGCCCTGTATGTGCGGGTACCGGCCAACCTGGAAGCCATCGGCGGCTACCTGGCGAAAAATCCGACAGCCTCCCTCGTGAGCATGCCGGCCTATCCGCGCACGCTGCAGTTCCTGTCCGACGGCGCCCTGCTCAGCCTCACCGGCGAAAAACGCCTGGGCTTCATGGCCCGTGGCGTACCTGGCGCCCATGTGGAAATCGCCCGCCTGCTGCCCAACCAGTTGCAACACCTGGTGGACCAGAGCAGCGGCAGCTTTGCCCGACCGAATTTTGCCAATGACTACTTCGACCGGATGGTGGAGCGTCAGAGCCTGGACATTCCGCTGTCAGCTGGCGACCCGTCCAAAACCGTCTACGACAACGTCGACCTGAGCAGCTACCTCACAGCCAACGGTGGCCGCCGAGGCATTTTCGTGCTCAAGCTGAGCCCGCAGGACGACCCGGCGGATCGCACCTTCGACTACTCGCGCAACACCACCAGCGACCTGCGTTTCATCGTGGTCACCGACTTGGGCATCATCGCCAAGCGCTCCAGCGATGGCAGCCACGATGTGTACGTGCAGTCCATCGGCAACGGCTCGCCGGTGTCCGACGCCCAGGTCGACATCATCGGCCGCAACGGTTTGCCGGTGGCCAGCGGGCATACCGACGCCGAAGGTCACGCGCACTTCGCCAAGCTGGATGAACTGCGCCGTGAGAAAACGCCATTGATGTATGTGGTCAGTCGCGGCAACGACCAATCGTTCCTGCCGATTGCCCGTCAGTCCCAGCAGCTGGATTTGTCGCGCTTTGATGTAGGCGGCCTGGAAGAAGACGGTGCGATCAATCGTCTCAGCGCCTACCTGTTTACCGACCGCGGCCTGTACCGGCCCGGCGAGACCGCGCACCTGGGCATGATCGTGCGCAGCGGCGACTGGAAAGGCGCGCTGCAAGGCCTGCCGGTTGAGCTGCAGATCACCGACCCACGTGGCCTCGAGGTGATTCGCCAGCCGTTGAAACTGTCGGCCAGCGGCTTTGAGACTTTTGATTTCCCAAGCAGCGAAGTCGCGCCATCCGGCGATTACACCGCGACCCTGCAACTGATCGGCGAGAAGCAGCGCCGCACTGACCTGGGCAGCGTCAGCTTCAAGGTTCGCGATTTTGAGCCAGACCGGATGAAAGTCAGCCTGAGCTTGCACGATACACCGGTGCTGGGCTGGATCCCGCCGGACCAGGTGGTGGCCAAGGTCACCGCAATGCACTTGTTCGGCGCTCCGGCGGCGGGCCGTCGCGTCACGGCAAAAATGTCCCTGAGCCCGACGCTCGCGGCCTTTGATCGCTATCCGGATTACCGTTTCCGCCTGAATGACTCGCTGGAAGAAGCCAGCTCCGAAGACCTGGCCGAAACCACCGTCGACGACAATGGCCAGGCGCTGCTGGACCTGAACCTGCAACGCTTCGCCAACAGCACCTACCGCCTACAAGTGATGACCCAGGTGTACGAAGCCGAAGGCGGTCGCAACGTCGCCGCACAAAGCGCATTGCTGGTGTCGGCGGCGCCGTACCTGGTGGGTGTGAAGAGCAAGGATTCGCTGTCTTTCGTCGCCAAGGACGCCCCGCGTGAAGTGCAATGGCTGGCCGTGGCGCCAGACCTCACGCCAGTCGCCGTCGACGGCCTGACCAGTGAAGTGGTCGAGCACCGTTACGTCTCGGTGCTGGTGAAGCAATCCAACGGCACCTACAAATACGAGTCGCGCATCAAGAACATCAGCCAGCCGGCCTCGCCGGTGGTGATGACCAAGGACGGCGCCAAGCAAACCCTGAACACCGGCACCCCGGGCGATTTCACCCTGCAACTCAAGGACGCCAACGGCAACCTGCTGAACCAGATCGACTACAGCGTTGCCGGCCGGGGCAACACCTCGCGCTCCCTGGAACGCAATGCCGAGCTGCAACTGCGCCTGGATAAACGCAGCTACGCCACCGGTGATGAGATCGCCATCAGCATTCGTGCGCCATACACCGGCGCCGGGTTGATTACCATCGAACGGGACAAGGTCTACACCCAGCAGTGGTTCAAGGCCGACAGCACCAACAGCGTGCAACATATCCGCGTTCCTGCCGGGCTTGAAGGCAATGCCTACGTCAACGTGCAGTTCGTGCGGGACATCGGCTCGTCCGAGGTCTACATGAGCCCGCTGTCCTACGGCGTGGTGCCGTTCAGCATCAACCTCGACGCGCGGCGCATGGCGCTGAAAGTCGAAGGCCCGGCGAAGATCGAGCCGGGGCAGACCCTGGACATCAAGGTCAACGCCGACCGCCCTGGCCGCGCAGTGGTCTACGCGGTGGACGAAGGCATCCTGCAAGTGGCGCGCTACCAGACGCCGGACCCGCTGGGCTTCTTCTTCCAGAAGCGTGCGCTGGAGGTCGGTACCAGTCAGATTCTTGATCTGATCCTGCCGGAATTCAGCCGCCTGCTCAGTGGGGCAGCGCCGGGTGGTGACACCGAAGGCGCCCTGGCCAATCATCTCAACCCGTTCAAGCGTAAACATCAGCCGCCAGTGGCCTGGTGGTCTGGCTTGGTGGACTTGCCGGCCGGTGAAACGGTGCTGCATTACCAGGTACCGGACAGCTTCAACGGCAAGCTGCACCTTTTTGCGGTGGCGGTAGATAGCGACAGCGTGGGCGTCAGCGAAGCCAACACCGAAGTGCGCGGGCCACTGGTGATCACGCCGAACGTGCCTGCCTTTGTCGCGCCGGGGGATGTGTTCAGCGTCAGCGCCGGGGTGTTCAGCAACCTGGACGCGGCGGCGGACGTGAAGTTTGAAGTGCAGACCAGCGATGGCTTGCAGGTGCAAGGCGACAAGGCCAGCACCCTGGCCCTGCAACCGCGCAAGGAAGGCGTTGCCGAGTTCAAGATCAAGGTGGGGGAAAACCTCGGCTCGGCCGACTTGCGCTTCGTCGCGGTGCTGCCGGATGGCAAGCGGATCCAGGTGGCGGAAACCACGTCGATCCGACCATTGAGCGAACATCGGGTGGCCCTGAGCCTGGGCCGTTTCGACAGCGCCAGCAAAGAGCTGAAACCGACCCGCGACCTGTTCGGCCAGTTGCGCGATGTGCAATTGGGCGTCGCCGCTTCGCCGCTGGTCTGGGCCAACGGCCTCAAGCATTACCTGGATGACTACGGCTACGCCTGCACCGAGCAATTGGTGTCCAAGGCCATGCCGGCGTTGATCTGGGGCGGTAACGCGCCGGAGGCCGAGCAGGCCTTCAGCGGTGCGGTGCGCATGCTGCGTCAACGGCAGAACCAGGCCGGTGGTTTCGGCTTGTGGGCGGCCAACCCGGATGTGGCGCCGTACGCCAGCCTGTACGCCACCGACTTCCTGATCGAAGCCAGGGAGCGCGGGCTGCCGGTACCGGAAGATCTGCTGCAACGTTCCAACGCGTACCTCACCGACCTGGCCAACGGCCCGAGCGAAGGCCTGTCGGAATTGCGCAACCGCGCCTACGCCAGTTACCTCCTGAGCCGTCAGGGGATTCTGGTGAGCGGCGCCTTGAGCGATATCCGCGAACGCTACGAGAGCTACTTCAAGGACACCTGGCAGAACGACATTGGCGCCGCATACCTCGCCGCCAGCTACAAGTTGCTCAAGCAGGATCGTCAGGCCGATACGTTGTTCCGCAAGGTGCCATGGCTTTCCCTGTCGGATAAATGGAACAGCGACGGCCTGTATTACGACCCGCTGGTGCACGACGCCGAGCACCTGCATTTGCTCGCGCGGCACTTCCCGGAAATGCTCGACGATGTGCCAGCAAGCCTGCTGGATAAACTCGGCAAGCGCCTCAACGAGCAGCGCTACAACTCGCTGTCGGCGGCGCTGTTGCTGCGGGCCCTGGACAACTATGGCCAGCGCGCACAAAGCGACATGACCCTCAAGGCCACCGCATGGCTCAGCGACAAGCAGCAACAGTTGTTGCAGATGGCCGGCCAGCCGCCACGTGCGGCGGTGCCTGCCGGTACGCAAAAACTACAGATGGAAAAATCCGACGGCCCGGCGGCGTTCTACATGCTGAGCGAAGCCGGCTATGACAAGGGCGCCAACCTCAAGCCGATCAACAACGGCCTGGAAATCATCCACGAATACCTCGACCTCAAAGGCAATCCCGTCAGCAAGGTCGCGGTAGGCGATGAGTTCCTGGTGCGCCTGCGCTTGCGCGCCACCGACCGTGATCAGGTGCAACAAGTGGCGGTGGTCGACCTGCTGCCGGGCGGCGTCGAGCCTGTGTACAACTTACCGCCGGAGCCGGAAGCGGCCAGCAGCGAGGAAAGCGAAGGCGACGATTCGGAGTACGTTGAAACCAGCGAAGACACCGAAGAAGCCGACGCCTGGCAGGCGCCGATCGGCGAGACCGACTTGAGCAACTGGCAGCCGGACTACGTCGATGTGCGTGATGACCGAGTGGTGTTGTACGGCACTGCACTGCGGGATGTAGGCACCTTCGTGTACCGCGTGCGCGCCACCAACGCCGGTACCTTCAATACGCCACCGGCCTACGCCGAGGGCATGTACGAAACCACCCTGCAAGGACGCGGCAAAGTAGGCCAGCTTGAAATTACCAAGCCTTAAAAGCCTGACGCCGCTGCTGGCGGCGGCGTTGATTCTGGCGGGGCTGCGACTGTGGCCCCATGCACCGCTGGAACAGGCAGCCACCTCCTCACGGGTGGTGCTGGCCGATGACGGTTCGCTGCTGCGCATGACCCTGGCGGCTGATGGGCAATATCGCCTGTGGCTACCCCTGGAACGGATTTCTCCGTCACTGGTGGAGGCGCTGCTGCTCAAGGAAGACCGCAATTTCTACTGGCACCCGGGGATCAATCCCCCGGCGTTGTTGCGGGCGGCCATGGCCACCTATAGCGGCGGCCAGCGCCAGGGCGGTTCGACCTTGAGCATGCAGCTGGCCAGGCGCCTGTGGGATCTCAATACCCGCCGGGTGCCCGGCAAACTGCAGCAGATGGCCCTGGCGTTGTGGTTGGAGGCGCGTTACAGCAAGCACAACATCCTCGAGGCCTACCTCAACCTGGCGCCCATGGGCGGCAATATCGAAGGTGCCGAGGCGGCCAGCCGGATCTATTTCGGCAAGTCAGCGGCGCAGTTGTCCTTGTCTGAAGCCCTGGCGCTAGCCGTGATCCCCCAGCAACCCGGCCGCCGCGCGCGCTTCGGGCCATCGCTGCAAACCGCTCGGCAACGGCTGATGGCGGACTGGCGGGAAACTTATCCACAAGACCCGCGTAACGACAGTTTGCTGGACCTGCCGTTGGAAGCCCGCAACCGCCAGCAGATCCCGTTTCTGGCACCGCACTTGAGCGAACAGCTGTTGGCGTCGCAAACCGGCAATGAGTTGAACAGCACCCTCAACCTGCCGCTGCAACAATTGCTGGAACGCCTGATCACCGGCTTTATCGCCGAGCGCCGCAGCAGCGGTGTGGAAAACGCCACGGCGATCCTGATCGACAGCCGCGACCAAAGCGTAAAAGCCCTGGTGGGCTCGGCGGATTACTTATCCACAGGCATCCATGGCCAGGTCAACGGTGTGCTGTCGCGGCGCTCGCCGGGCTCCACCCTCAAGCCATTCCTGTATGGGCTGGCGCTGGACCAAGGGGTGATCCACCCCATGAGCATCCTCAAGGACATGCCGAGTAACTTCGGCTACTTCCAGCCGGAAAATTTCGACGGCAGTTTTGTCGGGCCGGTGACAGCCCGCGATGCGCTGATCCGCAGCCGCAATATCCCGGCGGTGTGGCTGGCCAGCCAAACCCGCTCGCCGTCACTCTACGGCTTGCTGCAACGGGCCGGGATCAAGGGCCTGCGAGGCGAAAGCCATTACGGTTTGGCCCTGGCCCTGGGCGGCGGCGAGATGACGCCCGAGGAGCTGGCGCGGCTGTATGTGATGCTGGCCGGTGACGGACATCTGCGACCCTTGCGCTATTTGCAGGAACAGCCGCAAACCACCGGCCCCCAGCTACTCACGCCGCAGGCGGCCTTTATGGTGCGCGACATGCTGCGGCGCAACCCGCGCCCGGACGGGCTACCGGGGCGCCACTGGCGCACGGCCTGGAAGACCGGCACCTCATGGGGTTTTCACGATGCGTGGAGCGCCGGCATCGTAGGCCCTTACGTGCTGGTGGTGTGGGTGGGCAACTTCGACGGCCGTCCGAATCCGGAATTTATCGGCGCGAAAACCGCCGCACCGCTGTTCTTCCGCATCGCCGACGCCCTGCCCCTGGCCTTGCCCAACGTGGTGATCAAACCCGACAAGCCGCCCGCCGGGCTGATCCGCATCGACGTCTGCGCGGCCTCCGGCGACCTGCCCAACCGCTGGTGCCCGCGCACCCGCAAGACCTGGTACATCCCCGGCGTGTCACCGATTCGTGTGTCCAACCTGCATCGCCCGGTGCTGATCGACACCCGTACCGGCAAGGCCGCGTGCCCGCCGTTCGACCCGCAGTACACCCGTGAAGAAGTCTTCGAATTCTGGCCCAGCGATGTGCAGCGGCTGTTCCGCGCCGCCGGGCTGCCCCGGCGTACGCCGCCCAATGTGCAGAAAAGCTGCCAACCCAACCGCGTCGGCGACCAGAGCGAGGCGCCGCAGATTCGCTCGCCGCTGACCCAGGTCAGCTATCACCTGCGCCTGTCCCAGCCCCAGGAAAGCATTCCGCTGAACGCCAACGCAGCCAGTGATGCACTGACGCTGTACTGGTTCGCCGACCAGACCCTGATCGGCCAGGGCCCGCCGCAAACCACGCTGAACTGGCGGCCGGGGAAGTCGGGGGAGTATCGGTTGCGGGTGACTGACGATCAGGGACGCAGCGCCAGCCGGGGATTAAAAGTGGAATTTGTGCCTTGATCAGGCTTCTTCGTCGCCGAAACTCGCAGCGCCTGCGTCTTTCGTAAAATGCTTGTACGCGCCCCCCAGCTTGCGTTGCTCAAAGATCGAAAACACCAGGGTGCCCAGCAGAATCATCATCCACACCAGGAACACCTTCATGGTGTCCACCTGGGCCACCACCAGCAGCAACGTCACCACGCCGCCAATCACCATTCCCAAGCCCATCCAGGCGCCCAGCACACGGCCCACCGCCAGGCGCATGCCCTTGGGCAGCAACAGCCGCAGCGCGAGCAACACCACAAACATCGTCAGCAGGAAGCCAAACGCGGCCATGAAAGGAATCACGAAGCCATTGTCACGGTACAACCAGGCCAGAAAACGATAGGCGGGATTCAGCTCTGCCATTTGCTGGTAGGTGGCAGGGCCCGGTAGATGCAGTTGGGCAAAATGTTCCGGGGTCATGGCCATGATGCCGACACCGATCAAGCCCACCACCACCGCATAGAAACCCCCGGCACGCCACAACGGCGCCAGCACACGGCGATTCTCCACATCCCTGGTCTCGGCCACGCCGAACACTGCGTCACGTTGCCTGCCCTGGGCAATCACCGTCTTGCCGTCACGCTCGCAGGCGTCGCCAATCAGCATCACCTGCATAGCCTGGGTGAGGAGCAGTTCGCCCTGACGGCGGGAGTTGCTGATCGATTCATGCTCGTCAGGGCGCTTGTTGCCGAACAAGTCGATGCCTTCGGCAATCACCGTCACTTCCCCGGTGGCGTCCTGCAGGCGGAAGTCATTGCAGCGAGCCTCGGCCGAGACCTGGCTCCAGCTCCAATCGCCGTCCTTGTCTTTGGTGCCTTCCTCGATGATCCACACGTAACCCGCACAAGGCTTGCCGTTGACCGGGGAGATCAGCGGTTTGTCGACGATCACCTTGCCCTTGACCTCCACCAGGCCCATGGCCAGGGAGCGTATCTGGCTGGTGGCCAGGCGCTGTTCGGTGCGATAGAAGTTGGGGCCGAAGCTGGCCAGCAGGCCAATCAGGATGCAGACGGGGAAAAACAGCGCCACCAGGATCGTCGGGGCATAAACCATCAAGCCGATGAAGCCGGCGAGAAAGACCAGCGCCACCAAGGTTTTCCAAGCCGGCTTTTTCGCGACAACGCCCGCCTGAGTCGTTTTCATGCTCCCGGCACCTCAAGCTTCACGCCCTCGTAGCGGGTTTCTTCGGCACTGATGGCCAGCAGCGGGATGCGCTGGTAGCCAAGCATCTTGGCGAAGAACAGATCAGGGAAAATCGCGATGGCGATGTTGTAGAGGTTGACCGACTCGTTGAAAAACTCGCGGCGATCGGCGATGCGTTCTTCAACCGCCGAGATCGCCTGCTGCAACTCGACCATGTTGGGGCCGGAGATCAGCGTCGGATAATTCTCGGCCACTGCAATCACCGACTTGAGCGCCGTATTGAGCTGGTTGGAGGCATCGACCTTATCGGTGAGGCTGCTGGCGTTGAGGTACGCGGTGCGGGCGTCGCTGAGGCGGGTGAACAGCGCGTTCTCATGGTTCATGGCGGTTTGCACCACACGCATCAGGTCGGGAATCTGGTCCGCCCGCTGCTTGAGCAGCACGTCGATGTTGGCGAAGGCTTTATCCACATCGTTGCGGCGCATCACCAGGCCGTTGTAGACCCCCACCAGCCAGCCGACCAGGCCGACGACAATGATCAGCACGACGATACCGGCGATCAGCAGTTCGATGTTCATGGCGGCGGCATTCCCTGGCTAGTTATCCACAGGGCGCATTCTAGGGGTAAAGCGGGGCAATACTCCCGGAATTAGTCCACAGAAACGCCAAGAGCCGATGTCCGGTAGCCTGAAAAAGCAAAACCCCCGAAGCACGGGGGTTTTGATGGTTCGGGTGAGGCTTATTCCACCGTCACCGACTTCGCCAGGTTACGCGGCTGGTCAACGTCGGTGCCCTTGAGCACGGCGACGTAGTACGACAGCAACTGCAGCGGGATGGTGTAGAGGATCGGCGACAGGGTGTCGTGGATGTGCGGCATGTTGATGACGTGGGTGCCTTCGCCATTGGTCATGCCGGCCTTTTCGTCGGCGAACACGATCAGTTGGCCGCCACGGGCGCGCACTTCCTGCAGGTTGGACTTGAGCTTCTCCAGCAGCTCGTTGTTCGGCGCGACGGTAACGACTGGCATGTCGTCATCCACCAGGGCCAACGGGCCGTGCTTGAGTTCACCGGCCGGGTAGGCTTCGGCGTGGATGTAGGAGATTTCCTTGAGCTTGAGCGAGCCCTCCATCGCCACCGGGTATTGCGCACCACGGCCGAGGAACAGGGTGTGGTGTTTGTCGGCGAACAGCTCGGCGACTTTTTCCACGGTGCTGTCCATGGCCAGGGCTTCGCCCAGGCGGGCCGGCAGGCGGCGCAGTTCTTCGACCAGGTGCGCCTCGACGCCTTCGCCCAAGGTGCCGCGAACCTGGCCCAGGGACAGGGTCAGCAGCAACAGGCCGACCAACTGGGTGGTAAAGGCTTTGGTGGAGGCCACGCCGATTTCACGACCGGCCTGGGTCAGCAGGGTCAGGTCGGACTCGCGCACCAGGGAGCTGATGCCGACGTTGCAGATCGCCAGGCTGCCGAGGAAGCCCAGTTCCTTGGCGTTGCGCAGGGCAGCCAGGGTGTCGGCGGTTTCGCCGGACTGGGAGATGGTGACGAACAGGGTGTCGGGCTGCACCACCACCTTGCGGTAGCGGAATTCGCTGGCGACTTCGACCTGGCACGGGATGCCGGCCAGTTCTTCCAGCCAGTAACGGGCAACCATGCCGGCGTGGTAGCTGGTGCCGCAGGCGACGATTTGCACGTTGCGCACTTTGGCGAACAGTTCGGCGGCTTGCGGGCCGAAGGCTTGCACCAACACCTGGTTCTGGCTCAGGCGACCTTCCAGGGTGCGTTGCACCACGGCCGGTTGCTCGTGGATTTCCTTGAGCATGAAGTGGCGGAACTCGCCCTTGTCGGCGGCTTCGGCACCGTCACGGTACTGCACGGCTTCACGTTCCACGGACTGGCCGTCAACGTCCCAGATTTGCACGCTTTCGCGGCGGATCTCGGCGATGTCGCCTTCTTCCAGGTACATGAAGCGGTCGGTTACCTGGCGCAGGGCCAGTTGGTCGGAGGCGAGGAAGTTCTCGCCCAGGCCCAGGCCGATCACCAATGGGCTGCCACTGCGGGCGGCGACCAGGCGGTCCGGCTGGCTGGCGCTGATCACGGCCAGGCCATAGGCGCCGTGCAGTTCCTTGACGGTGGCCTTGAGGGCGTTGGTCAGGTCGCCGAGGTCCTTGAGCTTGTGGTTCAGCAGGTGGGCGATGACTTCGGTGTCGGTGTCCGAGGTGAAGACATAACCCTGGCCCTTGAGCTGTTCACGCAGCACTTCGTGGTTTTCGATGATGCCGTTGTGGACAACCGCCAGGTCACCGGAGAAGTGCGGGTGGGCGTTGCGTTCACACGGTGCACCGTGGGTGGCCCAACGGGTGTGGGCGATACCCAGGCGGCCTACCAGCGGCTCACCCGCCAGTGCTTGTTCCAGCTCGCTGACCTTGCCCGGGCGACGCATGCGCTCAAGCTTGCCGGCGTTGGTGAAGAGCGCCACACCGGCGCTGTCGTAGCCACGGTATTCCAGGCGTTTGAGGCCTTCGAGCAAAATAGCGGTGATGTTTCGTTCAGCGACTGCGCCAACAATTCCACACATGGTTTCTCTCCTAGATGACTGCCGCGCAAATCAGCGTGATGCCGCGGGCTTGAATCTGGTCGCGGGCCTCAAGCGGCAGGCGATCATCGGTAATAAGGGTATGGACGCTGCTCCAAGGCAGTTCCAGGTTGGGGATCCTGCGGCCAATCTTGTCGGACTCGACCATCACCACCACTTCGCGGGCGACCTCGGCCATGACGCGGCTCAGGCCCAGCAATTCGTTGAAGGTGGTGGTGCCGCGCTCCAGGTCGATGCCATCGGCACCAATGAAGAGCTGGTCGAAGTCGTAGGAACGCAATACTTGCTCGGCGACCTGGCCCTGGAACGAGTCCGAATGCGGATCCCAGGTGCCGCCAGTCATCAACAGCACCGGCTCGTGTTCCAGTTCGCTCAAGGCGCTGGCCACGTGCAAGGAGTTAGTCATCACCACCAAGCCGGGTTGCTGGCCCAGTTCGGGGATCATGGCGGCGGTGGTGCTGCCGCTGTCGATGATGATGCGTGCGTGTTCCCGCAAGCGCCGGACAGCCGCACGGGCGATGGCGCGCTTGTAGGCCGAGATGGGCTGGGCCGGGTCACCGACCAATTCCTGGGGCATGGTGATGGCGCCACCGTAGCGACGCAGCAACAGGCCGTTACTTTCGAGGGCCGCCAGGTCCTTGCGGATGGTCACTTCCGAGGTTTCGAAACGCTTGGCCAATTCGTCCACGCTGACTTCACCTTGCTCGGTGAGCATGGCAAGGATGTTGTGGCGACGTTGGGGTGTATTTCGTTTCGACATGGTGATGATAAGTTTCGTTTCGAAAGATAACGAAGGCAATCAAAACCTATTTACTCACAATGGTCAAGCCTGCGACTGAGTTTTTTGAATCAACGCAGATAAAAATGTGGGAGCAGGCTTGCTCGCGAAAGCGGTGTGTCAGTCAGCGCATGTATCAACCGAAAGACCGCCTTCGCGAGCAAGCCCGCTCCCACATGAGTACTACAGTGTTTCAGGGTTGTGGATAACTCAGGTTTTCTTGATTTTGACCGGGCGCTTCCAGCCGTCGATGTTGCGCTGGCGGGCGCGGGCTACACCGAGCTGCAACTTATCCACAGCCAGATTGATGGTCGAGCCGGCGGCAGTGGTGGCGCCGTCGTCAATCGTCACGGGTGCTACGAGGGAATTGTTGGAGCCGATAAACACGTCTTCACCGATGGTGGTCTGGTGTTTGTTGGCGCCATCGTAGTTGCAGGTGATGGTACCGGCGCCGATGTTGGTGCGAGCACCGATCACAGCGTCACCCAGGTAGGTCAGGTGACCCACTTTCGCCTCATCGGCCAACCGGGCGTTTTTCAGCTCAACGAAGTTACCCACATGAGCTTTAGCGCCCAACACGCTGCCCGGACGCAAACGCGCGAACGGACCGGCATCACTGCCCTCGCCCATCACCGCGCCGTCGATATGGCTGTTGGCTTTGATCACCACGCCTTTGCGCAGGGTGCTGTCCTTGATGACACAGTTCGGGCCGATCACCACGTCGTCTTCAATGACCACGCGACCTTCGAGGATCACGTTGATATCGATCAGCACGTCGCGGCCTACGGTGATATCACCCCGCACATCGAAACGTGCCGGATCGCGCAGCGTCACGCCCAGCGCCATCAAGCGGCGGCCTTCACGCAATTGGTAATGACGCTCCAGCTCTGCCAGTTGCTTGCGGTCGTTGGCGCCCTGCACTTCCATCGGGTCGTGGGGCTGTTCGGTAGCGACCACCAGGCCATCGCTGACGGCCATCTCGATGACGTCGGTCAGGTAGTACTCGCCCTGGGCGTTGTTGTTGGACAGGCGGCTCATCCAGTCCGACAGGCGATCGGCCGGAACCGCGAGGATGCCGGTGTTGCCTTCGGTGATGGCACGCTGGGCTTCGCTGGCGTCTTTATGTTCGACGATGGCGGCGACCTTGCCATCAGTGTTGCGCACGATGCGACCGTAGCCGGTCGGGTCGTCCAGCTCGACGGTGAGCAGACCCATCTGGCCAGGCACGACGTGTTTGAGCAGGCGCTGCAAGGTTTCCACTTCGATCAACGGCACATCACCGTAGAGAATCAGCACGGTGTCGGCCTTGATGAACGGCACGGCTTGCGCAGTGGCATGGCCGGTACCCAATTGCTTGTCCTGCAATACGAAATTCAGGTCATCCGCCGCCAAACGCTCACGCACCACATCGGCACCGTGGCCGATCACGACATGAATGCGCTGTGGATCCAGCTGCCGGGCGCTGTGGATAACATGGCCAAGCATGGAGTTGCCGGCAACCGGGTGCAGCACCTTGGGCAGGGCCGAACGCATGCGGGTGCCCTGGCCTGCGGCAAGAATTACGATTTCGAGAGACATGAATGGCTACCAATCCTGGGCGGTCAGACTTCAGACCAAATGAAGTGTTTTGCAAAAAAAGAAAAAGGGTAGCCGAGGCTACCCTTTTTAATCAATCACACATGAGGTTTAACGGCTTAGCCGCCAAACTTCTTGCGGATCTGCTGGACGGTGCGCAGCTGAGCTGCGGCCTCGGCCAGACGTGCAGCAGCAGAACCGTAGTCGAAATCTGCGCCTTTTTCGTTCAGGGCCTTCTCGGCAGCCTTGACGGCTTCCTGAGCGGAGGCTTCATCCAGGTCGGCAGCACGTTGCACGGTGTCGGCAAGTACCTTGACCATGTTCGGCTGAACCTCGAGGAAACCACCGGAGATGTAGAAAACCTCCTTTTCCCCGCCTTGCTTGGTCAGAATGATCGGACCTGGTTTCAAACTGGTGATCAACGGCGCGTGGCCCATGGCAATACCCAGGTCACCGAGTTCACCGTGTGCAATCACCATTTCTACCAGACCGGAGAAGATTTCCCCTTCCGCGCTGACGATATCGCAATGGACTGTCATAGCCATCTGATTGCCTCAACCTGATGAGCGCCCGTTGCCGGGCGCCGGGATTACAGTTTCTTGGCTTTCTCGATCGCTTCTTCGATGCCGCCGACCATGTAGAACGCTTGTTCTGGCAGGTGGTCGTAGTCACCGTTGAGGATGCCTTTGAAGCCAGCAATGGTGTCTTTCAGGGAAACGTATTTACCCGAGGCACCAGTGAAGACTTCAGCCACGAAGAACGGCTGCGACAAGAAGCGCTGGATCTTACGAGCGCGGGATACCAACTGCTTGTCGGTTTCCGACAGCTCGTCCATACCCAGGATCGCAATGATGTCCTTCAGTTCTTTGTAACGCTGCAGGACGTACTGGACGCCGCGAGCGGTGTCGTAGTGTTCCTGGCCGATGACGTTCGGGTCCAGCTGGCGCGAAGTCGAGTCCAGTGGATCGACCGCCGGGTAGATACCCAGGGAAGCGATGTCACGGGACAGTACGACGGTGGCGTCCAAGTGGGCGAACGTGGTCGCTGGCGACGGGTCAGTCAAGTCATCCGCAGGTACGTATACCGCTTGGATCGAGGTGATCGAACCGTTTTTGGTCGAAGTGATACGCTCTTGCAGAGTACCCATCTCTTCGGCCAGGGTCGGCTGGTAACCTACTGCGGAAGGCATACGGCCCAGCAGTGCGGATACTTCAGTACCGGCCAGGGTGTAACGATAGATGTTGTCGACGAACAGCAGAACGTCGTTACCTTCGTCACGGAACTTCTCGGCCATGGTCAGGCCGGTCAGTGCTACGCGCAGACGGTTACCCGGCGGCTCGTTCATCTGACCGTAAACCAGTGCCACTTTGTCCAGAACGTTGGAATCCTTCATCTCGTGGTAGAAGTCGTTACCCTCACGAGTACGCTCACCCACACCGGCGAACACGGAATAACCGCTGTGCTCGATGGCGATGTTACGGATCAGTTCCATCATGTTTACGGTTTTGCCTACACCGGCACCACCGAACAGACCGACTTTACCGCCCTTGGCGAACGGGCAAACCAGGTCGATAACCTTGATGCCGGTTTCCAGCAGGTCGTTGCCGCCCGCTTGTTCCGCAAAGGAAGGCGCAGGACGGTGAATGCCCCAGCGCTCTTCGGTGTCGATTGGACCGGCTTCGTCGATCGGGTTACCGAGGACGTCCATGATCCGGCCCAGGGTCGCTTTACCGACCGGTACGGAGATGGCTGCGCCAGAGTCAGTGACTTCCAGACCGCGCTTCAAGCCTTCGGTGGAACCCATTGCAATGGTACGAACCACGCCGTCGCCCAGCTGCTGCTGAACTTCCAGGGTGGTGCCTGCATCGCTTTTGACTTTCAAAGCGTTGTAGATGCTCGGTACGCTGTCGCGTGGGAATTCCACGTCGATAACGGCGCCGATGATTTGAACGATACGTCCGCTACTCATAGCTGGATCCTCTGAATATTTGAACCGTTAAACCGCGGCAGCGCCGCCGACGATTTCCGAGATCTCTTGGGTGATCGCAGCCTGACGCGCCTTGTTGTAGATCAGCTGCAAATCGCTGATCAAATCACCGGCGTTGTCGGTAGCGTTCTTCATCGCGATCATCCGCGCAGCTTGTTCAGCCGCGTTGTTCTCGACCACCGCCTGGTACACCTGCGACTCCACGTAGCGCACCATCAAGCCGTCAAGCAGCTCTTTGGCGTCTGGTTCGTAGAGGTAGTCCCAGTGGTGCTTGAGTTCTTGTTCCGGGGCCGCCACCAATGGAATCAACTGCTCCACGGTAGGCTGTTGCGTCATGGTGTTGATGAACTTGTTGGACACCACGGAGAGGCGGTCAATCCGGCCTTCCAGGTATGCATCCAGCATCACTTTGACGCTGCCGATCAAATCATTGATCGACGGTTCTTCACCCAGGTGGCTGATAGCTGCAACGACGTTACCGCCGAAGTTGCGGAAAAAGGCCGCACCCTTGCTACCGACCACACACAGATCGATCTCGACGCCTTTTTCGCGGTTTACCGCCATGTCCTTGACCAGGGCCTTGAACAGGTTGGTATTCAAACCACCGCACAAACCACGGTCACTGCTCACCACGACGTAACCGACGCGCTTAACTTCGCGATCGATCATGAACGGGTGGCGATATTCCGGGTTGGCGTTGGCCAGATGACCAATAACCTGGCGGATACGCTCCGCGTAGGGACGGCTAGCAGCCATGCGCATTTGTGCCTTGCGCATTTTGCTGACCGCCACTTTTTCCATGGCGCTGGTGATCTTTTGCGTGCTTTTGATGCTCGCAATCTTACTGCGAATCTCTTTTGCGCCTGCCATGTAACACCTATCAGGTTAGCAAGCGGGAGCCTCGCGGCCCCCGCTGCGGCTTACCAGGTTTGGGTGGCCTTGAACTTCTCGATACCGGCTTTGATGCCAGCGTCGATGTCGTCATTGAAGTCACCCTTCACGTTGATCTTCGCCATCAATTCGGCGTGATCGCGGTTGAAGTAAGCAATCAGCGCTTGTTCAAAGCTGCCGACCTTGGTGATTTCAACGTCGGTCAGGAACCCACGCTCAGCGGCATACAGCGACAGCGCCATGTCAGCGATCGACATTGGTGCGTATTGCTTCTGCTTCATCAGCTCGGTAACGCGCTGACCATGCTCAAGTTGCTTACGGGTCGCTTCGTCCAGGTCAGAAGCGAACTGGGCGAATGCCGCCAGTTCACGGTACTGAGCCAGAGCGGTACGGATACCACCGGAGAGCTTCTTGATGATCTTGGTCTGAGCGGCACCACCCACACGGGATACCGAAACACCGGCGTTCACTGCAGGACGGATCCCGGAGTTGAACATGGCCGATTCCAGGAAGATCTGACCGTCGGTGATGGAAATCACGTTGGTCGGAACGAACGCGGAAACGTCGCCAGCCTGGGTTTCGATAATCGGCAGTGCGGTCAGGGAACCGGTTTTGCCGGTCACTGCGCCGTTGGTGAACTTCTCTACGTATTCTTCCGAAACGCGGGATGCGCGCTCCAGCAGACGGGAGTGGAGATAGAACACGTCGCCTGGGTAAGCTTCACGGCCTGGTGGGCGGCGCAGCAGCAGGGAAATCTGGCGGTAAGCCACTGCTTGCTTGGACAGATCGTCATAAACGATCAGCGCGTCTTCACCGCGGTCGCGGAAGTATTCGCCCATGGTGCAACCGGAGTACGGTGCCAGGAACTGAAGTGCAGCGGATTCGGAAGCACTGGCGGCCACGACGATGGTGTTAGCCAGGGCGCCGTTTTCTTCCAGCTTGCGAACCACGTTGGCGATGGTCGATTGTTTCTGACCAATTGCTACGTAGACGCAGAAAATCCCGCTGTCTTTCTGGTTGATGATCGCGTCGATCGCCAGAGCGGTTTTACCGATCTGACGGTCACCGATGATCAGCTCACGCTGGCCACGGCCGACAGGAATCATGGCATCGACAGCCTTGTAGCCAGTCTGTACAGGCTGGTCTACCGACTTACGCCAGATCACGCCTGGAGCAACTTTCTCGACCGCATCGGTCTCGGTGTTGTTCAGTGGACCTTTGCCGTCAACTGGGTTACCCAGTGCGTCGACAACGCGACCCAGCAGTTCCTTACCAACCGGAACTTCCAGGATGCGGCCTGTGCACTTGGCGCTCATGCCTTCAGCCAGAGTCTGGTAGGAGCCCAATACAACGGCACCTACAGAGTCTTGCTCCAGGTTGAGAGCCATACCGTAGACGCCGCCCGGAAACTCGATCATCTCGCCGTACATGACGTCGGCCAGACCGTGAATCCGCACGATGCCGTCAGATACGCTGACGACAGTGCCTTCGTTACGGGCTTGGGAGGTCACATCGAGCTTGTCGATGCGGCCTTTGATAATTTCACTTATTTCGGAAGGATTGAGTTGCTGCATTGCTCTGCTGCCCCTTCAAACTCAAGATTTCAATGCTTCGGCAAGATTCGCGAGTTTGCCGCGAATCGAGCCATCGATAACCAGGTCGCCGGCGCGAATGATGACACCACCAATCAGGGTGGCATCCTCCGCAACTTGCAGGCGCACTTCCCGGTCGAGTCGTGCACTGAGAACCTTGGCGAGTTTGTCTTGCTGTTCTTGGTTCAATGCAAAAGCACTGGTCACTTCAACGTCTACCGATTTCTCTTGTTCGGCCTTGTACAGGTCAAACAGAGCGGCGATCTCCGGCAGAAGCGGGAGACGGTCGTTTTCGGCAACGACGTGGATGAAGTTCTGCACTTTCACATCAAACTTGTCGCCGCACACGTCAATAAACGTGGCGGCCTTGTCTGCGCTCGTCAGTCGCGGGGCCTTGAGCACGCGCTGCATGGTGTCATCTTGCGACACTGCTGCAGCCAGGCCGAGCATGGCTGACCAAGAGGCCAGCTGCTGGTGGGCCTGGGCGTGCTCGAAGGCTGCCTTAGCGTAAGGTCGGGCCAACGTGGTCAATTCTGCCATGATCGCCCTCGCTTAAATTTCAGCAGCCAGTTTGTTTACCAGCTCCGCGTGCGCGTTTTGATCGATTGTGGCACCCAGGATCTTCTCAGCACCGCCGACGGCCAGAGCACCCAGTTGGGCACGCAGCGCATCTTTGACACCGTTCAGTTCCTGCTCGATCTCGGCTTGAGCCTGAACCTTCACACGGTCAGCGTCGATACGGGCTTTTTCAACAGCCTCTTCAACGATCTGGTTACCGCGTTTCTTGGCTTGCTCAATGATTTCAGCTGCCTGAGCTTTCGCTTCGCGCAGTTGTTGACCCGCTTTATTTTGGGCCAACTCCAGGTCGCGAGCTGCTCGTGCGGCAGCGTCCAGTCCGTCTGCGATCTTCTTCTGACGTTCGTGCAAAGCCGCGATGACCGGAGGCCATACGAACTTCATGCAGAAAACTACAAAAATCAAGAACGCTAAGGACTGACCAATAATGGTTGCATTAATGTTCACGCCAATACCTCGCTCGTTCGTTGCACAACACACCAATCACTCGAAAAAACGAGTGATTAACCGGCGAGTTGACCAACGAAGGGGTTCGCGAAGGTGAAGAACAGAGCGATACCAACACCGATCATGGTCACGGCGTCGAGCAGGCCGGCGACGATGAACATTTTAACTTGCAGCATTGGAACCATTTCTGGCTGACGCGCTGCGCCTTCCAGGAACTTGCCGCCCAGCAGGCCGAAACCAATGGCAGTACCCAGGGCGCCCAGGCCGATCAACAGTGCAACAGCGATAGCGGTTAGACCAACTACAGTTTCCATCTTTCCTCCCGACTTTTACGTCGTATGGTTTAGGTTTTTTAGATTTTAAAGCGGTAAAACAAATCGTTTCATAGCCCTTCAGGGCTACCCTCCCGTTTGACCGGGAGGGACATCAGACTAGTCGAGACTGGTCTTAATGGTTCTCTTCGTGCGCCATCGACAGGTAGACGATGGTCAGCATCATGAAGATAAACGCCTGCAGGGTGATGATCAGGATGTGGAACACAGCCCACGCCCACTGCAGAACAATGCCCAGGCCGCTAAGCCAGAGCAGACCACTGCCGAACATCACAGCGATCAGAATGAACACCAGCTCACCGGCATACATGTTGCCGAACAGTCGCAGAGCCAGGGAAATTGGCTTGGCGATCAGGGTCACGAATTCCAGCAGGAAGTTCACCGGGATCAGCAGGGCTTGAACGAAGATGTTCTTGCTGCCGAACGGGTGCAGGGTCAGTTCGCCGATGAAGCCGCCGATGCCCTTGATCTTGATGCTGTAGAAAATGATCAACACGAACACCGACAGGGCCATGCCCAGGGTAGCGTTCGGGTCAGTGGTCGATACGGCACGGAATGGAATGTGCGGATCGCCGGAGATCGCCATGGCCAACTGAGGAATCCAGTCGACCGGAATCAGGTCGACGGCGTTCATCAGGAACACCCAGACGAAGATGGTCAGTGCCAACGGTGCGATCACCGCGCTACGACCATGGAAGCTGTCTTTCACGCTGCCATCGACGAATTCGACCAATACTTCAACGAAGTTCTGCAAAGCACCCGGCTGACCGGAAGTCGCCTTCTTTGCCGCCATGCGGAAAATCAGGACGAAGATCAGACCCAATGCGACAGACCAGCCCAGAGTATCCAGGTGGAATGCCCAGAAACCCATTTCTTTGGCTTCTGCTGCGGTGTGGGCAAAGCCCCAGCCGCCGTTGGGAAGCTGACCGAAGGTCAGGTTCTGCAAGTGGTGCTGGATATAGCCCGAAGCGGTTGTTTCTGCCATGGTTGCCTCAAACGCCCTAAGGTTTCGAAAGTCTTGTTTTCATTAGCAGGGGAGCGAACCAGCTGACCAGTTGGGTCAACACGAAGACGCCGAATACAGCCAGCGGCGCCAATGGCTTCACACCTGCAAAGGTCAGTGCAAACAGCACTGCCGTCAAAATCAATTTCCCCGCCTCGCCAGCATAAAAAGACCGGACGATGGCTTGGGCTGCTCGGGCGCCGGAAAACCGAAAGGCCCTGTGAGCAAAATACATATTGGGCAGCAAGGCTATCAGGCCTCCGCAGAGTCCCGAGTATCCCGCTACGACTCCATGCCAATACCAAAGCGCCAAAGCGGCGATCAGCAAGATGACAAATTGAGCCACTAAAACCGGGAAAACGGCCAAGCGATGGAACGGCAACGTGTTTGGCGTGCGGGTTTCCATCACTCTTGCTCCTCAATGGTCGGCTGCCGGAAATCAATAACTTGGCATAATTTGTGCCGACAAAATGCGCGCAGAGTATAGGGGCGGTTCTGCCCCTATTCAACTGCCGGGTAGTGATTTCCGACTGCGCGCTACAGAAGCAATTGTTTCAGCGGATGTGGGCAAGGACGCCCTGAAGCTCATCCAATGAGTTATATCCGATGACCAATTGCCCTTTACCTTTCTTGCCGTGACGAATTTGCACCGCAGAGCCTAGGCGCTCGGCCAGGCGTTGCTCCAGGCGTGCAATGTCCGGATCAGGTTTGGCGGTTTCGACCGGTGCAGGTTTGCCACTGAGCCACTGGCGAACCAGGGCCTCGGTCTGACGAACGGTGAGGCCTCGTGCGACAACGTGTCGCGCCCCCTCAACCTGTTGATTTTCCGGCAAACCGAGCAAGGCACGGGCGTGACCCATTTCCAGGTCACCATGGGAAAGCATGGTTTTGATGACTTCCGGCAGCGCGATCAGGCGCAGCAGGTTGGACACGGTCACGCGAGATTTGCCCACCGCATCCGCGACTTCCTGCTGCGTCAGTTTGAATTCCTGCTGCAAACGCTGCAGGGCGATCGCTTCCTCGATCGGATTGAGGTCTTCGCGCTGGATGTTCTCGATCAACGCCATGGCGATGGCGGTTTCATCCGGCACATCGCGCACCATTGCCGGAATGGTTTCCTTGCCGGCCTGCTGGCTGGCGCGCCAGCGGCGCTCGCCGGCGATGATTTCAAAGCGGCCGGCACCAATCGGGCGCACCACGATCGGCTGCATCACGCCCTGGGCCTTGATCGAATTCGCCAATTCTTCCAGCGCCTGGGGGTCCATGTCCCGGCGCGGCTGGTATTTGCCGCGCTGGATCAGGTCCAGCGGCAGGTGCTGCAGCTCACGCTCGTCGGCCTGCACCGCTTGCTCTTCAAGGGTCGTGACAGTCGGACCACTCAGCAGTGCATCCAGTCCACGTCCGAGACCTCGTTTCTTGACGGCCATGGGGATTCCTTAAGTTGGCTGGGCTGCAGCGGTGCGAGAATTGCGGCGTTGACGACGAACCATTTCGCCGGCCAGCGCCAGGTAGGCAATGGCGCCGCGGGATGATTTGTCGTACGCCAGCGCGGGCATGCCATAGCTTGGCGCTTCGGCCAGGCGGATGTTGCGTGGAATCACGGTGTCGTAGAGCTGATCGCCGAAGTGTTCCTTGAGCTGCGCCGACACATCGTTCATCAGGCTCAGGCGCGGGTCATACATGGTCCGCAGCAGGCCTTCGATTTGCAGGTTCGGGTTGAGCAACTCGGCAATACGCTTGATGTTATCCACAAGGTCGCTCAAGCCTTCGAGCGCGAAGTACTCGCACTGCATGGGGATAATCACCCCGTCGGCGGCAACCAGTGCGTTCAACGTCAGCATCGACAGCGATGGCGGGCAGTCGATCAAAATGTAGTCGTAGTTCTCGCGGATTGGCGCCAAGGCGCTGCGCAGACGGCTTTCTTTCATCTGCATTTCCAGCAGCACCACTTCCGCCGCAGTCAAATCGCGGTTGGCCGGCAGCAGTTGATAACCGCCGTGCTCGGAATAGTGCATGGCCTGGGCCAGGTCACACTCGCCAATCAGCAAGTCGTAGACCGAGTTTTCCAGGCCGTGTTTATCCACACCGCTACCCATGGTGGCGTTGCCCTGTGGATCGAGATCGATCAACAGCACCCGACGCTTGGTAGCGACCAGGGATGCTGCGAGGTTGATGCAGGTGGTGGTTTTGCCCACGCCACCTTTCTGGTTCGCTATCGCGAATACCTTAGCCATTCTTGCTTGTGTTCCCAATCATGCCGTGCGGCGCAGTATCAGCAGATGGCGTTGGCCTTGGCAACCGGGTACGGCCAAGGCGTGTTCGCTATCGAGGTGGAAGTCTGCCGGCAATGCTAACAGCTCGTCGCTTGGATGAACGCCCTTCATTGCCAGCCAACGGGTATCGCGGTCGCCGAGGTGGCGGGTCCAGTTGCTGAAGTTCTCCATGCTGCTGAACGCCCGGGACACAATTCCGTTGAAAGGCTGTTCAGGCGTGAAGGCTTCGACACGACTGTGGATAACTTGCAGATTATCCAGCTTGAGTTCGAGTTTGACCTGGGTCAGGAAGCGGGTTTTCTTGCCATTGCTGTCCAGGCAAGTCACTTGCGACTCGGGAAACAGGATCGCCAACGGGATGCCGGGCATGCCGCCGCCGCTGCCAACGTCGAGCCAACGGCCGTTTTCGATAAACGGCATCACGCTGAGGCTGTCGAGCAGATGGCGAGAGACCATTTCGTCTGGATCACGCACCGCCGTGAGGTTGTAAGCCTTGTTCCATTTGATCAACAGGGCCAGATACCCCAGCAGCAACTCGTGCTGGGCTTCGGTCAGGTCGACGCTAAGCTGGCGAGCACCTGTGGATAACTCTTCGGCGTGTTGCGAGGTGACCAACGAACTCAAGCGCTTTGCTCCAACTGACGGCCCGCGCCGCGTTTTTTCAAATGAATCATCAACAGCGAAATGGCTGCCGGCGTGACACCCGGGATACGGGACGCCTGGCCCAGGGTCTCAGGTCGAGTTATCCCCAGCTTGCCTTGAATCTCTTTCGACAGCCCGGAAATGTTTGTGTAATCGATATCCACAGGCAGCTTGGTGTCTTCGCTGGCCCGCAGACGAGCGATCTCATCCTGCTGACGGTCAATGTAACCGGCGTATTTAGTCTTGATTTCGACCTGTTCGGCGACCTGTGGATCGTCTGCGCCACCGCCGGTGACCGAGATCAGACCAGCGTAGTCGATTTCCGGACGGGACAGCAGGTTCAGCAGGTTGTATTCGTGAGTCAGCGGCGTGCCGAATTTTTCGGCAATCGCGTCGCCTTGCTCGGTGCCCGGGCGTACCCAGGTACTTTTCAGGCGCTGCTCTTCCAACTCGATGCTTTCGCGTTTTTTGCAGAAGGCAGCCCAACGCACGTCGTCGACCAGGCCCAGCTCACGACCTTTTTCGGTCAAGCGCAGGTCGGCGTTGTCTTCCCGCAGGATCAGGCGGTATTCAGCCCGGGACGTAAACATCCGGTACGGTTCCTGGGTGCCGAGGGTGATCAGGTCGTCGACCAACACACCGATGTACGCCTCATCGCGACGCGGGCACCAACTGTCTTTGCCCTGTGCACGCAGTGCCGCGTTGGTTCCGGCCAGTAAACCCTGGGCGCCGGCTTCTTCGTAACCGGTAGTGCCGTTGATTTGGCCAGCGAAGAACAAACCGCCAATAACCTTGGTTTCCAGGCTGTATTTCAGGTCACGCGGGTCGAAGTAGTCGTATTCGATGGCGTAGCCAGGCCGCACGATGTGGGCGTTTTCCATACCGCGAATCGATTGCACGATCTGGATTTGCACGTCGAACGGCAAGGACGTGGAAATCCCGTTCGGGTACAGCTCGTGGGTAGTCAGACCTTCCGGTTCGATAAAGACCTGGTGGCTTTCCTTGTCGGCAAAGCGATGGATCTTGTCTTCGATCGACGGGCAGTAACGTGGGCCAATACCTTCGATCACACCGGAATACATCGGCGAACGGTCGAGGTTCGCGGCAATGATTTCGTGGGTGCGAGCGTTGGTGTGGGTAATCCAGCAACTGACCTGTTTCGGATGCTGTTCCTTGGAACCCATGAACGACATCACCGGGATCGGTGTATCGCCGGCTTGCTCGGTCATCACCGAGAAATCCACAGACCGACCATCAATTCGCGGCGGCGTGCCGGTTTTCAGGCGACCAACACGCAGCGGCAGTTCGCGAAGGCGCTGAGCCAGGGCAATCGACGGCGGATCACCGGCGCGGCCACCGGAATAGTTCTGCATGCCGATGTGGATAAGTCCGCCGAGGAAGGTACCGGTGGTCAACACCACGGATTCTGCGAAGAAACGCAGGCCCATTTGCGTGACAACACCGCGTACCTGGTCTTGTTCGACGATCAGGTCATCGGCTGCCTGTTGAAATATCCACAGGTTCGGCTGGTTTTCCAGGGTTTCGCGGACAGCGGCCTTGTACAGGATCCGGTCGGCTTGAGCACGAGTGGCTCGCACGGCCGGGCCTTTGCGGCTGTTCAATACGCGAAATTGAATACCACCCTTGTCAGTAGCCATGGCCATCGCGCCGCCCAGGGCATCGATTTCCTTGACCAAGTGGCTTTTGCCAATCCCGCCAATTGCGGGGTTGCAGCTCATGGCGCCGAGGGTTTCCACGTTATGCGTCAGCAACAGGGTTTTTGCCCCCATGCGTGCTGACGCCAGTGCTGCCTCGGTACCGGCATGACCGCCGCCGATGACGATCACTTCAAAACGGGAAGGGAAATCCACCACGCACCTCGTGCCTGCTTCTGTAGGTAATTAGGAATGAGCGTTCGAGATCAGGTTTTCGAACGAGTCGGCAAGTATAGGGACTTCGCCCTTCCTAAAGAACCCTTTGCACAAAATTTAACCAGCTGTGGATGAATCACGAACAATAGAAATTAAAAGAGAGAAATTTATTAAATCTTTGTTTTTATGTTTATTTCTACTGAGGTATGTTTCTGTGGATAGATCTCTACAGGCCTTTATTTACTTTGTGTACAGAGCTTCAAAAGTCTGTGGTTAGGTGCCAAGGAGGCCCTTGGATAAGTGGTTTAAGCCTGTGGATTAAACAGGTGGTTATCCACAGAGGGGGTTTTGCTCAGGTTTCAAGCCTTGTTATCAACCGGGCACAGGGGCGGTTATTCACAGGGCTTAATCCACAGAAAATGCGGATTCCGATAAGTTTCAGGCACGCAGAAGCCTCCGAAAATCCCCGGTCAAGCAGGAAACAGTTCATTTGCATTTGTGAAACGGGTTGATGGCAGGCCTATTGTGAGAAAGCGTCACGGCAGTTAATAATAGTTATTATCATTAACCCACCTTGTCACCTCTCATGGCCCTTCCCTCGCATACCGTTGCAGTCCAGCACATCTATGAGCAGCACCATTCGTGGTTGCACAGCTGGCTCAAGGGAAAGTTGCATAACGCCTGCGATGCAGCGGACGTGGCACACGATACGTTCGTGCGGATCCTGGGCGGCCGCAATGCGACGCAGATCCTCGAACCCAGGGACTATCTGGCCACGGTTGCCAGGGGACTGGTGATTGACCGCTATCGCCGCCGCGCCATTGAGCAGGCCTATCTGCAAACCCTGGCAGACCGGCCAGAAGCGACCGCAATCAGTGAAGAAGACAAGGCCATCATCATTGAAACCCTCGTGGCTGTGGATAAAGCCTTGTATGGGCTGGGTGAGCGGGCCCGGCGAATTTTCATGCTGTCCCAGGTCGAAGGCCTGACTTATCAACAGATCGCCGATCAACTGCGTGTCTCGCTGACTACCGTCAAGAAACATATGGTTCGGGCCCTGACAGAATGCGCCCTGATCATGGCGGGCATGTGATGGCTGCCCCGGATCGCAAGACGTTCGAAGCCGCCGCCAGCTGGTACGTGCAATTTCAATCGCAACCACCGACACCCGCGGAACACAGTGCCTGGCAGCAATGGCTCAACGGCGATCCTTCCCATCAGGCGGCCTGGAACCAGATGGAGCAGTTGCAACGTGACCTCGGTGCGGTCCCCAAGGACTTCACCCGTCGTGCGCTCTCGGCCAGTCAACAACGGCGGCAAGTGCTCAAGCTGATGCTGACGTTCGGTGCCGCCGGGTACTTGGGGTGGAACGTTCAACAACACACGTCCCTGGGCAACCTCTGGGCTGACTATCGAACCAAGGTCGGCGAACGACGGCGAATCGGGCTGGCCGACGGCACTCAAATTGACCTCAATACGAACACGGCTATCGACGTACTTTTCGATGGACAGCAGCGACGGGTCCGTTTGCGTGAGGGGGAAGTACTTATCCACACCGGCAAGTCGGGGGGACAAACACCGTTTTATGTCGAAACCCGTGAGGGTCGTGTTCAAGCCTTGGGGACGTGGTTCACTGTTCGCCAACTGCAAGGGGCGACGCGGGTTGGTGTGCTGGAAGACCGGGTCAGCGTGCAACCCGTCGACCAGCCGGGCCATAGCCGAGTGCTCGGACCTGGTGAGAGTGTCGACTTTGGCACGCAAGACGTAGGCCCCAGCCATATTTATCGCGGGAACCAAGCTGCATGGGTCGACGGCCAATTGATTGTTCTGGACGCGCGATTGGGGGATGTCATCGACGAACTCGCGCGCTATCGGCCGGGCGTTATGCAGTGCGATGCCGCATCGGCACGGCTGCGGGTGTCCGGCACGTTCCGCCTGGATTCCACCGACGCCGTATTGGCCAACCTGCAGGTCACGCTGCCGATCCAGGTGAAGTATTTCACCCGCTACTGGGTTGCCGTCACGCTTACAGGTTGATACCGAAAAAATACTCTCAGCAGGGGTTATCTTTTTTTTACCTGGCGCGGCCCTACAGGTAATCACGATGCTACCTTCAGGGCTTACTCACACATGCGCCTTCCTACAAAACTTCGCCAGCGTCTCTCCTATCACGGCATTACGTATGGCTTGCTGCTGGCCTCGGCAGCGACTGCCAGCACCTTGCTATGCAATCGGGCCATTGCTGCCAGCCCAGTGCAACATTACGTGATCGCCTCCGGGCCACTCGACAATGCCTTGAGCCAATTCGCATCGAAGGCCAATGTGATTCTGTCATTCTCGCCGCAGCAGACCGCGCGCTTGCAAAGTCCTGGGCTGGAGGGTGACTATTCGGTGGAGCAGGGGTTTGCGTTATTGCTGCAAAACTCGGGATTGCAGGCGGCGGCTCAAGGCCCCGGCAGCTACGCGCTGCAGCCGGCCATGAGCGGGGGACAACTCATGTTGGCCCCGACAACTGTCAGCACTTATCAACAGACCGGTTTCAATCAGGACATTGCCGGAGACGTAGGTTACAAGGCGCAAAACAGCCGAATCGGTACCAAGACCAGCACACCATTGTCGGAAACTCCGCGCTCGGTGTCAGTGGTGACCGGCCAGCGCATCAAGGACCAAAAATCCCAGACGCTCACCGAAGTGTTGGGCTATGTGCCGGGAATCTTTGCCCCACCCTTCGCTGCGGGCGATGGCCTGGCGGGTGACCTGTTCTTCATTCGCGGCTTCAACGCCACGGATTATGGCTACGGCCTGCTGCGCGATGGCTTGCGAGTACAAGGCAACCGGTATGACACCACCAGCGAACCTTATGGGCTGGAACGGGTAGAAATATTCCGTGGTCCTTCTTCCCTGCTCTACGGCGAAAACGCCCCCGGTGGTCTGGTCAACCTGGTGAGTAAACACCCGACAGCTACACCCCAAGGCGAGGTTCAGCTGACCTACGGTTCGAATAATCGCCGACAGGTGGGTGTGGATATCTCCGGCCCATTGAACGACAGCGACAATATTCTTGGACGCGTGGTGATGCTCGGCAGGAAGTCCGACACCCAAACCGATCACGTTCCCGATGACCGCCTGTATATCGCACCGTCCCTGACCCTCAATTTCGACGACTACAACACCCTGACGCTGCTGGCCAACTACCAGAAAGACCACACCAATCTAGAACTTGGCCTACCTGCCGCCGGCACATTACTGACCAACCCCAACGGGAAGCTTTCCAAGCACACCATGCTCGGTGACCCGGACTGGAACACCTTCGAACGGGAAACCTGGAGCACCGGCTACGAGTTCAGCCACAGCTTCAACGATGACTGGCAGTTTCGGCAGAACTCGCGCTACATGCAGTCGCGAATCACCCGCCATGAAACCTGGCCAGGCAACCTGAATAATGCGGGGTTCGGCACCCAGCTGAACATGAATGCCTACGACCGCTACAACAAATCGATGGTCTACTCGCTGGATAACCAATTGGAAGGAAAATTCCAGGTAGGCGGCCTGGAAAATACTGTGCTGTTCGGTGCCAGCTATGACCGGACCTCCTTCAGCCAGGATTGGAATGCCGGATTTGCAGGCACGATCAATGTGTATAACCCGGTGTACCTGAGGGCCCCATTGACGCCTCTCGCGGTGCAAAACACGTTGCTCGAACAGCAGATGAAAGGTGTTTATGCACAGGTCCAGAGCAAGTATGACCACTGGTTATTCTTGCTCGGCGGACGCCAGGACTGGGTCGACAGCGATTTCCGCGACAAGGTGGCCAAGGCCGGCAACATCAGCGCTGAAGACCGCAAATTCACCTATCAGGGCGGGATCATGTACCAGTTCGACAACGGCCTGACGCCGTATGTCAGCTACTCGACTGCGTTCGTCCCGGTACAGCAGATCTCCAATGCCGGCACGCCACTGGATCCGATCACCAGCAGTCAATACGAAGTAGGCCTCAAGTACGAGCCGATCGGCTGGGACACGGCGATGACGTTGTCGGTCTATGACTTGCGCAAGCAGGACGACACGTACCTCGACGCCACTACCAATACCTACCGCCAGGTGGGCGAAAGCCGGGCCAAGGGCGTGGAAGTGGAGGTCAACAGCAACCTCACCCCTAATTTGAACGTGACTGCGGCCTACACCTACACCGATGCTCGGATTACCAAGGATTCGGCAACGTCGCTCGTGGAAGGTCACCAAATGACCGGTGTCCCACGTAATCAGGCTTCGGTCTGGGGCAAGTACCGCTTTCTTGATGGCCAACTCAAGGGCTTGTCCGTCGGCGGCGGCATGCGCTACTTCGACAGCACTTTCGCTTACACCGCGCCTTCCCTCTACGGGAAGCTGGATGCTGGAAGCGTAACGTTGGTGGATGCCGCCATCGGGTACCAGATTGATAAGCACTGGTCGGTGGACGTGAACGCAAAGAACCTGTTCGACAAGGAATATGTGTCCGGCTGCAACGATGCAGGCCGCTGCTATTGGGGTGAAAGCCGGACGCTACTCGGAACAGTTTCCTACAACTGGTGACGTGCCAGCCCAGCTGTGGATAACCTGGCTATTTCCCGATACAGAAGCTTGAAAAAATCCGCCCCAACAAATCATCGGAGCTGAATGCCCCGGTGATCTCACCCAACAGCTGCTGCGCCTGACGTAAATCTTCAGCCAGCAGCTCACCGGCACCTGCCAGCGTCAGCTGTGCGCGGCCATGCTCGAGGGCTGCACTGGCATGCCGCAGCGCCTCCAGGTGCCTGCGACGAGCGCTGAAGCTACTTTCCGAGGTCTGCTCGTAGCCCATGCACGCTTTCAGATGATCGCGCAGCAGTTCCAGCCCCTCTCCCGCTGACTTGGCACTTAAGCTGATCGTCACGTGGCCATCCTCACTGACTTCCAGGGCAATCGCCTCGCCCGTCAGGTCAGCCTTGTTGCGAATCAGTGTGACCTTGGCCGGGTCTGGCCGTTGTTCGAGGAATTCCGGCCACAGCGCGAATGGATCTGCAGCCTCTGGCGCAGTGGCATCCACCACCAGCAGCACACGGTCAGCTTCCGTGATGGCCTTCAACGCGCGTTCCACACCGATCTTTTCCACCTGGTCATCGGTGTCACGCAGCCCCGCCGTGTCCACCACATGCAGGGGCATGCCATCGATGTGGATATGTTCGCGCAAGATATCCCGCGTGGTGCCGGCGATCTCGGTGACGATCGCGGCTTCTCGCCCGGCCAGAGCATTGAGCAGGCTCGACTTGCCGGCGTTCGGCCGGCCGGCAATCACCACCGTCATACCGTCGCGTAGCAAGGCTCCTTGCCCCGCTTCGCGCAGTACTGTGGATAACTCGTCGCGGACTTTATCCAGCATTGCCAGGACATGGCCATCGGCGAGGAAGTCGATTTCTTCCTCCGGGAAATCAATCGCGGCCTCAACGTAGATGCGCAAGCTGATCAATTGCTCGGTGAGGTTATGCACACGCAGGGAAAACGCACCCTGCAATGAGCGCAACGCATTGCGCGCGGCTTGTGCAGAACTGGCTTCGATCAGGTCGGCAATCGCCTCGGCCTGGGCCAGGTCGAGTTTGTCGTTGAGGAACGCGCGTTCGCTGAATTCACCCGGCCGTGCCAGGCGGCAACCCAACTGCAGGGAACGCTGCAGCAACATGTCCAGAACGATCGGGCCGCCGTGGCCTTGCAGTTCCAGGACGTCTTCACCGGTAAAGGAGTTCGGCCCCGGGAAGTAAAGGGCGATGCCTTCATCCAGCACCTCGTCATCAGCGCCTAAAAACGGCCCGTAATGCGCATACCGCGGCTTCAGCTCCCGCCCACTGATGGCCTTGGCTGCCACGCCGGCGAGCGGCCCGGAAATACGAACGATACCGACACCACCACGACCTTGAGCGGTGGCGACAGCGGCGATGGTTTCACGAGGAGCGCTCATGGCGGGTACCCGGATAAAAGTGACGGAAAGCAAAACGCCCCACTAGGGGGCGTCTTGAGTGGTGTTATCCACAGAGTAAATTACGCCTCGGCTTTTTTGGTAGCCGCTTCGATTTTACGTGTGATGTACCACTGTTGGGAGATCGACAGGCAGTTGTTGACCACCCAGTACAGCACCAGACCAGCCGGGAACCACAGGAAGAAGAAGGTGAAGATGATTGGCATCATTTTCATTACCTTGGCCTGCATCGGGTCCGGCGGCGTCGGGTTCAGACGCTGCTGGATGAACATGGTCGCGCCCATGATGATCGGCAGGATAAAGAACGGGTCTTTGATCGACAGGTCAGTTATCCACAGCATGAACGGAGCCTGGCGCATTTCCACGCTTTCCAGGAGCACCCAGTACAGCGACAGGAACACCGGCATCTGCACCAGAATCGGCAAGCATCCACCCAACGGGTTGATCTTCTCTTTCTTGTACAGCTCCATCATGGCCTGCGACATTTTCTGCCGGTCATCGCCATGTTGTTCTTTCAGCGCGGCCAGTTTAGGGGCCACGGCACGCATACGCGCCATCGACTTGTAGCTGGCAGCCGACAGTGGGAAGAAGATCCCCTTGATCAGCATGGTCAGCAGGATGATCGAGAAGCCCCAGTTGCCGACAATGCTGTGGATATGTTGCAGCAGCCAGAAGATAGGCTGGGCAATGAACCACAGAATGCCGTAATCCACAGTCAGTTCCAGACCTGGGGATAACTCTTTCAGCACAGCCTGGCTCTTCGGACCGGCGTACAACGTAGCGCTGGCTTCGGCCTTGGCACCCGGAGCGACGGTCAACGTCGGGCCAGTAAAGCCAATGATGTAGTTGCCTTGGCTGTCTTTGCGGGTTTGAACCAGGTTCGCATCACCCTTGTTCGGGATCCATGCGGTCACGAAGTAGTGTTGCAACCAGGCAACCCAGCCACCTTGAACGGTTTCTTTCAGCGCGCCCTTGTCGATATCTTTCATCGACACTTTTTTGTACGGCTCGCTACTTGTCCACAGGGCGGCGCCCAGGTAAGTCGCGGTGCCGGTGGCGGTGCTGGAAGAAGGATCGGCGCTGTTGTCACGCTTGAGCTGGGCAAACAGGTTGCCAGTCCACGGCTTCGCGCTTTCGTTGTCGATCAGATAAGTGACTTTCAGATCGTACAAACCGCGGGTGAAGCTGAAACGCTTGATGTAGTTGACGCCGTCGTGACTGAATTTCAGGTCGACGTTCAACTGGTTCTGGCCGTCAGCCAGTTGATAAGTCTTCTGTTCGGTCGAATAAACCGGACGACCGGTAGCACGAGCATCCGGACCGTCAGTGCCGGTCAGGCCACTTTGTGCCAGATATACACGTTCGCCGCCGTTATCGAACAGCTGGAACGGAACATCCGGGTGGTCTTGGCGACGTGGATACAGCGGCAGTTTCAGCTGGGCGATGTCACCACCCTGTGGATCGATTGCCAGGTCCAGTACATCCGTTTTTACATGGATGAGGTCTTTATTGGTGACGACCGGGGTTTCTACCGGGGTGCTGGTATCGGCATTCGCGCTGGGTACATCGGCACTGGCGGCAGCATTGTTACCCAGCGGCGTATCCGGAATAGCCGGCGCCGACTGATTGGTAGCAACATTCTGAGTCGGCAGGGCAGCTTGGCCATAATCCTGGTTCCACTTAAGAACCATAGAGTAGGACACGATTGCCAGGGCGACGATCAGGATCGTGCGTTTAATATCCATGATTACTCGGCCATCGAAGAAGAACGGGAGGTAGGGATAGGTGGAACCGGGTCATAACCACCGGGATTCCACGGATGACAGCGACCTAAACGACGAAAGGTCAGCCAGCCACCGCGCAGAAGGCCATGATTTTCTATGGCTTCCAACGCGTAGCAGGAACAACTGGGGTAGAAACGACAGTGATTTGCCATCAGGGGACTAATGGCATAGCGGTAAAACTGGATCGGAACGAGGGCCAGTTTACGCATCAGTACTGTCTACCCCTACAGTTTCGGTGCTGACAGCTGGTGCTGGCTTGTTGGTACGAGCCAAACGTTTCCAGAGCTTGCCGAAATGCTGAATCAATTCGGGGTTTTCTACGTCCCCCAAGCCTTTGCGCGCGACGATAACAATATCCCAACCAACCAGAGTCTCCTGGTGGAGGCGAAACGATTCGCGCATCAGACGCTTGAGGCGATTGCGCTCAACGGAGAGCTTTACGCTCTTCTTGCCGATCACTAACCCGAGACGGGGGTGATCCAGATCGTTGTTACGCGCAAGGAGCAGGAGATTTTTCCCCGGAACCTTGCCGGTGGGGGAGTCAAAGACTGCCTTGAAATGCCGGGGGGTTAGCAGACGCTTTTCCCGACTGAAGTCCTGACTCACCACCAGTACCGGATTATCAAACTGCCAGACGCGCACGACCTTTGGCGCGGCGACGCGACAGGACAGCACGGCCGTTCTTGGTGGCCATGCGAGCACGGAAGCCGTGAGTACGGGCGCGTTTGATGGTGCTTGGTTGGAAAGTACGTTTCATGGCGTGTTACCTGGTTCGTCCACAACGGGCCGGAATGGCCCCCGTTTTAAGAGACCGGCGATTCTAGAGAAAGCAAGCCTCTAGGTCAATTTCCAACCAGCTTTTCCTTTAATTAGATATCTGGAGGCCCCTGGACCGAATCCGAGCGGTTCGGCTTTCACGAGCAATGCCATAGATATAAAAATAAAGAAGGAAGTTATTTAAAGCTTTTCTGTAAAGCTTATAAAAGCTAGGGAGGCGATCTTCTGTGGATAACTGCCTTAAGGCCATATTCTACGTGGTGTACAGAGAATGACAACACGGGGGAGAAACGGTGCTCTGCCTGTGCTGCGCTATCGGATAAGCTGTGTGTGGAATGGCTACTTATCCACAGGCCAGTTACCCACAGACTTTCGACCCCACTTGTACAACGGGCTTAGGGGCGCTTATCCACAGAGCTTATGCACAGACCATTTGTCGCCTTTTTTACGGTTAAGGCATTGATTCTTGGCGCCCTGTGAGCAACCTACATGTGGATAAGTGGACGGCTGGCCGCTACAATGGCGGCTGTTTTTGCCTCACCGGCTTTCAACTTAGGGGATATCCGTGTCAGTGGAACTTTGGCAGCAGTGCGTGGAGCTTTTGCGCGATGAGCTGCCTGCCCAGCAATTCAACACCTGGATCCGTCCGCTACAGGTCGAAGCCGAAGGCGACGAGTTGCGTGTCTACGCACCCAATCGTTTTGTTCTCGACTGGGTCAACGAGAAATACCTGAGCCGCGTTCTCGAATTGCTCGATGAACATGGCAACGGGCTTGCTCCGGTGCTCTCCTTATTAATAGGCAGCAAACGTAGCTCGGCACCTCGTGCTGCGCCGAATGCACCGTTGGCCGCCAGTGCCTCCCAGGCTCAGGCCGCGGCGGCACCTGTTAATAACTCGCCGGCCCCGGTTGCCCAGACGCCTTCGAAATCGTCGTCGCAGAAAAACGCGCCTATAAATGAAGAGCCGTCCCGCGACAGCTTTGACCCCATGGCCGGCGCCAGCTCTCAGCAGGCCCCGGTTCGTGCCGAACAGCGCACTGTCCAGGTAGAAGGTGCGCTCAAGCACACCAGCTATCTGAACCGCACGTTCACCTTTGAGAACTTTGTCGAAGGTAAATCCAACCAGCTGGCCCGTGCGGCTGCCTGGCAGGTTGCCGACAATCCCAAGCACGGTTACAACCCGCTCTTCCTTTATGGCGGTGTTGGCTTGGGTAAAACTCACTTGATGCACGCTGTGGGTAACCACCTATTAAAGAAGAACCCGAATGCCAAGGTCGTGTACCTGCACTCGGAGCGCTTCGTCGCCGACATGGTCAAGGCGCTGCAGCTCAATGCGATCAACGAGTTCAAACGGTTCTACCGTTCCGTTGATGCCTTGCTGATCGATGACATTCAATTCTTCGCCCGCAAGGAACGTTCCCAGGAAGAGTTTTTCCACACGTTCAACGCGTTGCTTGAAGGTGGCCAACAGGTCATCTTGACCAGTGACCGTTATCCGAAGGAAATCGAGGGCCTGGAAGAGCGTCTGAAGTCGCGCTTCGGCTGGGGCCTGACCGTCGCGGTAGAACCGCCGGAGCTGGAAACCCGCGTTGCGATCCTGATGAAAAAGGCCGACCAGGCTAAAGTCGACCTGCCTCACGATGCCGCGTTCTTCATCGCCCAGCGCATTCGTTCCAACGTGCGTGAGCTGGAAGGCGCACTCAAGCGGGTCATCGCTCACTCCCACTTCATGGGCCGCGATATCACCATCGAGTTGATTCGTGAATCCCTGAAAGACTTGTTGGCGTTGCAAGACAAGCTGGTGAGTGTGGATAACATCCAGCGCACCGTGGCCGAGTACTACAAGATCAAGATTTCCGACCTGCTGTCCAAGCGCCGTTCGCGCTCGGTAGCACGTCCCCGTCAGGTAGCGATGGCGCTCTCCAAAGAGCTGACCAACCACAGCCTGCCGGAAATTGGTGATGTGTTTGGCGGTCGCGACCACACTACGGTCTTGCACGCGTGCCGCAAGATCAACGAACTTAAGGAATCCGACGCGGATATTCGCGAGGACTACAAGAACCTGCTGCGTACACTGACTACTTGATGAACACCAGCGCAGCTTATTAAGGCAAGGGACTAGACCATGCATTTCACCATTCAACGCGAAGCCCTGTTGAAACCCCTGCAACTGGTCGCAGGCGTCGTCGAGCGCCGACAGACCTTGCCGGTGCTTTCCAACGTATTGCTGGTTGTCGAAGGCCAGCAATTGTCCTTGACCGGTACCGACCTGGAAGTCGAACTGGTCGGTCGTGTCCAGCTCGAAGAGCCCGCCGAACCTGGCGAGATCACCGTGCCGGCGCGCAAGCTGATGGACATCTGCAAAAGCCTGCCTAACGACGCACTGATCGACATCAAGGTTGATGAGCAGAAGCTGGTGGTCAAGGCCGGTCGCAGCCGCTTCACCCTGTCGACCTTGCCGGCCAACGACTTCCCGACCGTGGAAGAAGGTCCTGGTTCGCTGACCTGTAGCCTGGAACAAAGCCGACTGCGCCGGTTGATCGAGCGCACCAGCTTCGCCATGGCCCAGCAGGACGTGCGTTATTATCTCAACGGCATGCTGCTGGAAGTCTCCGAAGGCATCATCCGCGCCGTAGCCACTGACGGTCACCGTCTGGCCATGTGCTCGATGAAAGCCGATATCGGGCAGCCGGATCGCCACCAGGTGATCGTGCCGCGTAAAGGTATTCTGGAACTCGCGCGCCTGCTGACCGAGCCGGATGGCAATGTCAGCATCGTCCTGGGCCAGCACCACATCCGCGCGACTACCGGCGAGTTCACCTTCACATCCAAGCTGGTTGACGGCAAGTTCCCGGATTACGAGCGTGTTCTGCCTAAAGGCGGTGACAAGCTGGTGATCGGTGATCGTCAGGCCCTACGTGAAGCATTCAGCCGTACCGCTATTCTCTCCAACGAGAAGTACCGTGGTATCCGCCTGCAATTGGCCAACGGCCAGCTGAAAATTCAGGCGAATAACCCTGAGCAGGAAGAAGCGGAAGAAGAAGTGGGCGTCGACTACAACGGCGGCAACCTGGAAATCGGCTTCAACGTCAGCTACCTGTTGGACGTGCTGGGCGTGATGACCACCGAACAGGTTCGCCTGATTCTGTCTGACTCCAACAGCAGCGCCCTGGTGCAAGAATCCGACAACGATGACTCGGCTTACGTTGTCATGCCGATGCGCCTGTAATCATGTTCAGCAGAAGCTAGATGTCCCTCAGTCGCGTCTCGGTCACCGCGGTGCGCAATTTGCACCCGGTGACCTTCTCCCCTTCCCCCCGCATCAATATCCTCCACGGCGCCAACGGCAGTGGCAAAACCAGCGTGCTGGAAGCCATTCACCTGCTGGGGCTCGCCCGTTCCTTTCGCAGTGCCCGCTTGTTGCCGGTGATTCAGTACGAGCAACAGGCGTGCACGGTATTTGGCCAAGTCGAATTGGCGGAAGGCGGTCATAGCAGCCTGGGGATTTCTCGTGATCGTCAGGGGGAGTTTCAAATACGCATCGACGGGCAGAATGCTCGCAGTGCCGCGCAACTGGCGGAAATCCTGCCGCTGCAATTGATCAACCCGGACAGCTTCCGCTTGCTGGAAGGTGCGCCAAAAATCCGCAGGCAATTCCTCGATTGGGGAGTGTTCCACGTGGAACCGCGTTTCATGGCCACTTGGCAGCGCCTGCAGAAGGCCCTGCGGCAGCGGAACTCATGGCTGCGGCATGGTACACTTGACGCCGCTTCGCAAGCTGCCTGGGACCGGGAACTGTGCCTGGCCAGCGCTGAAATAGATGAATACCGCCGCGCCTATATCAAAGCCTTGAAACCAGTCTTTGAACAGACCTTGAGCGAGTTGCTTGAACTCGAGGGGCTGACGTTGAGCTACTACCGTGGTTGGGACAAAGACCGGGAACTGAGTGCAGTGCTCGCGACGTCCTTACAGCGGGATCAGCAAATTGGTCACACCCAGGCCGGACCACAACGGGCTGATTTGCGCCTTAGATTAGGCGCACATAATGCTGCGGATATCTTGTCCCGCGGTCAGCAGAAGTTGGTGGTTTGCGCCCTGCGTATCGCCCAGGGGCATTTGGTTAGCCAGGCCCGGCGCGGGCAATGTATTTATCTGGTGGATGACTTGCCGTCCGAACTGGACGAGCAGCACCGCCGCGCGTTATGCCGCTTGTTGGAAGACTTACGCTGCCAGGTGTTTATCACCTGTGTAGACCACGAATTATTGAGGGAAGGCTGGCAGACGGAAACGCCAGTCGCTTTGTTCCACGTGGAACAAGGCCGTATCACCCAGACCCACGACCATCGGGAGTGAAGGCATGAGCGAAGAAAATACGAATACGTACGACTCGACCAGCATTAAAGTGCTTAAAGGTTTGGATGCCGTACGCAAACGTCCCGGTATGTACATCGGTGATACCGATGATGGCAGCGGTCTGCACCACATGGTGTTCGAGGTGGTCGATAACTCGATCGACGAAGCTTTGGCCGGTCACTGCGACGACATCAGCATCATCATCCACCCGGACGAATCCATCACCGTGCGCGACAACGGTCGCGGCATCCCGGTAGATGTGCATAAAGAAGAAGGCGTTTCGGCGGCAGAGGTCATCATGACCGTGCTCCACGCTGGCGGTAAGTTCGACGACAACTCCTACAAAGTATCCGGCGGTTTGCACGGTGTAGGTGTTTCGGTAGTAAACGCCCTTTCCGAAGAGCTGATCCTGACTGTACGTCGTAGCGGCAAGATCTGGGAACAGACTTACGTTCATGGTGTTCCACAGGAACCGATGAAAATCGTAGGTGACAGCGAAAGCACTGGTACGCAGATTCACTTCAAGCCTTCGGCTGAAACCTTCAAGAACATCCACTTCAGCTGGGACATCCTGGCCAAGCGGATTCGTGAACTGTCCTTCCTCAACTCCGGTGTGGGTATCGTCCTCAAGGACGAGCGCAGCGGCAAGGAAGAGCTGTTCAAGTATGAAGGTGGCCTGCGTGCGTTCGTTGAATACCTGAACACCAACAAGACTGCGGTCAACCAGGTGTTCCACTTCAACATCCAGCGTGAAGACGGCATCGGCGTGGAAATCGCCCTGCAGTGGAACGACAGCTTCAACGAGAACCTGTTGTGCTTCACCAACAACATTCCTCAGCGCGATGGCGGTACTCACCTGGTGGGTTTCCGTTCTGCACTGACGCGTAACCTGAACACCTACATCGAAGCGGAAGGCCTGGCGAAGAAACACAAAGTCGCCACCACCGGTGATGATGCCCGCGAAGGCCTGACCGCGATTATTTCGGTCAAGGTTCCGGATCCGAAGTTCAGCTCCCAGACCAAAGACAAGCTGGTGTCTTCCGAAGTGAAGACGGCCGTTGAACAGGAAATGGGCAAGTACTTCTCCGACTTTTTGCTGGAAAACCCGAACGAAGCCAAACTGGTTGTCGGCAAGATGATCGACGCGGCGCGGGCTCGTGAAGCGGCGCGTAAAGCCCGTGAGATGACCCGTCGTAAAGGTGCGCTGGATATCGCTGGCCTGCCGGGCAAACTGGCTGACTGCCAGGAGAAAGACCCTGCCCTCTCCGAACTGTACCTGGTGGAAGGTGACTCTGCTGGCGGTTCCGCCAAGCAGGGTCGTAACCGTCGTACCCAGGCCATCCTGCCGTTGAAGGGTAAGATCCTCAACGTCGAGAAGGCACGCTTCGACAAGATGATTTCCTCGCAGGAAGTCGGCACCTTGATCACCGCTCTGGGCTGTGGCATCGGCCGCGACGAGTACAACATCGACAAGTTGCGCTACCACAACATCATCATCATGACCGATGCTGACGTCGACGGTTCGCACATCCGTACCCTGCTGCTGACGTTCTTTTTCCGTCAGTTGCCGGAGCTGATCGAGCGTGGCTACATCTACATCGCCCAGCCGCCGCTGTACAAAGTGAAAAAGGGCAAGCAAGAGCAATACATCAAAGACGACGACGCCATGGAAGAGTACATGACGCAGTCGGCCCTGGAAGATGCGAGCCTGCACTTGAACGACGAAGCCCCGGGCATCTCCGGTGAAGCGTTGGAGCGCCTGGTAAACGATTTCCGCATGGTGATGAAGACCCTCAAGCGTTTGTCGCGCCTGTACCCTCAGGAGCTGACCGAGCACTTCATCTACCTGCCTGCCGTCAGCCTCGAGCAGTTGGGCGATCACGCCCACATGCAGAATTGGCTGGCCCAGTACGAAGTCCGTCTGCGTACCGTTGAAAAGTCCGGCCTGGTTTACAAAGCCAGCCTGCGTGAAGACCGTGAACGTAATGTCTGGTTGCCAGAGGTCGAACTGATCTCCCACGGCCTGTCGAACTACGTCACCTTCAACCGCGACTTCTTCGGCAGCAACGACTACAAGACGGTTGTTACCCTTGGCGCGCAACTGAGCACCCTGCTGGACGACGGTGCTTACATCCAGCGTGGCGAGCGCAAGAAAGCGGTCAAAGAGTTCAAGGAAGCCCTGGACTGGTTGATGGCTGAAAGCACTAAGCGCCACACCATTCAGCGATACAAAGGTCTGGGCGAAATGAACCCGGATCAGCTGTGGGAAACCACCATGGACCCAGCTCAGCGTCGCATGCTGCGTGTGACCATCGAAGACGCCATTGGCGCGGATCAGATCTTCAACACCCTGATGGGTGATGCGGTCGAGCCTCGTCGTGACTTCATCGAGAGCAATGCCCTGGCGGTGTCCAACCTGGATTTCTGATCAGGTTACAGCGCAAACAAAAAAGGCCAACGCTTAGCGTTGGCCTTTTTTATTGCTGGAACATGGACTTTTTTATAAATGCTCCACGTGGAACATCTCACTCGTCGGAGGCGGCTGTAACACTCTCCAACCGATACCCATACCCATAGATCGTCAGCAACTGCCAGCCCCGATCCGCAGTCAGCCCGAGCTTATTCCGCAACCGATAGATATGCGTATCCAGCGGCCGTGAAGACACCATTTCCTCATGGGTCCAGAACCGCTCATACAGATACTCCCTAGACAGTGGCCGCGCCAGGTTCTCGAACAAGCATCGAGCCAGGCGGTATTCGCGCTCCGTCAGGCTGATGGGTTTCCCTGCCCTGCTTACCGTGAGCTCAGCATCATCAAAGGTCAGGTCGTTGAAGGTCAGCACTTCGCTCGCCGCGGACTTTTGCAGGCCGTGGCGCCGCAGCACTGCATTGACCCGCGCCTTAAGCTCGTTAGGGCGAAACGGTTTGCTGACGTAATCATCGGCGCCGCTGTTCAACGCCTGGACGATATCGCTCTCGGCATCGCGGCTGGTGAGCATGATGGCGGCCGGGGGAGCTTCCATGTGCTCGCGGGTCCAGCGCAATAATGCCAGGCCGCTGAGGTCAGGCAGTTGCCAGTCCAGGATCAGCAGGTCAAAGGTTTCCCGGCGCAATTGGCGCAGCAGGTCTTCTCCACGCTCGAAGCAGTGCAGCGCCCATGGCTGATCCGCAGCGCTGGGGATTTGTCGCAGTGTCTGTTCCACCCGCCGCAGTTCAGCAGGTTCGTCATCCAGTATTGCGACACGCATGGCAGGGTCCTTTCTTATTGAAGAATGCGGGCATGAATCTGAACAATTATGGCCAGATTCTCAGGCCCTCTGAATCTCTCGGTACGCTGATATCAAATGGCCGTAGCCATTGGAAATCGTCAATACCCAAGCTGGGAAGATACCGGCTCGAGACCTTCAGGAAAAGGATCAATGGCAATCTGGTTTTATGCTGTTTCGAGACGTGTGATTGTTCTGGAAAAGATTAATGTGTGGGGGCGATTGGTATTGGTGGTAATGGCGGCAACCTTGGGGACCGAAACGGTGGGGGCATCGAAGCCGGTAATGCCTGCATCATTCGATGAGCGTCAAACCCTGAGTGAACCCGGGAACGGCATGGGCTTCGCCAGCTCACCCTTTGAGCCGCTCAGCGAACAACAGCAGAACCAACGCTGGGTGTTTTAAGCAACGCCAAATCTGAACAAATGTTGCGAATCGATCCGATGCACCTATCTTGTAGGTAAATTCGCTGTCGCTGGATGACACACGGATTGGAGCGAGGGAATTGCTCCGGCACAGGGATGTGTCATCTTCTGCATAGATCCCACGCCCCAGACATTTCGGCTATCGACTGGATACCTCATCGAGTATCGTAGGCGGTATTCAAGGTCTTCCCGCGCAAGACGCTTCCTGAACGTGCTTTCTGATGACCCATTAGAACTAGAATCTTGATGAGCGCCATGACCTTTTTCCCCTGCCGATTCCGCTTTGCCGTTTCTACCCTGTTGGGTTCTGGCTTGATCATTACGCTTGGCGTAGTGAGTCTGTCGGCCTTGGCACGCCCCGCCCCTCCCCGCGCCCCCTATATCGATGACAATCAGATGTGTCGTGCGCAGCCTCTGCCGGCGGCGGTGCAGCACCTGACCGGCGAAGCCTGGAAACTGGATGCCAAGGGGGTGTCCACGGCCCTGGAAGAAGGCATGCTCATTGATGAACAAGAGAGCGTGAAAACCTCACCCGGCGCGTTTGTCAGCCTGTTGCTGGGGGACGGTTCGCGGATCGTCTTGCCGTCCAGTTCTCAGGTCCGATTGCACCTGGTTGAAGAACAGTCCATTCCCCAGGTGATTCTTGAAGAAGGTCAGGTCGAGGCTTACGTGATCAAGCGTGCCAGCGACTATGACCGTTTCCAGATCATGACCCCGGTGGGCGTCCTGGGTGTGCGCGGCACGCATTTCCGTGTGCGCAACGATGGCGAACAATCGCTGGTGGAAGTGCTCAATGGGCAAGTAGCGGTCAATCGTGATGACGCTCTGCCGACCCCGCGGCCCATCAAGAAGAAGCCGATTACTGGGCCGGTTGCTGGCGAAGTAAATGTCGGCGCGCGACAGGGGTTGGCGTTCAAGAAACAAGGCGAACTCAAACCCGTGGAACTGCTTGATGCACCACGGTTGGTCGGCCAGGACGGCCAGAAGGGCGATGCGCCGGTTTGGACCCTGTTCCTGCGTCCCTTGGCCGGTGCCCAGCGTTACAGGGCTCAGGTCGCGACCGATAAGGAGTTTCTCAACATCAAGCAGGAAAACTTTTCCGACAAGCCGCAAATGCACTTCACTGGGCTCAAAGCATCGTTCTATCACGTTCGTTTGTCAGCCTATGATGAACACGGGCTTGAGGGAGAAACCGGGGTCTATGACATCTTCTATTACCCGCCCGCGAACCGCGTGCAATAGCGCTCCGGACGCTCGCCGGTGAGGCTGTGGCACAGGGCTGAAAAGCGCCAACCGACTCAGGCTCAGCGCCTGTTCAATGGCCTGGTGCGCGAATGGCTCTGGGTCAGCCTGTTGCTGTTACCCATCACGGCATTCCTGTCCCTGAGCCCGGGCTTTTCTCTCAACAACCTGCTGTATGACAGCCTTCGCCGCCTGGCGCCTTTGCCGGTGGATCCACGCATTTTGCTGGTGACCATTGATGACCGAAGCCTGAAGGAACTCGGCCAATGGCCGTGGTCCCGGCGCGTACACGCCGACCTGCTTGATCGGCTGAGCGCGGCCAAACCCACGAGTATTCTGTTTGATGTGATCTTCAGTGAGCCCGCCCGGGAGCCGGCCAATGACCTGCGCCTGGCCGAGGCGATGTGCAACGCCGGCACTGTTCTGTTGCCGTTGATTCGCGAAGGCACGCCCCGCTACGACCAACCTGTGGCGCAAATCCTGCCGGTGCTGCCCTTGCGCGATTGTGCCAGGGGCGTCGGCCATATCAACGTTGAAGCTGACGGCGACGGTATCGTTCGAAGCCTGTATTTGCGCGAAGGCCCGCCAGGCAACATGACGCCCCAACTCGCTTGGTTGGCGTTTGAACTGAGTGGCCAGCCATCCGTCATGCCGGGAGCGCTCGGTCTGACGGACAGCAACACCTGGCAGCGTGAAAATTCCATTCGAATTCCGTTCATCGCCAGCCATGCCGGCTTTCCCAGCGTGCCATATGTCAGCGTATTACGTGGCGAGGTACCGCCTGAGCTGCTGAGAGACCGCTTGATCCTGATCGGCGCCACTGCGCCGGGGATGGGCGACCGGTACGTCACGCCGCTGTCAGCCAGCGTCGGCACCACCCCCGGTGTGGAGATCCAGGCCAACATCCTCAATGGCTTGCTGCAAGGGCGTAGCATCGTCGACTTGCCCGCGTGGATGGCGACGCTGCTGGCCACTGCCATGGTCGCGCTGCTATTGGGCTCACTGTTGTTTCGTCCGCGTTATGCACTCTGGCTAGCCCTCGGTTGCATGGGCGCCGCGCTGCTCGGTTCTTGGGGGCTGTTGCGCCTGGGCCACTGGTGGTCCCCGGCGGCTTGCCTGATCGGCATGTTGCTCAGCTACCTGATCTGGAACTGGCGGCGCCTGAGCGTGATCCTGGCCTACTTCGGTTGGGAGCTGGCACGCCTGGACAACGAACCCAAAGTGCTCCCGGAGCGGCGTAGGGCGCCCGCCAGCCAAGGTGATGTATTGCAGGGACGGATCTTTGCCCTGGAACAAGCGGTCAGCCGTACCCGGGACACGCGACGCTTTATGGCCGATGGCCTGGAGTGTTTGCCGGTAGCAACCTTGATTACCGACCCCAAGGGCAACGTCCTGCTGGCCAACCGGATTGCTCGTGATGTATTCGGCAATGAGCTGGTGGCGGAAAACCTCTTGGAGCAGCTCGCGGCATTGGGGTACCCACCGCTGCAGGACGGCGTTCGCCCTGCCCTGTCGGCACTGGAAATCGTCGAATTCCGCGACACCCATAACCGTAGCCTGCGCCTCGACTTGGCCCCACTGCTGCCCGCGGACGGTGACGTGGCATTGGGCTGGCTACTCAGCCTCACAGACCTGAGCATTGAGCGCGATGCCCAGCAGCAGCGGGAAACCTTGCTGCGCTTTCTGTCCCACGACCTGCGTGCTCCGCATTCGGCGATCCTCGCCCTGTTGGATGTCCAGGACACTGCAGCGCCAATATTTGCCCAGATCGAACAACAAGTCCGTCGCGCCCTGAACCTGACCGAATCATTCGTGCAACTGGCGAAAGCCGAATCTGACGGCTACCAATTCCAGCCCAGCCTGTTCGCCATGCTGGTGCTCGACGCATTTGATCAAGTCGCGGTGCACGCCCAGTTGAAAGGCATCCATCTGGTTCACGATCTGAATGAAGACGGTGAGGAAATGGTCTGGGCCGATCAATCACTGCTGACCCGTGCCTTGTTCAACCTGTTGGAGAACGCGGTTAAATACAGTCCTTCGGGGACCACCGTGACGTTGAGCCTGACCAGCAGCGAAGAGGGTTTGGAATGCCGCATCAGCGACCAGGGGCGAGGAATCGCTGCGCAGGACTTGCCAGAACTCTTCGCTCAATACCGGCGCTTCGCCTCCGCTCAAGGCAGTGAAGGATTGGGGTTGGGCCTGACCATGGTCAAAGCCGTCGTGGATCGCCATGGTGGGCGAATCGGCTGCGAAAGTGTGGTGGATAAAGGTACGACCTTCATCCTTCAACTGCCGTTATGGAAAGAGTGAACCGCTGCTTTTTACCTGTGCATAAAAAACCGGTCTCAAGGACCGGTTTTTTAATGCGGAAAAAAACTTATGCACCTTTTCTGCTGTTTTATTAGCTTGAGAAATATGTAATAAAATCAGAAGCCTACAGGCGAAAAAGGGCAATTCGCCAACAAACCGTACACAGGTTATCCACAGAAACTCAAATCACCGGAGTGTCGACAACAACCGGCTCCGGCGGCAGCGATCCCATGGCTCTTTGTTGTGCTTCGTTCCATGCCTGGGCACGGTCGTTCAGCGCTGCAATAGCGCGTGGGCCTTCGCCCTCGGCATACATCGGTTCGCCAATCACCACCGTAATAGTGCCTTCACGCTTGGCCCAGCCGGTCTTTGGCCAGAACTTGCCGGCGTTGTGGGCAATCGGCAGCACCGGCAGGCCGGCGTTCACCGCCAAGGCCGTACCGCCGCGTGAGAACTTGCCCACAGTGCCGTAAGGCACCCGCGTACCTTCGGGGAAGATCAGCACCCAAACGCCATCCTTCAACAGCTCGTCGCCCTTCTTGGCCACATGCTTGAGCGCCGCCTTGGGGTTATCGCGGTCGATGGCGATCGGGCGCAGCATGGCCATGGCCCAGCCGAAGAACGGCACATACAGCAGCTCACGCTTGAGCACCTGGCTCAGGGGCGAGAAGTACGCAGACAGGAAGAAGGTTTCCCAGGTGCTCTGGTGGTTCGACAGAATCACGCAAGGCTGGTCAGGGACGTTTTCGGCGCCCTTGATCTCGAAACGAATGTTCAGGAACACCTTGGTCAACCACAACGCGCAGTTGCACCAAAAGACGTTGATGAAACGATAGCGCGCCTTGAACGGCAGAAAAGGCGCGATAAAAAAGCTCAGGGTGCACCAGAGGAAAGAACTGGTGCCCAGCAGCAGGTAAAAGAAGAAGGTTCTGATGGCCTGCAAAATCGACATGGCGGCATTTACCGTTGCGGGACAACGCCCGCCTGTTAAAAGCGCGCTCCCGAACAATCCTTTGTCAGGAAGTCAGAAGGGCTGCTAGTTGTTGATAAGTTCTGCGGCAACCGCCGCCAGATCGTCAAAAATCAAGGTACCTACCGGCAGGGTTTTAGCCTGGGTCTTTTCGCCTTTCCCGGTTTTTACCAAAACTGGCTGAGAGTCGACGGCTTTGGCAGCTTCCAGGTCACCGAGGCTGTCCCCGACAAACCATAGACCAGCCAATGGCACGTTGTAATGTTCAGCAATAGTTTTAAGCATACCCGGTTTGGGCTTGCGGCAATCGCAGCCTTCATCCGGGCCGTGCGGGCAATACACCACCAGCCCAACGTCACCGCCCTGCTCGGCCACCAGCATGCGCAGGCGCGCGTGCATGGCGTCGAGGGTGGGGATGTCGTAGTAGCCGCGGGCTATGCCGGACTGGTTGGTGGCGATGGCCACCGTCCAGCCCGCTTTGCTCAACTGCGCGATGGCCTCGATCGAGCCGGGCAGTGGAATCCAATCCGCCACCGATTTGATGTAAGCATCGGAGTCGTAATTGATCACTCCGTCCCGATCGAGAATCAGCAGTTTCAACATGATCAGCCCAGTACGGAAATGTCAGCGATATTGATGAACAAGCCACGCAGACGCGCCAGCATGGCGTAGCGGTTTTTCCGCACACCCGCCTCTTCGGCATTGATCATCACCGCTTCGAAGAACGCATCCACCGGCTCACGCAAGGTGGCCAGGCGCGCCAGTGCTTCGGCGTAGTTACGTTCGGCGATCAGCGGCTTCACGGCGTTTTCTGCCTTGGCGATGGCCGAGTTCAGCGAGAACTCCTTGGCATCGGCAAACAGGCCTGGGTCGACTTCGGCATTGCCGAGGTTGTCGGCCTTGCTCAGCAGGTTCGATACACGCTTGTTCACGGCGGCCAGGGCACCGGCTTCCGGCAATTTGCGGAAAGCCTGAACGGCCTGCACGCGTTGGTCGAAGTCCAGCGCCGAACCCGGTTGCAGGGCACGTACCGACAGGTACACCGAAACGTCCACGCCTTCGTCTTCGTAACGCGCACGCAGGCGGTCGAAGACGAACTCCAGCACTTGTTCGGCCAGGCCCGCTTGCTTGACCTTGGCACCGAACTGGCCGACAGCGAACACCACGGCCTGGGTCAGGTCGAGGTCGAGTTTCTTGTCGATCAGGATCCGCAGCACACCCAGGGCCGCACGGCGCAGGGCATACGGGTCTTTGCTGCCGGTAGGCAACATGCCGATACCGAAGATACCGACGAGGGTATCCAGTTTGTCAGCGATGGCCACGGCCGCACCAGTGAGGGTGGTCGGCAGCTCGGCGCCAGCACCGCGCGGCATGTACTGCTCGTTCAGCGCCAGGGCGACGTCTTCCGGCTCGCCATCATTGAGGGCGTAGTAGTAACCGGCAACACCTTGCATCTCCGGGAACTCGCCAACCATCTCGGTGGCCAGGTCGCACTTGGACAGCAGGCCGGCACGTGCAGCCCAGGCAGCATCGCCACCAATGCGTGGCGCGATGTAAGCCGCCAGCTTGGAAACGCGCACGGCCTTGTCGTAGACGCTGCCGAGTTTTTCCTGGAACACCACGTTTTGCAGGCGCAGGTTGAAGTCTTCCAGCTTCTGCTTTTTGTCTTGCTTGAAGAAGAACTCGGCGTCAGTCAGGCGCGGACGAACGACTTTCTCGTTACCGGCGATGATCTGCTGCGGGTCCTTGCTTTCAATGTTGGCCACGGTGATGAACCGAGGCAGCAACTTGCCGTCGACGTCCAGCAGGCAGAAATACTTCTGGTTGTCCTGCATGGTGGTGATCAGTGCTTCTTGTGGCACGTCCAGGAAGCGTTCCTCGAACGAGCACACCAGCGGCACTGGCCATTCAACCAGAGCCGTCACTTCGTCCAGCAGGCTTGGCGGCACGATGGCGGTGCCTTCCTGCAGGCGCGCCAGCTCTTCGGTGCGCTTGCTGATCAGCTCGCGGCGCTCATTGGCATCGGCCAGTACGTAGGCAGCCCGCAGGTCAGCAGCGTAGTTGGCCGGCGAGGTGATGCGCACGGCTTGAGGATGGTGGAAGCGGTGACCACGGGAATCACGGCCGGCCTTTTGGGCGAGGATGGTGCAGTCGATGACTTGGTCACCGAGCAGCATCACCAGCCATTGGGTTGGGCGCACGAACTCTTCCTTGCGGGCACCCCAGCGCATGCGCTTCGGGATAGGCAGGTCGTTCAGGGAATCTTCAACGATGGTGGGCAACAGGCTGGCAGTCGGCTTACCGGTGATGACCTGGCTGAAGCGCAGTTTCGGGCCGCTCTGGTCGATCTCGCTCAGCTCGACGCCACACTTCTTGGCAAAACCAAGGGCGGCTTGAGTCGGGTTGCCTTCAGCATCGAAGGCGGCCTGGCGTGGCGGGCCGTCGAGGTTGATGCTGCGGTCCGGCTGCTGGGTTTCCAGCGCGGTGAGCAACACCGCCAGGCGACGCGGCGCGGCGTAGACCTTCTTCGCTGCGAACTTCAGGCCAGCGGTTTGCAGGCCTTTTTCGATACCGGCCAGAAACGCGTCGGCCAGGGTGTTCAATGCCTTGGGAGGCAGCTCTTCGGTGCCCAGTTCAACCAGGAAATCTTGAGCACTCATTGTGCAGCCTCCAGCTTAGCCAACACTTCATCACGCAGGTCCGGGGTTGCCATCGGGAAGCCCAGCTTGGCGCGAGCCAGCAGGTAGGCTTGGGCGACGGAACGCGCCAGGGTGCGTACACGCAGGATGTATTGCTGGCGCGCGGTGACCGAGATGGCACGGCGAGCATCCAGCAGGTTGAAGGTGTGGGATGCCTTCAGAACCATCTCATAGCTCGGCAACGGCAGCGGCTGATCCAGTTCGATCAGGCGCTTGGCTTCGCTTTCGTAGAAGTCGAACAGCTCGAACAGTTTCTCGACGTTGGCGTGTTCGAAGTTGTAGGTCGACTGCTCCACTTCGTTCTGGTGGAACACATCGCCATAGGTCACCTTGCCGAACGGGCCGTCAGCCCACACCAGGTCGTAGACCGAATCCACGCCTTGCAGGTACATGGCCAGGCGCTCGAGACCGTAGGTGATCTCGCCGGTCACCGGGTAGCACTCGATGCCACCGGCTTGCTGGAAGTAAGTGAATTGCGTCACTTCCATGCCGTTGAGCCAGACTTCCCAGCCCAGGCCCCAGGCGCCCAGGGTGGGCGATTCCCAGTTGTCTTCGACAAAACGGATGTCGTGGACCAGTGGGTCCAGGCCGACATGTTTCAGCGAGCCCAGGTACAGCTCCTGGAAGTTGTCCGGGTTCGGCTTCAGTACCACCTGGAACTGGTAGTAGTGCTGCAGGCGGTTCGGGTTTTCGCCGTAGCGGCCGTCAGTCGGGCGACGACTGGGCTGCACATAAGCGGCGTTCCAGGTTTCCGGGCCAATGGCCCGCAGGAAGGTAGCGGTGTGGAAAGTGCCGGCGCCTACTTCCATATCGTAGGGCTGAAGTACCACACAACCTTGCTCGGCCCAGTATTGCTGGAGGGCGAGGATCAAGTCTTGGAAGGTACGCACGGCTGGCGTAGGCTGGCTCACGAAATTCACCTGTTACTTGGGCTGCGATTTAAAGAGCGGGAGTATACCCGATTCGGCCGCGCCACCATCCCCTGGAGCCTTATGCCACGCTGCTTTTGGTGTTCTGAAGATCCGCTGTACATGGCTTATCACGATCAGGAGTGGGGAACGCCGCTGCGCGATGCGCAGGGACTGTTCGAGTTGCTTTTGCTCGAAGGGTTCCAGGCGGGCCTGTCCTGGATCACCGTTTTACGCAAACGCGAGCACTATCGAAAGGTCTTGTTTGGCTTTGATGCGCAGCGTTTGGCCCAACTGAGCGATGCCGAGATCGAAGCGCTGATGCTCGATCCGGGCATCGTGCGTAACCGCCTGAAACTCAATGCCACTCGGCGCAATGCCGCCGCCTGGCTGGCGCTGGAGGACCCGGTGGGGTGGCTCTGGTCGTTTGTCGGCGGGGTGCCCAAGGTCAATCATTTCAAGGATCGCAGCCAGGTTCCGGCGATTACGCCTGAAGCGGAAGCCATGAGCAAAGCCCTGAAAAAAGCCGGCTTTACGTTCGTCGGACCCACCATCTGTTACGCGTTCATGCAGGCCTCGGGCATGGTCATGGACCACACTCAGGACTGCGACCGTTACGCGGACCTGGCCAACGCCGGTTAGAATGGCGGCTTTGCGCACCACACACGATCAGGAGTGACCTGTGGAAAAGTTTAAAGGCGCCTTGCTGGTAGGCGCTCTTCGGTTGTTTGCCCTGCTGCCTTGGCGCGCGGTGCAAGCGGTCGGTTCGGCGATTGGCTGGATCATGTGGAAAACCCCCAACCGCTCCCGCGAGACGGTGCGGATCAACCTGTCCAAATGCTTCCCCGACATGGACCCGGCCGAGCGCGAGCGCCTCGTTGGACGCAGCCTGATGGACATCGGCAAGTCCCTGACCGAAAGTGCCTGCGCCTGGATCTGGCCGGCCCAGCGCTCCATCGACCTGGTACGCGAAGTCGAAGGCCTGGAAGTGCTGCACGAAGCCCTGGCCTCGGGTAAAGGCGTGGTGGGCATCACCAGCCACCTGGGCAACTGGGAAGTGTTGAACCACTTCTATTGCAGCCAGTGCAAACCGATCATTTTCTACCGTCCGCCCAAGCTCAAGGCGGTGGATGACTTGCTGCGCAAGCAACGGGTGCAACTGGGCAACCGCGTGGCGGCGTCCACCAAGGAAGGCATCCTCAGTGTCATCAAGGAAGTGCGCAAAGGCGGCCAGGTGGGCATTCCTGCCGACCCGGAGCCGGCAGAGTCCGCCGGGATCTTCGTGCCGTTCTTCGCTACCCAGGCGCTGACCAGCAAGTTCGTGCCGAACATGTTGGCAGGGCACAAGGCGGTCGGGGTGTTCCTGCATGCCCTGCGGCTGCCGGATGGCTCGGGCTACAAAGTGATCCTGGAAGCGGCGCCGGAAGATATGTACAGCACCGACACCGCCACTTCATGTGCGGCGATGAGCAAGGTGGTGGAGCGGTATGTGGCCGCTTACCCAAGCCAGTACATGTGGAGCATGAAGCGCTTCAAGAAACGCCCGCCGGGTGAGGCGCGGTGGTATTGATGTACCTCGATCTGTAGACCCCTGCAGATCCAGTGTGGGAGCTGGCTTGCCTGCGATGGCATCACCTCGGTGTAACTGAAGGACCGAGTTGCCTGCATCGCAGGCAAGCCAGCTCCCACAGGAATCTCTTCAGGCTTGGCGGTCGAGTTTCTTCAGGAACACCGTCATTTCTTTTTCGGCCTGCTTGTCGCCATGGGCCTGGGCCGCTGTAATCCCCTGCTCCCACGCCAACCGCGCCGCAGTATTATCACCCTGCCCCAACTGCGCCTTGCCCAACAGCTTCCACGCCGCCGAATACTTCGGATCAAACTCGACGCACTTCTGCAAATGCTCCGCCGCCTTGGCATTGTCCTTCAGATCCAGATAACCCTTGCCCAAACCAAACCGCAGCAGTGAATTATCCACACCCTTGGCGAGCATTTTTTCCAGGGATTCGAGCATGTCGGTCACTCCGTTTGATCAGAAAAAGCTCAGGCCCACGTGGAACAGCTTCTCCACATCGCGGATATGTTTTTTATCCACAAGGAACAGAATCACATGGTCGCCCGTGGCGATCACCGTGTCGTCGTGGGCGATGATCACTTCTTCATCGCGAATGATTGCGCCAATGGTAGTACCCGGCGGCAAGCCAATATCGCGGATCGCCTTGCCAATCACCTTGCTCGACTTCGAGTCGCCGTGGGCAATCGCCTCGATGGCTTCCGCCGCGCCCCGGCGCAACGAGTGCACGCTGACGATATCGCCGCGCCGCACGTGGGCCAGCAAGGTGCCGATGGTTGCCAGTTGCGGGCTGATGGCGATGTCGATATCGCCGCCCTGGATCAGGTCGACGTAGGCCGGGTTATTGATGATGGTCATCACCTTCTTCGCCCCCAGCCGCTTGGCCAGCAACGACGACATGATGTTGGCTTCGTCATCGTTGGTCAGGGCCAGGAAGATGTCGGCGTCGGCGATGTTTTCTTCCAGCAGCAGGTCACGGTCCGAGGCACTGCCTTGCAGGACCACGGTGCTGTCGAGGGTGTCGGACAAATACCGGCAGCGTGCCGGATTCATCTCGATGATCTTCACCTGATAGCGGCTTTCAATGGCCTCGGCCAGGCGCTCGCCGATCTGCCCGCCGCCGGCGATGACGATGCGTTTATAGGTCTCATCCAGACGGCGCATTTCGCTCATCACCGCGCGAATGTTTGCTTTGGCGGCGATGAAAAACACCTCGTCGTCAGCCTCGATCACCGTATCGCCCTGAGGCAGGATCGGCCGGTCGCGACGGAAGATTGCCGCCACCCGTGTCTCGACGTTGGGCATGTGCTCGCGCAACTGGCGCAGTTGCTGGCCCACCAACGGCCCGCCGTAGTACGCCTTGACCGCCACCAGCTGCGCCTTGCCTTCGGCGAAGTCGATCACCTGCAAGGCGCCCGGGTGTTCGATCAGGCGCTTGATGTAGTGGGTCACCACCTGTTCCGGGCTGATCAGCACGTCCACCGGGATCGCGTCGTTGTCGAACAGCCCGGCGCGGGTCAGGTAGGCCGCCTCACGCACCCGGGCGATTTTGGTCGGGGTGTGGAACAGGGTATGGGCGACCTGGCAGGCGACCATGTTGGTCTCGTCACTGTTGGTGACCGCCACCAGCATGTCGGCATCGTCGGCACCGGCCTGGCGCAGCACCGTAGGAAACGAGGCACGGCCCTGTACGGTACGGATGTCCAAACGGTCGCCCAAATCCCGCAGGCGCTCCGCGTCGGTGTCGACCACGGTGATGTCGTTGGCTTCGCTGGCCAAATGCTCGGCCAGCGTACCGCCGACCTGCCCTGCGCCGAGGATGATGATTTTCATCCGGTCACTCCCTTAAAACCATTCAGCCGCGAGCGGCGGCAATCTTGATCAGCTTGGCGTAATAGAACCCGTCGTGGCCGCCTTCCTGGGCCAGCAACTGGCGGCCATGAGGCTGCTTGATCCCGGCCTGGATGTCGAGGTCCAGTTCCCGTGCGCCGCTGGTGCGGGCCAGGAAGGCTTCGATGACTTCGGTGTTTTCGGTGGGCAGCGTCGAGCAGGTGGCGTACAGCAGGATGCCGCCGACTTCGAGGGTCGGCCACAGCGCGTCCAGCAACTCGCCTTGCAGCACGGCCAAGGCGGCGATGTCGTCGGGTTGGCGGGTCAGTTTGATGTCCGGGTGACGGCGGATCACGCCGGTGGCGGAGCACGGGGCGTCCAGCAGGATGCGCTGGAAGGGCTTGCCGTCCCACCAGGTGGCGGTGTCGCGGCCGTCGGCGGCGATCAGTTCGGCGCTCAGGCCCAGACGCGCGAGGTTTTCCCGCACGCGCACCAGGCGCTTGGCTTCCAGGTCGACGGCGACGACGCCGGCCAGGTCCGCTTGCACTTCCATGATGTGGCAGGTTTTGCCACCGGGGGCGCAGCAGGCGTCCAGCACTCGTTGGCCAGGCGCCAGGTCCAGCAGGTCAGCGGCCAGTTGCGCGGCTTCGTCCTGCACGCTGATCCAGCCTTCGGCGAACCCGGGCAAGTTACGGACATCACCCGGTTCTGTAAGAACGATGCCGTCCTGACTGTAGACACAGGCCGTGGCGGCTACACCGGCTTCGCCAAGCAACGTGAGATAAGCGTCGCGGGTGTGATGACGGCGATTGACCCGCAGGATCATCGGCGGGTGCGCATTGTTGGCGGCGCAGATGGCTTCCCATTGCGCGGGCCAGAATGCCTTCAGGGATTTTTGCAGCCAGCGCGGGTGAGCGGTGCGCACCACCGGATCATGTTCCAGCTCGGCCAGCAGCGCTTCGCTTTCGCGCTGGGCGCGGCGTAGCACGGCGTTGAGCAAGGCCTTGGCCCAGGGCTTTTTCAGCTTGTCGGCGCAACCCACGGTTTCGCCGATGGCGGCGTGGGCCGGCACGCGGGTGTAGAGCAGTTGATAGAGGCCCACCAGCAGCAGTGCTTCGACATCGGCATCTGCCGCCTTGAACGGCTTTTGCAGCAGTTTGGCCGCCAGCGCCGACAAACGTGGCTGCCAGCGGGCGGTGCCGAAAGCCAGGTCTTGGGTAAAGCCGCGATCACGGTCTTCGACTTTATCCAGTTGGGTCGGCAACGAACTGTTGAGGGAAGCCTTGCCGTTGAGTACGGCGGCCAGGGCCTTGGCGGCGGCCAGACGTGGGTTCATTGAGCGTCCACCGCTTGGCCGAGGACGATACCTACGGCAAATTTCTCACGGCGGCTGTTGAACAAATCGCTGAAGTTCAGCGCCTTGCCGCCGGGCAATTGCAGACGGGTCAGGCACAGCGCCTGTTCACCGCACGCTACCAGCAGGCCGTCCTTGCTGGCGCCGATGATCTCGCCGGGGGCTCCTTTGCCATCGGCCAAGGTGGCGGCCAGTACTTTCAAGGCTTCGCCATTGAGGGTGCTGTGGCAGATCGGCCACGGGTTGAAGGCGCGTACCAGGCGTTCCAGCTCAACGGCCGGGCGGCTCCAGTCGATGCGGGCTTCATCCTTGTTCAGTTTGTGGGCGTAGGTGGCGAGGCTGTCGTCCTGTACTTCGCCTTCCAAGGTGCCGGTGGCCAGGCCGGTGATGGCTTGGATTACAGCCGGCGGGCCCATTTCGGCGAGGCGATCGTGCAGGCTGCCGCCGGTGTCTTGACCGGTGATCGGGGTGATAACTTTCAACAGCATCGGGCCGGTGTCCAGGCCCGCTTCCATGCGCATCACGGTCACACCACTTTCGGCGTCACCGGCTTCAACGGCACGCTGGATCGGTGCCGCACCACGCCAGCGAGGCAGCAGCGAGGCGTGGCTGTTGATGCAACCCAGGCGCGGGATATCCAGCACGGCCTGGGGCAGGATCAAACCATACGCCACTACCACCAGCAGGTCCGGCTTCAGCGCAGCCAGTTCGGCCTGGGCGTCGGCGTTGCGCAGGGTTGGCGGCTGCAGCACGACAATGTTGTTCTCAAGTGCAAGCTGCTTGACCGGGCTGGGCATCAGCTTTTGCCCACGACCGGCCGGGCGATCGGGCTGGGTGTAGACCGCCACGATTTCATACGGGCTGGCGAGCAGGGCCTTGAGGTGTTCGGCGGCGAATTCGGGGGTGCCGGCAAAAACGATGCGCAGTGGCTCGGTCATGGGAAACGTCTCACAAAAGAAAAAGGCTTGCCGGAGCAAGCCTTTGAAAGAAGGGAATCAAGCTTGCTGGCGATGCTTCTTTTCCAGCTTCTTCTTGATCCGGTCGCGTTTAAGCGTGGACAGGTAATCGACAAACAGCTTGCCGTTGAGGTGGTCGCATTCGTGTTGGATGCACACCGCCAGCAGGCCTTCGGCAATCATCTCGAACGGCTTGCCGTCACGGTCCAGGGCCTTGATCTTGACGCGCTGGGGACGGTCGACGTTCTCGTAGAAGTCCGGCACCGACAGGCAGCCTTCCTGATACTGGCCCATCTCGTCGGTCAGGGTTTCGAACTCAGGGTTGATAAACACCAGGGGCTCGCTGCGGTCTTCGGACAGGTCCATGACCACGACGCGTTGATGCACGTCGACCTGGGTCGCGGCGAGGCCGATACCTGGGGCTTCATACATTGTTTCAAACATGTCATCGACCAACTGACGAACCTTGGCGTCCACTACGGCCACTGGCTTGGCGATGGTGCGCAGGCGTGAGTCCGGAAATTCGAGGATGTTCAAAATAGCCATAAGCGTAATTGCTGCACATGTGAGGTAAAGGCAAGTCGGCGCCGGGGATGGACCCCTGCTGTACCGGAGTAAGTGCCGTGGGAGAACGTCCGAGAGCCGCGAAGGCCAAGGCGTTTCACGCGAATGCACATAATAAAGGAGATTCACCCCATGAGGAAATCGCTACTCGTCTTGCTGCTGTGGGCCCAGGCCGTTGTTGGCCAGGTTCCCGCGAGCTTTCCACAGGCGGGTCAACCGCTGCCGCTTCATACGCAACAAGCCATCCAGCGCTTTTTACTGCACAACCGCATTCTCGATTCGCCCCAGGAACTGGACCACGCTCCCTATATTGTTGCAGCAGATGCCGGCCGAGTGTTGGGCGCCAATGGCGAGCGTGTTTATGCGCGGGGCGTACTGGACCCTGCCGTCCCAAGCTATGGAATCTTTCGCCGGGGCAAGGCCTACACCGACCCTGATAGCCAGGAATTGCTGGGCATCAACGCTGACGACATTGGCACCGCACGTTTTGTGACAGCGGGCGACGTCAGCACATTGGGTGTGCAGCGGGTGACCCAGGAGGTGCGTCCCGGGGACCGGTTGCTCAGCCAGCAAGCAGCCACCGACCTGGCCAGTTTGGTGGTTCAGTGGCCTGCCCGCGCCATTGCCGGGCACATCATTGACGTGCCCCGGGGCGTGACGCAGGTCGGCGTGCTGGATGCCGTGACGTTGAACAAGGGACGCCGTGACGGCCTGATGGAAGGTCATGTGCTGGCCGTGGTGAAAGCCGGAGAAACCCTTCGCGATCAAGTGACCGGCGCTCCGGTGAAGGTGCCTGACGAACCTGCCGGGAAGCTATTGGTGTTTCGCACCTACGAAAAGCTCAGCTACGGCCTGGTGCTCAGCGCGTCGCGTTCGCTGGCGGTAATGGACCGTTTTGAGGCGCCTGATCAAAGGCAATAATTAGGTTGCTAAATAAGTTACCAACAGAGTTATCCACAGCTTGTTCCGATCAAGGACGATCAAATGTTACCGACGAATAACCGCGAAATTTCCCCAGCAGAACTGGAAGCCCGACTACGCTTGCACAGGCTGCCGGAACTGGGTCCCAAGGGCTTTAAAAAACTTATCGAGGCCTTTGGTTCTGCGTCAAAAGCCATCAGCGCACCGGCGAGTGCCTGGCGTTCTCTTGGCCTCAAGGTGGCCAGCACCGATGCCCGGCGTTGCGAGGAAGTACGTGATGGCGCCAGTGCGGCATTGGCCTGGCTGGAGCGTCCGGCCCAGCATTTGCTGATGTGGGACCAACCCGACTACCCGGCATTGCTCGCAGAATTGGATGACGCGCCCCCGCTATTATTCGTCGCCGGCAACCCGGCGATTCTGGAAAAACCGCAATTGGCGATGGTTGGCAGCCGTCGTGCCTCCAGGCCAGGAATGGACACCGCCGCCGCGTTTTCCCGCAGCCTGGCGAGTGCCGGTTTTGTCATCACCAGTGGCCTTGCCCTGGGTATCGACGGCGCTGCTCACCAGGCGGCTTTGGATGTCGGTGGACATACAATTGGCGTACTGGGCACCGGGCTCGAAAATTTTTATCCACAGCGCCACCGACGCTTGGCCGAAGCGATGATTGCCCAAGGCAGCGCCGTGGTTTCCGAGTTTCCGTTGGACGCCCCGCCACAAGCCGGTAACTTCCCGCGACGTAACCGCATAATCAGCGGCCTGTCTCTTGGGGTGCTGGTGGTGGAAGCCAGTATGGCCAGCGGTTCGCTGATCACTGCTCGGTTGGCGGCGGAGCAAGGCCGCGAGGTATACGCCATCCCCGGCTCGATCCATCACCCCGGGGCCAAAGGCTGCCATCAATTGATTCGAGATGGTGCGGTGCTGGTGGAAACCATCGAACACATTTTCGAAAACCTGCGCGGTTGGCAGGCACTGTCCCGCCCGGCGCCGATTGCGGTCACTCACCCACTGGTGGCGCTGTTGCACGCGGCGCCCCACACCAGTGAAGCCTTGGCGATTGCCAGCGGGAGGGCCTTGTCCGAGGTGCTGGCCAGCTTGACGGAACTGGAGCTGGAAGGCCGGGTAATCTGCGAAAGCGGGCGCTGGCTTGCGCGCGGCTAGGTTTTGTAACGAAGATCGGTAAACTGCGCAGAGCTTTAGTCCGGAGAGTGAGTAATGGTCAACAGGTGGCGTGTGCGAGAAGCCGCACGAGAAATTCGCGCAGGCGCGGTGATTGCCTATCCAACCGAGGCAGTCTGGGGCCTGGGCTGTGACCCTTGGAACGAAGAGGCCGTGGATCGGTTGCTGGCGATCAAAGGCCGGTCTGTGGATAAGGGGCTGATCCTGATTGCCGACAACATCCGTCAGTTCGATTTTCTCTTCGAAGACTTTCCCGATGAGTGGATGGACCGCATGGCCAGTACCTGGCCTGGCCCGAATACGTGGTTGGTGCCCCATCAGGACTTGTTGCCCGAGTGGATTACCGGGGTGCATGACACAGTGGCGTTGCGGGTGACTGATCATCCGCAAGTGCGGGATCTGTGCTCGCTGGTCGGGCCATTGATTTCCACCTCGGCCAACCCACAGGGCCGCCCGGCGGCGCGCACGCGGATTCGTGTGGAGCAGTATTTCCGTGGGCAGGTGGATCTAGTGTTGGGCGGGAATCTTGGGGGGCGGAAGAATCCGAGTCTGATTCGGGATCTGGCGACGGGTGAGGTTGTGCGCCCTTCCTGAGACCGAGTCGCCTGCATTCGCGAGCAAGCCCGCTCCCACATTCGGCCGCATTCCAAAGGCGGAGCGCATTCAAATGTGGGAGCGGGCTTGCTCGCGAAGAGGCCCTCAAACCCGCTGAAAATCCAACGCCCTATGGCAACAGAATGGTCGACCCAGTCGTCCGCCGCGCCGACAACTCCGTCTGCGCCTTCGCCGCATCCCCCAGCGAAAACCGCTGATTAATATCAATCTGCAACTTGCCACTGATGATCATCGAAAACAGATCATCCGCCATTGCCTGCAGGTTTTCCGGGTTGTTGGCATAAGTCGCCAGGGTCGGCCGGGTCACATACAGCGAACCTTTCGCCGCCAGAATCCCCAGGTTAACCCCATCCACAGCCCCCGAAGCATTCCCAAAACTCACCACCAACCCGCGTGGCGCCACGCTGTCCAAGGACGTGAGCCAGGTGTCCTTGCCTACACCGTCGTACACCACCGGGCATTTCTTGCCGTCAGTCAGTTCCAGCACGCGCTGTGCGACGTTTTCCTTGCTGTAGTCGATGGTTTCCCAGGCACCAAGGGATTTGGCCAACGCTGCTTTTTCCGGCGAACTGACGGTACCGATCAGCTTCACACCCAAGGCCTTGGCCCATTGGCACGCCAGCGAGCCCACGCCACCGGCCGCGGCGTGGAACAGAATGGTTTCACCGCCCTTCAACTCATAGGTCTGGCGCAACAGGTACTGCACCGTCAGGCCCTTGAGCATCGCGCCGGCGGCCTGTTCGAAGCTGATGTCGTCCGGCAGGTGCACCAGGTTGGCAGCCGGCAGCACATGCAATTCGCTGTACGCACCCAGCGGGCCACTGCCATAAGCCACGCGATCACCGACCTTGAATTGAGTGACTTCGCTACCCACCGCATCAACCACGCCAGCGCCTTCAGCGCCCAGGCCCGACGGCAAGGCCGGTGGCGCGTACAGGCCGCTGCGGAAATACGTGTCGATGAAGTTCAGGCCAATGGCCTTGTTCTGCACGCGAACCTGCTGCGGGCCGGGTTCTGCCGGGGTGTAGTCCACATACTCAAGTACTTCGGGGCCGCCATGGGCACGGAACTGGATACGTTTGGCCATCTGCACTCTCCTTAAGTCATTTCGCGTAGCCCCCTATCGGACTCCTAAGCTTGATCTTCGTCAACTGTGGCAGTAGTGGGTGCAGTGGTATCCTGTGCGCCCATTTGCCGCCGACGCCCAATGGCCTCGCGTAGCTTTGCCCGATTCAAGGTGATGTCATGACTACCCGCACCGAGGCTGTCAAAGCCTACCTGCTCGACCTGCAAGACCGCATTTGCAGCGCCCTGGAAACCTTTGAGACGGACACTCGCTTTATCGAAGACGCCTGGACCCGGCCTGCCGGCGGCGGTGGTCGTACCCGTGTGATCGAAAACGGTTCGGTGATCGAAAAAGGCGGCGTTAATTTTTCCCACGTGTTTGGCAGCGGCCTCCCACCGTCCGCCAGTGCCCATCGCCCGGAATTGGCTGGTCGCGGTTTTGAAGCCCTCGGCGTGTCGCTGGTGATCCACCCGCACAACCCCCATGTGCCGACTTCCCACGCCAACGTACGGTTTTTCATCGCTGAAAAAGAAGGCGAAGAGCCGGTATGGTGGTTCGGTGGCGGCTTCGACCTGACGCCCTACTACGGCAACGAAGAAGACTGCATCCACTGGCACCGCGTCGCCGAGCAGGCCTGCGCGCCGTTTGGCCCGGACGTGTACTCGCGCTACAAGGCCTGGTGCGACACCTACTTTCACATCAAGCACCGCAACGAACCCCGGGGCATCGGCGGTTTGTTCTTCGATGATTTGAACGAGTGGGACTTCGACACCAGCTTCGCCTTCATGCGCGCCATCGGCGACGCCTACATTGACGCCTACCTGCCAATCGTCCAGCGCCGCAAGGCCATGGCCTATACCGAGCAGCAGCGCGAATTCCAGGAATTCCGCCGTGGCCGCTACGTCGAGTTCAACCTGGTCTATGACCGTGGCACTTTGTTCGGCCTGCAATCAGGCGGGCGCACCGAGTCGATCCTGATGTCGCTGCCGCCGCAAGTGCGCTGGAGCTATGACTGGAAAGCCGCGCCCGACAGTGAAGAAGCGCGTCTCACCGACTACTACCTGCAAGACCGCGACTGGCTGGGCGTGCTGCCCAAGGCGGCGGTCTGATGGATCGTTATGTCGTTTTCGGCAACCCCATCGGCCACAGCAAGTCGCCACTGATTCATCGCCTGTTCGCCGAACAAACTGGCGAGCAACTGGACTACAGCACCTTGCTCGCGCCGTTGGAGGATTTCACCGGCTGTGCAAAAGCATTTTTCGCACAAGGCCGTGGTGCCAACGTCACCGTGCCGTTCAAGGAAGAGGCCTATCGCCTGGCCAACACCCTGACCGAACGGGCCCAACGGGCCGGTGCGGTGAATACCTTGAGCAAGCTCGCCGATGGCAGCCTGTTGGGGGACAACACCGACGGCGCCGGCCTGGTGCGGGATTTGACGGTGAATGCCGGGTTCAGCCTGCAAGGCAAACGCATTCTGCTGCTGGGGGCTGGTGGTGCGGTGCGCGGTGCGCTGGAGCCGTTGCTGGCTGAGCAGCCGGCTTCGCTGATCATCGCCAACCGCACTGTGGAAAAGGCCGAATTGCTTGCCGAGCTGTTCGACGACCTCGGCCCGGTGTCCGCCAGCGGTTTCGACTGGCTGCGTGAGCCGGTGGACCTGATCATCAACGCCACGTCCGCCAGCCTGTCAGGCGATGTACCGCCGATTGCGGGTAGCCTGATCGAACCCGGAAAGACTTTTTGCTACGACATGATGTACGGCAAAGAGCCTACGGCGTTCTGCCGCTGGGCCAGTGAGCAGGGCGCAGCGGTGGCAATGGATGGCCTGGGAATGTTGGTGGAGCAGGCGGCGGAAGCGTTCTACCTGTGGCGCGGCGTGCGCCCGGATTCGGCCCCGGTATTAGCTGAACTGCGTAGGCAACTGGCCTGAAGCAAATCCAAATGTGGGAGCGGGCTTGCTCGCGAATGCGGTGGATCAGTCGATACATACGGCGACTGTCACACCGCATTCGCGAGCAAGCCCGCTCCCACAGGTTTAACTGCATTCAGTCTTCGAAATGGATGGGGCATTTATCGGCCCCTTCCAGTTTCTTCAACTCTTCCACCACCTGCGGCCGGGCCTTGCGCAACGCCAGGCTGCGCCCCACTCCATTCAATCGGCGTGCCTCCTGGTGCAGCATCTCCACCCCGGAATAGTCGATAAAGTTGATCTGCTGTGCCTCGATCACCACCCGCTGGCCGTGCAGGCTTTGCAGCCGTACTTGCAGGTAATGGCTGGCGCCGAAAAAGATCGAGCCGCCGACCCGCAGCACATCGTCCTCACCGTCACGCCATTGCTGGACTCGCGGTTGCGAGGTGCGCTTGAGGTAGAAAAACAGCGACGCCAGCACACCCGCATAAATCGCCGTCTGCAATTCCAGCAGCAGCGTGGCGATGCAGGTCAGGCCCATTACCACGAACTCTGCGCGGCTGACCCGGAACAGGGCCCGAATACCGCGATGGTCCACCAACCCCCAGCAAATCAGCAGGATGCTCGCGGCCATGCTCGGGATCGGAATATGGGCGATCAGTGCCGCGCCGAACAACGCAAACAGCGCCACCCACAGCGCAGAAAACACCCCCGCCAGCGGTGAACAGGCGCCTGCCTCATAACTCAGGCCCGACCGGGTGAAGGAGCCCGCCGACAAGTACCCGGAGAAAAATCCGCCGACGATGTTGGATAAACCCTGGGCGCGCACTTCCTGATTCGCATCGAGCAATTGCTGGGAGCGGGCCGACAGTGAGCGCGCAATCGACAGGCTGGTCACCAGCCCCAGCATGCCCACCGCCACGGCACTCGGCAGCAGGCGCAGGACCAAGTCCAGGTCCATCGGCAGCGGGCTGAACGGTGGCAGCTTGCCGACAAATGAACTGACCAACGCCACCTGCCCGAACATCGCCGGCCATAGCCAAGGAATGAGGCTACCCAAGGCCAGCGCGATCAACAGTGTGGGCCAGCGCGGCACCCACAATTTCAGCAGCACCCCCACCAGCAAGGTGCCGAGCCCGAGCACCAGTGACGGATGATTCCATTCCCCGGCATGGTTGATCAGTGCCAGCAGGCTGTTGATCGCCGTGGCCTGGCTGGGCAGGTCCAGCCCCAACAGATTGGGCAATTGCCCCAGGGCGATTACCACCGCCGCGCCGAGGGTGAAGCCCAGCACCACTGAATGTGAAACGAAGTTCACCAGGGCACCGAAGCGCAGCATCCCCAGCAGCCATTGGAAGACGCCGGCCAGGAAGGTCAGCAACAGGATGAGCGTGATGTAGTCCTGGGACCCGGGCACGGCCAGCGGGCTGACACTGGCGTAGAGCACGATGGAAATCGCCGCCGTGGGACCGCAGATCAGGTGCCAGGAAGAGCCCCACAAGCAGGCGATCAATACCGGGATGATCGCGGCGTACAGGCCGTACTCCGGTGGGAGACCGGCGATCAGCGCGTAGGCAATGGACTGGGGTAATGCCAGGACTGCGCCGCTCAGGCCGACGACCGCATCCCGCCCGACGCTGGCGCGGGTTTGGCGCGGGAGCCAGCTGAGGAAGGGGAAGAGTGTGTGGCGGTTGGGCCAGGGCATTGGCAACTCGGTTGAAGAGGTTTGAATCAGAGTATCAGGCTCATGATGATCGTTCCCACGCTCTGCGTGGGAATGCCGTCGTGGACGCTCTGCGTCCGCTCTTGAGTCGTGACGCGGAGCGTCACCGGATGCGTTCCCACGCAGAGCGTGGGAACGATCAGTGCATCAGAGTTTGGCTTTTACGGCGGCCAATGCATCCTGGCCGTCGACGGTTTTAACCCCGTCCAGCCACTTGTCCAGCACCGCCGGATTCGCCTTGATCCACGCCTTCGCCGCGTCCGCATTACTCACCTTCTTGTTCACCACCTCCGCCATGATGGCGTTCTCCATCTCCTGGGTGAAACTCAGGTTGGTCAGCAATTTGCCCACATTCGGGCAGGCCTGCGCATACCCTTTGCGGGTCAAGGTATACACGCTGCCGGTGTCACCAAAGTACTTTTCCCCGCCCTTGAGGTAATGCATCTTCAGCTGCACGTTCATCGGGTGCGGCGTCCAGCCGAGGAAGGTCACGAATTTCTGCTTCTTCACCGCCCGGGACACCTCGGCCAGCATCGCCTGTTCGCTGGACTCGATCAGCTTCCACTGGCCCAGGTCAAAGTCGTTTTTCTTGATGATTTCCTGCAACGAGATGTTTGCCGGCGCCCCCGAACCGATGCCGTAGATTTTCTTGTCGAATTTGTCGGCAAACGTGTTCAGGTCGGCAAAATTATGCACCCCGGCGTCCCACACATAATCCGGCACAGCGAGGGTGAACTCGGTGCCGTCGAGGTTCTTCGCCAGTTGCACCACATCGCCATTGGCCACGAACTTGTCGTAGAAGCCCTGCTGCGCCGGCATCCAGTTACCCAGGAACACATCCACCTGGCCGTCCTTGAGCCCGCCAAAGGTGATCGGCACCGCAAGGGTATCGACCTTGGCCTTGTAGCCCATGCCGTTCAACAGGAAACCGGTAATGGCATTGGTGGCGGCGATATCGCTCCAGCCCGGATCGGCCATCTTCACGGTGTCGCAGCTTGAGTCCGCGTAGGCGCCGGCACTGCTCAATGCCAGCAGCGCAACGCTCAACACGGTGGATAACTTTTGCATGGCCTTCCCCTCAGTTTTATTGGTTTTGGCAGGGTTGTGGAAAACGTGCCTTGCGCTCCAGATCGTCGAGGTCGATATGGTTGCGCATGTATTGCTGACTGGCGTCTACCAGTGGCTGGTGGTCCCAGCTCTTCAGCTTGCCTTGGGTCAGCGCCTCGAACACCAGGCGGCGACGGCGTTGGCTGGCGAGCACCTGCTGGTGGATCGCCGGGATGTCCCATTTGGCCCGCGCCTCACGCAAAAACGCCTCGAACAGTGGCCGGTGTTCCGGTGACTGGCTGAGTTCTTCCTGCTCGTGCGGGTCGTTGTGCACATCGAACAATAGGCAAGGATCGTCCTCGCTGTAGATGAACTTGTAGGCGCCACGGCGAATCATCATCAGCGGGCTGATGGTGCCTTCGGCCATGTACTCGCCGAACACTTCGTCGTGCCCGCCCTGCCCTTGAAGGTGCGAAACCAGCGAGCGGCCGTCCAGTGGCAGCCTCGGGTCCAGCTCGCCGCCGGCCAGTTCCACCAGGGTGGGCAGCAGGTCGGCGGTGGACACGGCGGCGGTTACTCGCCCGGCCGCAAACTGCCCCGGCGCGCTGATCAGCAACGGCACCCGGGCGGCCATTTCAAACCAGTGCATTTTGTACCAGAGCCCGCGCTCGCCGAGCATGTCGCCGTGGTCGCCGGAGAAAATGATGAGGGTGTCATCGGCCAGGCCCGTGTCTTCCAGGGTTTGCAGCAGCTTGCCGACGTTACTGTCGATGTAGCTGCACGCGCCGAAGTAGGCGCGGCGCGCATCGCGGATCTTGTTCAGCGGCAGCGGCTTGTCCCACAGGTCATAGACCTTGAGCAGGCGTTGGGAGTGAGGGTCGAGATCTGCTTGTGGCGGCGTTGTGGGCAACGGGATGTCGTTGTCGTCGTACAGGTCCCAGAACGGCTTGGGAATGGTGTACGGGTCGTGTGGGTGGGTCATCGACACGGTCAGGCAGAACGGCTGGTCGCCGTCCTCGCGGATATGGTCGAACAGATACTGCTGGGCCTTGAACACCACCTCTTCGTCGAAATCCAGCTGGTTGGTGCGCACGCAGGGCCCGGCTTGCAGCACCGACGCCATGTTGTGGTACCAGGTGGGACGCACGTCCGGCTCATCCCAGTTCACGGCCCAGCCATAGTCGGCCGGGTAGATGTCACTGGTCAGGCGTTCTTCATAACCGTGGAGCTGGTCGGGGCCGCAAAAATGCATCTTGCCCGACAACGCGGTGCGGTAGCCGAGGCGACGCAGGTAGTGGGCATAAGTCGGCACGTCGGCGGGGAAATCGGCCGCGTTGTCGTAGGCGCCGATCTTGCTCGGCAACTGCCCACTCACCAGGGTAAAGCGCGATGGCGCACACAGCGGGCTGTTGCAGTAAGCGGCGTCGAACACCACGCCCTCAGCGGCGAGGCGGCTCAAGTTCGGCAGTTTGATAGGCGAAGGACCGTAGAACGGAAGCATCGGCGCGGCCATCTGATCGGCCATGATAAAAAGAATGTTCTTGCGCTTCATGGTTTCGCGGCATTCCATAGTCAACGTTTATGCGAATGAGCATGCAGGCCATGGAAAACGTGGTAAAGCCCATGAGAAGCAATGTCTAGGATAAGCCCCGCGTATGTATGAATCCCTCGGTAACCTGTCACTCGATCTGCTGCGCGCGTTTGAAGCCGCAGCGCGCCAGCGCAGCTTTACGGCGGCGGCGATGGAACTGGGCACCACTCAGCCGGCCATCAGCCAGCAGATCAAGCGCCTGGAAGAACAGCTGAAGGTGCGCCTGTTTGATCGTATTTATCGGGGCATTGAGCTGACCGACGCAGGCGCCTTGTTGTTCGAGCAGGTGCAGGCCGGCTTGCAGAGCATCAACCAGGGCCTGAGCGCGATTGCCGAGCAGGACCAACACGAAGTCCTGCAGGTGGCGACGGACTTTGCCTTCGCCGCCTATTGGCTGATGCCGCGCCTGCACCGTTTCCATGAAGCCAACCCGCAGGTGGACGTGAGCCTGGTCACCAGCGAGCGCAACCACGCCGCGTTGCGCAGCGATATCGATGTGGCGGTGCTGTTCGGCGACGGCCGCTTCAAACAGGGCGACAGCCTGTGGCTGTTCAACGAAGAAGTGTTCCCGGTGTGCAGCCCGCAGTTGCTCCAGGACCGCAGCGCGCCGCTGCCGGTGCAGAGCCTGCTGGAGTTTCCGTTATTGCACCTGCGCCAGCAAAACAACAACCAGTGGTTCGACTGGAGCGGTGTGTTTCGCGAGCTGGGCATCACCACCGCGCCCACCCCGGGCCAGTTGCGTTTCGACAATTACACGCTGTTGATCCAGGCCGCGATCGCCGGCCAAGGCGTGGCCATCGGCTGGCGCCACCTTGTGGATAACTTGCTCGAGCAAAAGTGGCTGTGCCGGCCGATTGGCGACACGGTGATCTCACGCTTCGGCTATTACGTGGTGCTGCCCCAGCGCAAACGCCGCAGCCAGTTGATCGAACGTTTCGTCGACTGGCTGTTGGCCGAACAAGCCAGCAGCGCACAATCACTGACCGGCCTGGCCCTGCCGTCCATTGCGGTCTAGGATTTGCCGATCATTGAGGCCGGAGCCTGTCATGCAACGTATCAAGGGCTACCACGCCCATATCTACTTCGACGCCAGCACCATCGACCAGGCGCGCAAACTCTGCGAGGACGCCGCGCAGATGTTCCCGCTGCGCATGGGCCGCGTGCATGAACGCCCGGTGGGCCCGCATCCGGACTGGAGCTGCCAGTTGGCGTTCGAGCCTGAATACATCGGCGTCGTACTGCCGTGGCTGGCCCTCAACCGCAACGGCCTGGTGGTGTTCCTGCACCCGACCACCGGCGACGACCTCAAGGACCACACCGACCATGCGATCTGGATGGGGGCGATGCGCACCTTGGACCTGTCGAATTTCTAAGTCTGTGTATTCCCTATATATGGGACTGATATTTATATATTGAGACTTTGCCGGTCTTGGGTTTATATTCGCCTCATCCGCTCAGAACACTCAGGTGAAGCGATGCAGGCGCAATTGATCGCGCTCGATTGGGGAACCAGTTCCCTTCGTGCTTATAAGCTCGGCCCGGCAGGCGTCGTGATCGAACGACGCACCCTGGCGTCGGGGATCATGCACCTGCCCACCGAACCCCGGGACATTGCCGGTGTTCGCTGCAGCAATGGCTTTGAGCTGGCCTTCGACGCGGCCTGCGGTGACTGGCTCGACGCCCGGCCCGGCCTCCCCGTCATCGCCTGCGGCATGGTGGGCAGCGCCCAGGGCTGGAGCGAAGCGGCTTACCGCGATACCCCGGCCGACGTCTCTACCCTCGGCCAGGCACTGCATGTTGTCAGCAGCCTGCGGGGCACGACGGTGCACATCGTGCCCGGCGTGATCCAACGTGGCGCCTTGCCCAATGTGATGCGCGGCGAAGAAACCCAGGTGCTTGGCGTGCTGCAAAGCTTGTCCGCCACTACCGGCAGCGACGTACTGATCGGCCTGCCGGGCAGCCATTCCAAGTGGGTCGAGGTGGTGGAAGGCTGCATCACCCACTTCGATACCTTCATGACCGGCGAGCTGTTTGCCGTGCTCAGCCAACACAGCATTTTGGGGCGTACCCAGCGACCTTCCGAAGCGTTCCAGGCGGCGGCTTTTGATCGCGGCGTGCAGGTGGCGCTGTCGTCGGACGGCCAGGCCGGCCTGTTGTCGACCTTGTTCAGCGCCCGCACCCTGGGATTGACCGGCGAGCTGGCGCCCGAGGAGCAGTCCGACTATTTGTCCGGCCTGATGATCGGTCACGAACTCATGGGCTTGCGCACCCGCCAGAATGCCCAACAGCGCGACATCGTGCTGGTGGGCACCACCCAACTCTGCACCCGCTACCAGCGTGCACTCCAACTTTGTGGCTTCCCCCACGTGACCCTGGCACAGGAGGCTACTGAGCGTGGTCTTTGGCAGTTGGCCATGGCGGCGGGGTTGCTGCCTGCAACCTGACGAGAGGCCCGACATGCTCAAGCAAGCACTGACACACAACGGTTTGATCGCGATCCTGCGCGGCCTGCGACCGGAGGAGGCGTTGGCGATCGGCGAAGTGTTGTACACCGCAGGCTTCAGGGTCATCGAAGTGCCGCTCAACTCACCGGATCCTTATTCCAGCATTCGCATCCTGCGGGACAGCCTGCCCGCCGATTGCCTGATCGGCGCCGGCACCGTGCTGACCCCGGAACAGGTTGATCAAGTGAAAGCCGCCGGCGGCCAGGTCATCGTCATGCCCCACAGCGATGCCAAGGTGCTGCGGGCCGCCAAGGCTGCGGGCCTGTACCTGTCGCCGGGTGTCGCCACGCCCACCGAAGCCTTTGCCGCGCTGGCCGAAGGCGCCGACGTGCTGAAGCTGTTCCCCGCCGAGCAAATGGGCCCGGCGGTGGTCAAGGCCTGGCTTGCGGTACTGCCGGCGGGCACGGTGCTGCTGCCGGTGGGCGGCATCACCCCGGACAACATGCAGGTATTTTTCGACGCGGGCGTCAAAGGCTTCGGCCTGGGCTCCGGGTTATTCAAGCCGGGCATGAGCGTCGCCCAAGTGGCGAGCAACGCCCAGGCCTACGTCGCGGCCTGGCATGCCTTGGGCTGATCAGCGTTCTCCATCTACAAGAGAGATAAGAAGATGAAAATCACCAAACTGACCACCTTCATCGTCCCGCCGCGCTGGTGCTTCCTCAAGGTTGAAACCGACCAGGGCGTGACTGGTTGGGGCGAGCCCGTGGTCGAGGGCCGCGCCCACACCGTGGCTGCCGCCGTCGAAGAATTGTCCGACTACTTGATCGGTAAAGACCCACGCAATATCGAAGACATCTGGACGGTGCTCTACCGCGGCGGTTTCTACCGTGGCGGCGCGATCCATATGAGTGCCCTCGCCGGTATCGACCAGGCGCTGTGGGACATCAAGGGCAAGGCCCTCGGCGTGTCGGTCAGCGACCTGCTGGGTGGCCAGGTGCGCGACAAGATCCGCGTGTACTCGTGGATTGGTGGCGACCGCCCGGCCGACACTGCCCGCGCCGCCAAGGAAGCCGTGGCCCGTGGTTTTACTGCGGTGAAAATGAACGGCACCGAAGAACTGCAATTCCTCGACAGCTTCGAAAAAGTCGACCAGGCCCTGGCCAACGTTGCCGCCGTGCGTGATGCGGTAGGCCCCAACGTCGGCATCGGCGTCGACTTCCATGGCCGGGTGCACAAGCCCATGGCCAAGGTGCTGATGAAGGAACTCGACCCCTACAAACTGATGTTTATCGAAGAACCGGTGCTCAGTGAAAACTACGAAGCACTGAAAGAACTGGCGCCGCTCACCAGCACCCCGATTGCCCTTGGCGAGCGCCTGTTCTCGCGCTGGGATTTCAAGCGCGTGCTCAGCGAAGGCTACGTCGACATCATCCAGCCGGATGCGTCCCACGCCGGCGGTATCACCGAAACCCGCAAGATCGCCAACATGGCCGAAGCCTACGACGTAGCCCTCGCCCTGCACTGCCCGCTCGGCCCGATTGCCCTGGCGGCGTGCCTGCAGCTGGACGCGGTTTGCTACAACGCGTTCATCCAGGAACAGAGCCTGGGCATTCACTACAACGAGAGCAACGACCTGCTGGATTACGTACGTGATCCGGGTGTTTTCGACTACGACCAGGGCTTCGTGAAGATCCCCAACGGGCCGGGCCTGGGCATCGAGATCAACGAGGAATACGTGATCGAGCGCGCGGCCATCGGGCATCGCTGGCGCAACCCGATCTGGCGCCATGCCGACGGCAGCTTTGCGGAGTGGTGATTTCCTCCTGAAGAAACACCGTCATTGTGGGAGCTGGCTTGCCTGCGATAGCGGTGAGTCAGCTTGCATCTGCGGCACTGACACTCCGCTATCGCAGGCAAGCCAGCTCCCACAGGGATCGCGTTTCTTCAGTAAGACCTGTCCTCAATAACCATAAGAAGAGGCAACCCCCATGCAATCCGAGTCCTTCACCGGGCAGGCTTCTTTAGTCACGCCCAGCCGAAAGCGCTTCTTCATCATGGTGCTGCTGTTTATCACTGTGGTGATCAACTACCTGGACCGCAGCAACTTGTCGATTGCCGCCCCGGCCCTCACCAGTGAGTTGGGGATCGACCCGGTGCATGTCGGGCTGATCTTCTCCGCGTTCGGCTGGACCTACGCCGCCATGCAGATTCCCGGCGGCTGGCTGGTGGACCGGGTGCCGCCGCGCATTCTCTACAGCGTCGCCCTGCTGCTGTGGTCGGTGGCTACGGTGATGCTCGGCTTCGCCGCCAGCTTCATCGCGCTCTTCGTATTGCGCATGGCGGTGGGTGCCCTGGAAGCCCCGGCCTATCCGATCAACAGTCGCGTGGTGACCACCTGGTTCCCTGAGCGTGAGCGAGCCACGGCGATTGGCGTCTACACCTCCGGGCAGTTTGTCGGGCTGGCGTTTCTCACGCCGGTATTGGCCTGGCTGCAACACGCTTTTGGCTGGCACATGGTGTTTGTCGCCACCGGCGGCGTGGGCATTGTGTGGGCGTTGATCTGGTACGCCGTGTACCGCGAGCCACGGGATTTCAAAGGCGCCAATGCGGCGGAAATCGAGCTGATCCGCGAAGGTGGCGGTTTGGTGGATATCCAGGCGCAGGCGGCCAAGGCACCGTTCAGTTGGGTCGACCTCGGCATCGTCCTGAGCAAGCGCAAGCTGTGGGGGATCTACCTGGGGCAGTTCTGCCTGAATTCCACGCTGTGGTTTTTCCTGACGTGGTTTCCGACCTACCTGGTGAAATATCGCGGCATGGACTTCATCAAGTCCGGCCTGCTGGCGTCGCTGCCGTTTCTGGCGGCGTTTGTCGGGGTGCTGTGTTCGGGGGTGTTTTCCGATTGGCTGATTCGCCGGGGAGCGTCGGTAGGGTTTGCGCGCAAGTTGCCGATCATTGGCGGGCTGTTGATCTCCACGGCGATCATCGGCGCCAACTTTGTTGACTCCACGGCGTGGGTGATTGCCTTTCTGGCGGTGGCGTTTTTCGGCAATGGCCTGGCGTCGATCACCTGGTCGCTGGTGTCGACCCTGGCGCCGGCGAGATTGCTGGGGCTGACGGGTGGGGTGTTTAACTTCATCGGCAATCTGTCGGCGATTACCACGCCGATTGTGATTGGCTTTCTGGCGACAGGGGATTCATTTGCACCGGCGATTACCTATATCGCGGTGCTGGCGTTGCTGGGGGCGCTTTCGTACATCTTGTTGGTGGGCAAGGTCGAGCGCATCGAACTTTAGAGGACTGATAAGTATCTGTGGCGAGGGAGCTTGCTCCCGCTGGAGTGCGCAGCGCTCCCAGGATTTTGGGGCCGCTGCGCAGCCCAGCGGGAGCAAGCTCCCTCGCCACAAAAGCAGTCCGGCTCTAGTACAGCGCGCCATCCAGAATCTGGTAGACGATGCTGGTGCCAATCGCGATCAGCACGATGTCCCCGCCCGAGCGGCGCCATTCGTAGCCAGGGTATTGCGGCAGGTGCGACAGGGCCCGAGGGTCCAGGCGCTCGCCGTAGTAGTTCGGCGGCAGGCGCTGGCCGCGCACCAGGTGGATGCCGGGAGGCGGCGGTGCGCCACGGCGGAAGTCGCCATGGTTATCGCGGATCACTTGCCGAACAGGGCCGAAGTCCTGAGGAGGCCCGCCACGGTGATTGTCCTGGGGCCCGCGGCGGTCATCGCCACGGTGATCGTTCTGTTGGCCTTGAGGGCCGCCACGGTCAGGTCCGCCACCTTGGTCGTACGGTGCGGCTTGCACCAGGGCGCTGGCGCCGAGCAACAGCACACCCAGACCGGCTATCACACGTTTAGGCATCTTCATCAGGGGTTTCCTCAACTGCACAAACAACAAAAAGGGATTTCGAACCGGGTTCGAAATCCCTTGGTCTTGTCAGTTTAGGTGCTGATTTGCCAGCATGATTCCTCTGTATCAGAAACTTTACCTACGGCTTACGAGGCGCTTACTTACGTGCGTTGCGTACACCTTCCGACAGCGCTGAACACAGGGTCAATACACCGTCGATGGCCTGTTGATCGTTGCTGGCATTGGCGATGTGATCGATCAGTGCCGAACCCACCACCACACCGTCTGCCAGGCGGGCGATTGCAGCGGCCTGCTCCGGGGTGCGGATACCAAAACCGATGCTGATCGGCAGGTCGGTATGCCGACGCAGGCGCGTCACGGCTTCTTCGACGTGTTCCAGGGTCGCGGCGCCGGCACCGGTCACACCGGCCACCGAGACGTAGTACACAAACCCGGAGCTGCCGTTGAGCACGGTCGGCAGGCGCACGTCGTCGGTGGTCGGCGTGGTCAGGCGGATAAAGTCGATACCGGCAGCCTGGGCCGGGTCGCACAGCTCGCCGTTATGTTCCGGAGGCATGTCGACCACGATCAGGCCGTCGACGCCGGCTTCTTTGGCATCGCTGATGAAGCGTGGCACGCCGTACATGTGGATCGGGTTGAAGTAGCCCATCAGCACCAGCGGCGTATCGCTGTTGTCCTTGCGGAACTCGCGAACCATTTGCAGGGTTTTCGTGAGGTTCTGCTTGGCGGTCAGTGCACGGATGTTGGCCAGTTGAATCGCCGGGCCGTCAGCCATCGGGTCGGTGAACGGCATGCCCAGCTCGATCACGTCGGCGCCGGCCGCCGGCAAGCCCTTGAGGATCGCCAGCGAGGTGTCATAACCCGGGTCGCCGGCGGTGACGAAGGTCACCAGGGCGGCGCGGTTTTGTTCTTTCAGTTGCGCAAAACGTGTTTGCAGGCGGCTCATTTAGTGTTTCTCCTGCTGAGACTGTTCCATATGGTGCATCACGGTCTGCATGTCTTTGTCGCCACGACCGGACAGGTTCACCACCATCAGGTGATCCTTCGGCAGGGTCGGTGCGCGTTTGAACACTTCAGCCAGGGCGTGGGCGCTTTCCAGTGCAGGAATAATCCCTTCCAGGCGGCAGCATTTGTGAAAGGCGTCGAGGGCTTCGTCGTCGGTCACCGAGGTGTACTGGACGCGGCCGATGTCATGCAACCAGGCGTGTTCAGGGCCGATGCCCGGGTAGTCGAGGCCGGCGGAAATCGAGTGGGCGTCGATGATCTGGCCATCGTCGTCCTGCAACAGGAAGGTGCGGTTGCCGTGCAGCACGCCCGGCACACCGCCGTTGAGGCTGGCCGCGTGCTTGCCGGTCTCGATGCCGTAGCCAGCGGCTTCAACGCCGATGATTTCGACGCTGGTGTCATCCAGGAACGGGTGGAACAGGCCCATCGCGTTGGAACCGCCGCCGATGCACGCTACCAGGCTGTCGGGCAGACGGCCCTCCTGGGCTTGCAGTTGGGTACGGGTTTCCTTGCCGATCACCGCCTGGAAGTCGCGAACCATCGCCGGGTACGGGTGCGGGCCGGCCACGGTGCCGATCAGGTAGAAGGTGCTGTCGACGTTGGTGACCCAGTCACGCAGGGCTTCGTTCATCGCGTCTTTCAGGGTGCCGGTGCCAGCGACTACCGGGATCACTTCAGCGCCCAGCAGCTTCATGCGGAATACGTTGGCCTGCTGGCGCTCGATGTCGGTGGTGCCCATGTAGATCACGCATTGCAGGCCAAAACGCGCGGCGACGGTGGCCGTGGCCACACCGTGCATGCCGGCGCCGGTCTCGGCGATGATGCGCTTTTTGCCCATGCGTCGTGCCAGCAGGATCTGGCCGATGCAGTTGTTGATCTTGTGGGCGCCGGTGTGGTTCAGCTCTTCGCGCTTGAGGTAGATCTTGGCGCCGCCGCAGAACTCGGTCAGGCGTTCGGCGAAATACAGCGGGCTTGGGCGTCCGACGTAGTCGCGCTGGAAGTACGCCAGTTCTTCATTGAAGGCCGGATCGATCTTGGCCGCTTCGTATTCGCGGGCCAGATCAAGGATCAACGGCATCAGGGTTTCCGCCACGTAGCGGCCGCCGAACGAACCGAACAGGCCATTGGCGTCTGGGCCGTTGCGTAAATCGGTCTGGGTCTGAGTCATGGGACGCTCCAGGTAGAAAATGTGTAAGAGGCAATGACGGTCACTCTACCCCTGACGCTTGCACGTGAAAACCGATAAGATCGCCACAACCTGTCAGGAAAACTCACAGATGAGCCGAGACTTACCACCGCTGAACGCCTTGCGCGCATTCGAGGCGACCGCACGCCTGCACAGTGTGAGCCAGGCCGCTGAGCAGCTGCATGTGACCCATGGCGCGGTCAGTCGGCAGCTCAAGGTATTGGAAGAACACCTTGGCGTCAGCCTGTTCGTCAAGGATGGGCGCGGCCTCAAACTCACAGATGCCGGTGTCCGTCTGCGGGATGCGAGTTTCGAGGCGTTCGAGCGTCTGAGGGACACCTGCGCCGAACTCACACAAAGCAGTGCAGATGCGCCGTTTGTGCTCGGCTGCTCCGGCAGTCTGCTGGCACGCTGGTTTATTCCGCGTTTAGGGCGCCTGAACGCCGATCTGCCGGATTTGCGCCTGCACCTGTCAGCGGGCGAAGGCGATCTCGACCCGCGCCGCCCCGGGCTGGATGCGCTGTTGGTGTTCGCCGAGCCGCCGTGGCCGGCGGATATGCAGGTGTACGAATTGGCCAGTGAGCGCATCGGCCCGGTCATGAGCCCGCGATTTGCCCATTACGAGCGTTTGCGCCAGGCACCTGCCCAAGCCCTGCTGAATGAAACCCTGTTGCACACCACATCACGCCCACAAGCCTGGCCCAGTTGGGCGCAGCACCATGGGATCGAGGCTGGCGCGTTGAAGTACGGTCAGGGTTTCGAGCATTTGTATTATTTGCTGGAGGCGGCGGTGGCGGGGCTGGGGGTGGCGATTGCGCCAGAACCGCTGGTGGCAGAGGACCTGCGAGCGGGTCGCCTGGTTGCGCCGTGGGGTTTCAGTGAAACCCCGGCGCAACTGGCGTTGTGGCTACCCAAGCGCGCCGCAGATGGGCGCGCCCGGCAACTGGCGCAGTGGCTCAAGGCTGAGCTTAAGCGCCAGGACGTTTAGTCGCCGCGTTTGCACAGCAAGTAAGCCGCCAACAGACCCAGCGCGCCGACGGCGACGCCAGCGGTAGTCCATGGGTGCTCTTGCGCGTAGTCCCGTGTCGCTACACCGGTTTCGCGGATTTTGACTTTGCTTTCTTCGTAAGCATCGCTGATCAGGTGACGGGAATGCTTGAGGGCGTTCTCGGCATTGCTTTTCAGGGCCTTCAAGGTTTTTCGCGACTCGTCAGAGGCATCGTCCTTGAGGCTTTCCAGAGATTTGAGCAGGCTCGAAATCTCGGCTTCCATGCTTTCCAATGACGCTTTGCGTAAAGAGGTGTTGGCCATGTGGGCTCTCCTGGAGTGATTGAGTGGCGTGTGTTGTTTCCGACTGCGGCGGTTTCAGAAAGTGCAGTAAATCTGAACTTTCATATGGGAATAGTCGCCAGAAGCAGTACGAGAATTCACTGCTAGGCTTCATTAACGACCCCAGGAGAAAACCTTATGAGTGATCATCACACCTACAAGAAAGTCGAACTGGTGGGCTCGTCCACCACCAGCATCGAGGACGCCATCAACAATGCCCTGGCTGAAGCCCACAAGAGCATCAAGCACTTGGAGTGGTTTGAAGTGACCGAAACCCGCGGTCATATCAAGGACGGCAAGGCCGCGCATTTCCAGGTCACCCTCAAGGTGGGGTTCCGAATTGCCAGTAGTTGACTGAGCCGGTTGAACTTGCGCGCTGGCCGATTGCCATAAACTCCGCTACAACCTTTAGGCACGTCGGCGTGACGAGCGGCGACGTGCTTCCTTTCGATCAACCCAAGGAAGTGACGGATGAAGAACTTTTTGTTGGCGGTAGGTTTGTTGAGCATTGCGGGCACAGCCCTGGCGGCGGGCAAGCCTTGTGAAGAGCTGAAAAGCGATATCGCGGCGAAACTGGATGCCAAGGGTGTTGCGCATTATTCGCTGGAGGTAGTGGATAAAGGCGCTGCCAGCGATCGCAAGGTAGTGGGTAGCTGCGAAGGCGGCACCAAGGAAATCGTCTACAAGCGCGGGTGATCCCGTGTTGCAGACGTAAAAAACCGACGCAAGTGCGTCGGTTTTTTTTGATCGTTCCCTCGCTCCGCGTGGGAATGTAGCCTGGGACGCTCTGCGTCCCGCCTCACTCCGAGATTCACCCCTTCATGATTTGGGCCAGCAGCTCGTAGGAATGAATCCGGTCGGCGTGCTCGTACAGGTCACAGGTGAAGATCAGCTCATCAGCGCCGGTCTGCTCCACCAGCACTTCCAGCTTGGCGCGGATCTTCTGCGGGCTGCCCACCATGGCCAGGCCAAGGAAACTGCCTACAGCGTCTTTTTCATGGGGCAGCCAAAGGCCGTCCATGGTCTTGACCGGCGGGCGCTGCACCAGGCTTTGCCCACGCATCAGCGCGAGAATTCTCTGGTACACCGAGGTGGCCAGGTAGTCGGCCTGCTCATCGGTGTCGGCGGCTACCAGCGGGATACCGAGCATCACGTAGGGCTTGTCCAGCACGGCCGAAGGCTTGAAGTGGTTGCGGTAGACGCGAATCGCTTCATGCATCAGGCGCGGTGCGAAATGTGAGGCAAAGGCGTAGGGCAAACCGCGCTCACCTGCCAGTTGCGCGCTGAACAGACTGGAACCCAATAGCCATACAGGGACGTTGGTGCCGGTACCGGGTACGGCGATCACTCGCTGGTCCGGAGTGCGCGGGCCGAGGTAGGCCATCAGTTCAGCCACGTCTTCCGGGAAATCATCGGCGCTGCCGGAGCGTTCACGGCGCAGGGCGCGGGCGGTGATCTGGTCGGAGCCGGGCGCGCGGCCCAGGCCCAGGTCGATACGGCCCGGATATAGGCTTTCCAGGGTGCCGAATTGCTCGGCGATCACCAACGGCGCGTGGTTGGGCAGCATCACGCCACCGGAACCGACACGAATCGTCGAGGTGCCGCCCGCCAGATAACCCAGCAATACCGAGGTCGCCGAGCTGGCGATACCGTCCATATTGTGGTGTTCGGCCACCCAGAAGCGGTTGTAGCCGAATTTTTCCACGTGCTGGGCCAGGTCCAGGGAATTGCGCAGCGACTGCGCCGGACTGCCGTTGGCGCGCACTGGCACGAGGTCGAGGGTCGAGAATTTTACGTCGGACAGCGATTTCATAAGCCTGCTTCTCCAATGGGGGCGCAGGCTTCTAAGACGAACCAAAACCTGCCGCTTCATGTGCATGTCTATGCAATGAGGGCATATACCCGAGATTCAATAGCGATGGTGAAATTTCCTACTTAATTGCTAGGTTTCTCCGACAAGATGAACTTTGCCGTGGCGTCTATCCTCAGAACCCTTACTAACGCAAAACCACCGTTCGAGGAGACCGCTATGAGTATCGTTAAAAAAGCATCCGCGCATTGGGAAGGCGACCTGAAGACTGGCCTGGGTTCCATTTCCACGGAAACCGGCGTGCTGCGCGAAGCGCCCTACGGCTTCAAGGCCCGTTTCGAAGGGGGTAAGGGCACCAACCCTGAAGAACTGATCGGCGCAGCCCATGCCGGTTGTTTCTCCATGGCGTTTTCCATGATTCTCGGCGACGCCGGGCTCAAGGCCGACAGCATCGACACCCAGGCCGAAGTGACCCTGGACCAAGTGGACGGTGGCTTTGCGATTACTACTGTGCACCTGACTCTCAAGGCGAAGATCCCAGGCGCCAGCCAGGCGCAGTTCGATGAACTGAGCAAAAAGGCCAAGGAAGGATGCCCGGTGTCCAAGGTACTGAATGCAACCATTACCCTGGATGGCACGCTGATTAGTTGATGCAACCCTCTTGCAGGTGCGAGCTTGCTCGCTCCTGCAGGTGCAAATGTGGTCGAATAGCCGATTGCAGACTTAGCGCACACTCGTGCGCGTGCATTCAGGGAGCTTCACACATGAAACGTATTGCCTTGGCGGTTATCTGCGGTGCACTGGCCACGTCGGCGCTGGCCGCGCCGAAAGACTGTGAAGAGCTCAGGAAAGAGATTGAGGTCAAAATCCAGGCGAATGCCGTTCCGTCCTACACCCTCGAAATCGTCAGCAAGGAAGAAGCCGACAAGCACGACAGCGCCATGGTTGTAGGCACGTGTGAGTTCGGCACCAAGGCTATCGTCTACCAGAAGAACAACGACTGATCAGATGCAGTTGACGCTACGTTCTTGCGCCAGTAACTGACCCGCTTTGTTGTACAGCCGGATATTCGGGTTGTAGCCCAGTGAGCGCCCTTCCAGGCGATAGCGCTGGCCTGCCTCGAAACGGTCGTATTGCAGGGTCATGAAGCAGGTCCGGTCGGTGGTTTGCCCCATTCCGCCGAAGCTGCCGCCGGTAGGCACCTCGAAATCAAAACGCACCATCAGTTCATGGCTGCCAGGCGGCACCTGGAAGAAGCGCCCGTCGTTCAGGTTTTTTCCGTCCAGGCGTTGTGCCATCACCAGCTTGGCGCCGGGTGTCGGGGTGGCGAAGTCGACCCAGGCTTGTTGCGGATCAACCGCCGGTAGCGGCGTCGACGTGCAGGCACTGAGAAAGACTGCGGCGATGGGAAGCAGTAGCTGACGCATGTTAAGCACTCAACGGTAGGAATGGTTTTTTAAGCGGCTGCGTTCGGCAGCACGCTCCCTATGAGTATAAACACGCCACGCCATGGAAAAATTCCCCACAGGCGAGATAGTCTGGCGGGATAGTTACCGGCGAGAGGTTTGAATGGTCAGGCGTTTGCTTCCCGGCTTGATGCTGCTGTTGCTCAGTGGCTGCTCCAGCGTCAGTTATTACAGCCAACTGGCAGACGGCCAATGGCAATTGCTGCGTGCCCGGGAGCCGGTCTCCAAGGTCATCGCCGACCCGTCCCGGCCACAGGTGCTGCGGGACCACTTGGCGCAGTCGCAGAAAGCCCGCACCTTTGCCAGCGAGCACCTGCACCTGCCGGACAACCAGAGTTACCGTTTGTATGCGGACATTGGCCGCCCTTATGTGGTCTGGAACGTCTTCGCCACGCCGGAATTTTCCCTGTCGCCGCAGACTCACTGCTTCCCGATTGCCGGGTGCGTGGCCTATCGCGGTTACTACAACCAGGGCGCCGCACGCGGCCAGGCGGCGTTGCTGAAGCAGCAAGGCATGGACGTGTCGATTGGTGGCGTGGAGGCCTACTCCACCCTCGGCTGGTTCAATGACCCGATCATGAGTTCGATGATGAGCTGGGGCGATGAGCGCCTGGCCACGCTGATTTTTCATGAGTTGGCGCACCAGCGGTTTTATGTGAAGGACGACACCGAGTTCAACGAGTCGTACGCCACCTTCGTCGAGCAGGAAGGCACCCGGCAATGGCGCGCAGCCCAAGGCTTGCCGCCTGCCAGCGAGTCAGCGTTGAAACAGCGCGACCAGTTCACCCGGCTGGTGCTCCATACCCGCAAGCGCCTGGAGCAACTGTATGCGCAGCCACTGGCGGCCGATGCCATGCGCCAGGCCAAGGCGGCCGAATTCGAGCGCCTGCGCAGTGACTATCGGCAAATGCGTGATAGCCAGTGGGGTGGTGACAAGCGCTACGACGCCTGGATGAACTTGCCGATGAACAACGCAAGGTTGTTGCCGTTTGGCCTGTATGACCAGTGGGTACCGGCGTTCGCCGCGTTGTTCCGGCAGGAAGGCGGGGATTGGCCGAAGTTCTTTGCGGCGGTGGAGAAGCTGGGCGGGTTGCCGGTGGATCAGCGCAAGGCGGCCCTGAAGGCGTTGGAGGGATCCGGGCAAGTGGTTGGCCGGTAGGGCCTCATCGCGGGCAAGCCCGGCTCCCACATTTGACTGAGTTGTCTTGGCCAACCGTGATCAAATGTGGGAGCTGGCTTGCCTGCGACAGCGCATTCAAGGCCGTTGCAAAAACGCCTGATGCATCTCGGCCAATGTTTCAAAATGCCAGGTCGGTGCTTCGGCACTCAGCTCCTCACGGCTGCCAAACCCGTAACCCACCGCCGCCGCATCCAGCCCATTGCTGCGGGCGCCGATCAGGTCGTGCTTGCGGTCGCCAATCATCAAGGTGGTGGCCGGGTCCAGGCCTTCTTCGGCCATCAGGTGGGCGATCAGCTCGACCTTGTTGGTGCGGGTGCCGTCCAGCTCGCTGCCGTAGATCACCTTGAAGTGTTTGGCGAAATCAAAATGCCGGGCGATTTCACGGGCGAACACCCACGGCTTGGACGTGGCCACATACAGCTGGCGCCCCTGGCCATTCAAGTCCTCAAGCAGCGGCATCACGCCGTCGAATACGCGGTTTTCGTACAGGCCGGTGACCTTGAAGCGCTCGCGGTAAAAATTCACCGCCTCCCACGCCTTGGCTTCGTCGAAGCCATAGAACTGCATGAAGGCTTGCAGCAGCGGCGGGCCGATGAAGTGCTCAAGCTTGGTCAGGTCCGGCTCGTCGATCCCCAGTTTGGCGAGGGCGTACTGGATCGAGCGGGTGATGCCTTCGCGCGGGTCGGTGAGGGTGCCATCGAGGTCGAACAGAACGGTCTGGTAATGCATGGGTGTCCTTGTCATTGGTCGAAGCCTTCGGCCAGGTGCAGGTCTTTGAGCTTTACGTAGTTCGCGGCGCTGTAGGTGAAAAATGCCCGCTCCTTGTCAGTCAGCGGGCGGATTTGTTTAACCGGGCTGCCGACATACAAAAAACCGCTCTCGAGTTTCTTGCCCGGCGGTACCAGGCTGCCGGCGCCGATGATCACATCGTCTTCCACCACGGCGCCGTCCATCACAATGCTGCCCATGCCGATCAGAATCCGGCTGCCTACCGTGCAGCCATGCAGCATGACTTTGTGGGCAATGGTCACATCGTCGCCGATCAACAGCGGGAAACCATCAGGATTGAAGGGCCCCGCGTGGGTAATGTGCAGCACGCAGCCGTCCTGCACGCTGGTGCGCGCCCCGATGCGGATGCGGTGCATGTCGCCGCGGATCACCGTCAGCGGCCATACCGAGCTGTCGGCGCCGATTTCGACGTCGCCGATCACCACCGCCGATGCATCGACGAAAGCCCCGGCGGCCAAGGCCGGCGTGTGATTCTGGTAGGTGCGAAGGGTCACGATAGGCTCTCTCTCTTCTGCTGATAGCTGCGGTGGGCGTTGATTGTAATTAAGATGGCCCCATCTTTGTTCTTACATGTTTCTTCAGCCAAGGTGCCCACCGTGAGCGCGAACAACCCTCTTCTGCAGCCCTACGACCTGCCGCCGTTCTCGGCGATCCGTGCCGAGCACGTACAGCCGGCCATCGAACAGATCCTCGCCGACAACCGCGTCGCCATCGAAGGCATCCTGCAAAGCCAGGGTAAAAATCCGACCTGGGCCGGCCTGGTCCTGGCCATGGACGAACTCAATGACCGCCTGGGCGCCGCCTGGAGCCCGGTCAGCCACCTGAACGCCGTGTGCAACAGCACCGAGCTGCGCGAAGCCTACGAGGCTTGCCTGCCGGCATTGAGCGCCTACTCCACCGAGATGGGCCAAAACCGCGAGCTGTTCCAGGCCTTCGAAGCCCTGGCCAACAGCCCGGAAGCCGTCGGCTTCGACGTGGCGCAAAAAACCATTCTGGAACACTCCCTGCGGGACTTCCGCCTGTCGGGTATCGATTTGCCGCCTGAGCAGCAAAAACGTTATGCCGAAGTGCAGAGCAAACTCTCCGAACTGGGCAGCAAGTTCTCCAACCAATTGCTCGACGCCACCCAGGCCTGGACCAAGCACGTCACTGACGAAGCGACCCTCGCCGGCCTGACCGATTCGTCCAAGGCGCAAATGGCGGCGGCTGCCCAGGCCAAAGGCCTGGACGGCTGGCTGATCACCCTGGAATTCCCGTGCTACTACGCGGTGATGACCTACGCCCACGACCGCGCCCTGCGTGAAGAAATCTACGCCGCCTACTGCACCCGTGCGTCGGACCAAGGCCCGAATGCCGGTCAGAACGATAACGGCCCGGTCATGGAACAGATCCTCGACCTGCGTCAGGAACTCGCTCAACTGCTGGGTTTCGCCTCGTTCTCCGAACTGAGCCTGGCCACCAAAATGGCCGAGTCCAGCGACCAGGTGCTGAGCTTCCTGCGAGACCTGGCCCAGCGCAGCAAGCCGTTTGCCACCCAGGACCTGCAACAGCTCAAGGTCTACGCCGCCGAACAAGGCTGCCCGGACCTGCAAAGCTGGGACAGCGGCTTCTACGGCGAAAAACTGCGTGAACAGCGCTACAGCGTTTCCCAGGAAGCCCTGCGCGCCTACTTCCCGATCGACAAGGTGCTCAGTGGCCTGTTCGCTATCGTGCAGCGCCTGTACGGCATCGAGATCGCCGAGCAGAAAGGCTTCGACACCTGGCACCCGGACGTTCGCCTGTTCGAAATCAAGGAAAACGGCCAGCACGTCGGCCGCTTCTTCTTCGACCTGTACGCCCGCGCCAACAAGCGCGGCGGGGCCTGGATGGACGGCGCCCGTGACCGTCGCCGCACCCTTGATGGCGTGCTGCAAAGCCCGGTGGCCAACCTGGTGTGCAACTTCACCCCGGCCGACAGCGGCAAGCCTGCCCTGCTGACCCACAATGAAGTGACCACACTCTTCCACGAATTCGGCCACGGCCTGCACCACCTGTTGACCCGTGTCGATCACGCTGGCGTGTCCGGCATCAACGGCGTGGCCTGGGATGCGGTGGAGTTGCCAAGCCAGTTCATGGAGAACTGGTGCTGGGAGCCGGAAGGCCTGGCGCTGATTTCCGGCCACTATGAAACCGGTGAGCCGCTGCCTCAGGACCTGCTGGAAAAAATGCTCGCGGCGAAGAACTTCCAGTCCGGCCTGATGATGGTTCGCCAGTTGGAGTTCTCGCTGTTCGACTTCGAGCTGCACGCTACCCACGGCGATGGCCGCAGTGTGCTGCAGGTGCTGGAAGGCGTGCGTGATGAGGTGTCGGTGATGCGCCCGCCCGCCTACAACCGCTTCCCCAACAGCTTCGCGCATATCTTCGCGGGCGGTTACGCTGCGGGTTACTACAGCTACAAGTGGGCGGAAGTGCTGTCGGCGGATGCCTTCTCCAAGTTCGAAGAAGACGGCGTGCTCAATGCCGAGACTGGCCGGGCGTTCCGCGAGGCGATCCTGGCCCGTGGCGGTTCCCAGGCACCGATGGTGCTGTTCGTCGACTTCCGCGGACGTGCGCCCTCGATTGACGCACTCTTGCGCCACAGCGGCCTGAGTGAGGACGCGGCAGCATGAGTGAAGCGCCTGTGAAAACCAAAAAACGCTTTATCGCCGGGGCAGTCTGCCCGGCGTGCAGCGAGCCGGACAAGTTGATGATGTGGAGCGAAGACGATGTGCCACATCGCGAGTGTGTGGCTTGCGGCTATTCCGACACGCTGAATGAACAAGGTCTGTCAGTGCCCAAGGAATTGGGCACGCGGGTCAATACATCGGCGTTGAAAGTACCGGATCCCAAGGTGCAGGCGGTGCAGTTCTTCCCCAATCCGAAGCTGAAAAAAGACTGACCGGCATGCGCCCCCTGAGCTGATGGCTCAGGGGGCGATCACCAGGGCGGTTTTTTCTGCCGTCGCGTCCTTGGCGTTGTCCGCGGTATTCAGCCAGCTTTTCATCGAGCACAGTGCAAAGGCGCTGGTGCTGCAATCGCCATTGGCCAACGCCGTGCGTAACTTGTCGATATCCGCCTTCATCATGTAGCGAACGCCGTCCTTGAAGCCTTTGCTGGCTCCAAAGCCACCGAGGGTCATTTCGTTCAGCGCTTCCTCTTTACTCCACCCCTGAACCACCACTCGATACATCGCCGCCATCAACCCGGTGCGATCCGAGCCGTGCTTGCAATGCATCAACACCGGGCCGTTGGCTTGTGCGTCCTGAATGGCGCGCAGGGCTTCCAGTACATCGGTGTCGTCAACATGGTTGGTTCGGTAGGTCAGTTGCACTTGCTTGATATCAGACGACTTCAGCCAGTTGGCATCAGATTCGGGCAGGAAGTTGATGACCGTACCGATCTTGAGTTTTTCCAGGACAGGAACGGCGCTGCTATCCGGTAGCGCGCTGCGATAGAGGGTGGGCGACATCTGATACAGGTTGTACTGGCTTCCCACGGGCTGCGCCCATTCCAGTGAGCGAATGGAAGCAGTGTCGTCGGCGTGCGCCTGGACGGTGGTAAACAGCGCCATGAATGCCAGGCTGATGGCAGGCAGCAATTGGTGATTGAACATGGGCGATGTAACCGAATAGGGAAATGGCTGATGGGGCACAGATTCGCCTACAGGGGATCAATGTCTCGTGAGGCACTCGTCAAAGAAACGTGAACGCCCGCTATTTTTTTCCCGCTGAATCGATTCCCCTCGATCCTTAGCCTGCTATCCTTTGTAACTATTGATTTCTGCCGTGTTCTATCCTTTTTGGGTCCTTTGGATCCCATTTGCTGCCAAAACTATAAGCCGCTCCCCGAAGCGGCTGATAAATCCGTGACCACATGATGAGGTGCCACCATGTCTGATCAAGATCAAGACAACCCCCGGCGTGAGTTTTTGCGCAAATCCTTGACCTTGATCCCCGTGGTCACTGTCGCCAGCACGGGCCTGGGCGGTTCGATGCTGATGGCGGTTCCCGAGCCGGCCCAAGCCAGCCCTGAAAAGGCACCTGTCAGCAGCAAGGCCTATGAGCCGAGCTATTTCACTGCCGAGGAATGGGCGTTTATCAACGCGGCCGTTGCCCGCCTGATCCCGGCGGACGACCAAGGCCCAGGCGCCCTGGAAGCCGGCGCGCCGGAATACATTGATCGTCAGATGAACACGCCCTACGCGGCGGGTGCCCTGTGGTTCATGCAAGGCCCGTTCAATGCCGACGCGCCGCCTGAAATGGGCTGGCAGAGCAAACTGGTGCCCAAGGAGATCTATCGCCTGGGCATTGCTGCCACGGATGCCTGGTCGAAAGCGATGAACGGTAAGTTATTTGCCGAGCAAGACAGCGCTACCCAGGACAAATTGTTGCAGCGCCTGGAGGCTGGCGACGCGCAATTCGACAGCGTACCGCCGAAGATTTTTTTCAATCTGTTGCTGCAAAACACCAAGGAAGGGTTCTTCTGCGACCCGGTCCACGGTGGCAACAAAGGCATGGTCGGCTGGACCATGATCGGCTTCCCCGGCGCCCGCGCCGATTTCATGGATTGGGTTGAACGCAACGAGCAATACCCCTTCCCGGCTGTATCGATCCGTGGCGAGAGGGCATAAACGTGGCGACCATCATGAAGAAAGTGGATGCGGTGATCGTCGGCTTCGGCTGGACTGGCGCGATCATGGCCAAGGAGCTGACGGAAGCGGGCCTCAACGTGGTAGCGCTGGAGCGCGGCCCGATGCAGGATACCTACCCGGACGGCAACTATCCCCAGGTCATCGACGAACTGACCTACAGCGTGCGTAAAAAGCTCTTTCAGGACATCTCCAAGGAAACCGTGACCATTCGCCATAGTGTGAATGACGTCGCCATGCCCAACCGCCAACTCGGCGCCTTCTTGCCCGGTAACGGTGTTGGCGGTGCCGGTCTGCACTGGTCCGGCGTGCACTTCCGGGTGGACCCGATCGAGTTGCGCATGCGCAGCCATTACGAAGAGCGCTACGGGAAAAACTTCATTCCCAAGGACATGACCATCCAGGATTTCGGCGTCAGCTATGAAGAGCTGGAGCCGTTCTTCGACTATGCCGAGAAAGTCTTCGGCACCTCGGGGCAAGCCTGGACGGTGAAAGGCCAACTGGTGGGCGAAGGCAAGGGCGGCAACCCTTATGCGCCGGATCGCTCCAATCACTTCCCGCTGGAATCGCAGAAGAACACTGTCTCCGCACAGCTGTTCCAGAAGGCCGCCACGGCCGTGGGCTACAAACCCTACAACCTGCCTTCCGCGAATACGTCGGGTCCTTACACCAATCCCTACGGTGCGCAGATGGGGCCGTGCAACTTCTGCGGCTTTTGCAGCGGTTATGTCTGCTACATGTATTCCAAGGCTTCGCCGAACGTGAACATCCTGCCGGCCTTGCGGCTGGAGCCCAAGTTCGAACTGCGGCCCAATTCTCACGTGCTGAAGGTCAATCTCGACAGCACCAAGCGCAAGGCGACCGGCGTGACGTATGTCGACGCCCAGGGGCGGGAATGCGAGCAGCCGGCGGACCTGGTGATCCTCGGTTCCTTCCAGTTCAACAACGTGCGCCTGATGCTGCTGTCGGGCATTGGCAAACCCTACGACCCGATCTCCGGCGAGGGCGTGGTGGGCCGCAACTTCGCCTACCAGAACATGGCGACCATCAAGGCGTTCTTCGACAAGGACGTGCACACCAACAACTTCATCGGTGCCGGCGGCAATGGCGTGGCGATCGATGACTTCAACGCGGACAACTTCGACCACGGGCCTCACGGCTTTGTGGGCGGCTCGCCAATGTGGGTCAACCAGGCAGGCAGCCGGCCGATTGCTGGCACCTCAAACCCGCCGGGCACGCCGGCCTGGGGCAGCGCGTGGAAGCGCGCCACGGCTGATTACTACACCCACCAGGTGTCGATGGATGCTCACGGCGCCCATCAATCCTACCGTGGCAACTACCTCGACCTGGACCCGGTTTACCGCGATGCCTACGGCATGCCGCTGCTGCGCATGACCTTCGACTGGCAGGAAAACGACATCAAGATGAACCGCTTCATGGTCGACAAAATGAGCAAGATCGCCGAAGCGATGAACCCCAAGGCAATCGCCTTGCTGGGCAAAAAGGTGGGCGAGCACTTCAACACCGCCTCTTACCAGACCACCCACCTCAACGGTGGGGCGATCATGGGCACCGACCCGAAAACCAGTGCCTTGAACCGCTACTTGCAGTGCTGGGACGTACACAACGTGTTTGTCCCGGGCGCTTCCGCGTTCCCACAAGGGTTGGGCTACAACCCTACGGGTCTGGTGGCGGCATTGACCTACTGGTCGGCGCGGGCAATTCGCGAGCAGTACCTGAAAAACCCCGGCCCACTGGTTCAGGCATAAGGAGCGATGACCATGAAAGCATTTGTGATTGCCTCGCTCGCCTTGATCAGCAGCTGCTCGGTCAGTGCGGCTGAAACCGACCTGGTCAAACAGGGCGAATACCTGGCGCGTGCCGGTGACTGCGTGGCCTGCCACACCGCCAAGGGCGGCAAGCCGTTCGCCGGTGGCCTGCCGATGGAAACCCCGATTGGCACTATTTACTCCACCAACATCACCCCGGATAAAACCGGCTTGGGCGACTACAGCTTCGAGGACTTCGACCAGGCCGTGCGCCATGGCGTCGCCAAGAACGGCAGCACCCTTTACCCGGCGATGCCCTATCCGTCTTATGCGAAGGTCAGTGAAAGCGACATGCAGGCGCTGTACGCGTACTTCATGAAGGGTGTAGAGCCGGTGGCGCAAGCTAACAAGGACAGCGACATTCCCTGGCCGTTGAGCATGCGTTGGCCGTTGGCCGGTTGGCGCTGGATGTTCGCGCCCAAGGTCGAGGACTATCAGGCCCAAGCGGGCGCGGACCCGGTGATCAGCCGTGGCGCGTATCTGGTGGAAGGTCTTGGCCACTGTGGTGCCTGCCATACGCCACGGGCGCTGACCATGGAGGAAAAATCCCTGAGTGCGTCGGACGGCAGCGCTTTCCTTTCCGGCAGCGCACCGCTGGAAGGCTGGATTGCCAAGAGCCTGCGGGGCGACCACAAGGACGGCCTGGGTAGCTGGAGCGAAGACCAACTGGTGCAATTCCTCAAGACCGGCCGCAGTGATCGCAGCGCAGTGTTTGGCGGCATGAGTGACGTTGTGGTCCACAGCATGCAGTACATGTCGGAAGATGACCTGACGGCTATCGCCCGTTACCTCAAGAGCCTGCCGGCGGTGGATCCCAAGGATCAGCCGCACCAGTACGACAAGCAGGTCGCCGATGCGCTGTGGAAAGGCGATGACAGCAAGCCCGGGGCATCGGTGTATATCGACAACTGCGCGGCGTGCCACCGCACCGATGGCCATGGCTACACCCGGGTATTCCCGGCGTTGGCGGGCAACCCGGTGTTGCAGACGGCGGATGCCACCTCGTTGATCAACATTGTGTTGAACGGCGGTACGCTGCCGGCGACCCACACCGCGCCTTCGACCTTCACCATGCCGGCGTTTGCCTGGCGTTTGTCGGATCAGGAAGTGGCGGATGTCGTCAGTTTCGTGCGAGGCAGTTGGGGTAACAAAGGCCAGCCGGTGAAAGCCAGTGACGTCGCGAACCTGCGCAAGAATGATATGCAGACGACCTCTGGCGATGACCTTGGCCAGGTGACCTCCAAGCACTGATTGGAGGTTGACCGCCAAACGGCACTGGTCAGAAACCTTGCGCCTCTATACTGTATAAAAAAACAGTATAGAGGCGCGTTCATGTCCACTCCTCTGCCGCCTCGCGGGCGCGGCACGGCCACCAACCTGCACAACCGTTTCGCGCCCACTGTCAGTGTGGCGGAAGACGACGGCTGGTATCAGGAAGTGCCACAGACCCAGGGCACCGAAGTCCGTATCGAAACCGCGAAAACCATCATCACCCGCAACAGCTCGCCGGATATCCCGTTTGATCGGGCGATCAACCCGTATCGTGGCTGCGAGCATGGCTGTATCTACTGCTATGCGCGGCCCAGCCACGCGTATTGGGACCTGTCGCCGGGGCTGGATTTCGAAACCAAGCTGATCGCCAAGACCAACGCCGCTGATGTGCTGGAGCAGCAATTGTCGAAACCGGGCTACACCTGCGCGCCGATCAACCTGGGCTCCAACACCGACCCGTACCAGCCTATCGAACGCGAGTACAGGATCACCCGGCAGACCCTCGAAGTGCTGCTGCGCTATCGCCACCCGGTGACGATCATTACCAAGGGTTCGCTGATCCTGCGGGACCTCGACCTGCTGACCGAGCTGGCGCAGCAACGGCTGGTGGCGGTAATGATCAGCCTCACCAGCCTGGACGATGAGCTCAAGCGCATCCTGGAACCGCGCACGGCTGCACCCAAGGCGCGGCTGCGGGCGATTCGGGTGATGCGTGAGGCGGGGATCCCGGTGGGCGTGTTGTGTTCACCGATGATTCCGATGATCAACGACAGCGAGCTGGAAAGCCTGCTGACCGAAGCGCATGCCGCTGGCGCACAAAGTGCGGCGTACATGATGCTGCGCCTGCCCCTGGAGGTTGCGCCGCTATTTGAAGAATGGCTGGCGGCCCACTACCCGCAGCGCGCGGCCCATGTAATGAGCCTGGTGCGGCAGGTGCGCGGTGGTGAGGTCTATGACAGCCGCTTCGGTGTACGCATGTGTGGCGAAGGGCCGTTTGCCGATTTGCTGGCGCAACGTTTCGCCAAGGCGATCAAACGATTGGGGCTCAATCGCCGGGAAGGGTTTAATCTGGATTGCACGGCGTTTTGCCCACCGGGCAGGCAGATGGCATTGTTGTAAACTGATGGGAAAGGCGCGTGACCTTGTTGGGGATAGTCGCGTTTTGATATCACTGAAAGCCCCGATCTAGAGCGGTTCATTCAGTTTGAGTTAAGTTTCGGCGGGTACCTTGTTCATCGAGTGACTAATGAGTCGGCGCTTCGGTTTGGGCGCCAGCCGCACTGGAAAACTCCCCTGCTCCAACCAAGAGGATGAATTATGAGTGACAAGGATAAACAGCCGTTGGCTGCGTCGGCTTCAGCCCCTCACGAGGCGGAGTCCGCCGATGCAGCGCTGCAGCACATCGTTGAAGGCTTTTTGCATTTCCATAACGAGATCTTTCCGCAGCAGGAAGAACTCTTCAAAAAACTCGCCACGGCCCAAAGCCCACGAGCGATGTTCATCACCTGCGCCGACTCGCGCATCGTTCCCGAACTGATCACCCACAGTTCCCCAGGGGATTTGTTCGTGACCCGTAACGTCGGCAACGTCGTGCCGCCTTATGGGCAGATGAACGGCGGTGTTTCCACGGCCATCGAGTACGCGGTACTGGCCCTCGGCGTGCAGCACATCATCATTTGCGGCCACTCCGATTGCGGCGCCATGCGCGCAGTGCTCAACCCCCTGAGCCTGGAAAAAATGCCCACGGTAAAGGCCTGGCTGCGCCACGCCGAGGTCGCCAAGACCATGGTCCAGGACAACTGTGACTGCGCCAACGAGCACGAAAGCATGCATGTGCTGACCGAAGAAAACGTGATCGCCCAGTTGCAGCACCTGCGCACGCACCCGTCGGTAGCGTCGCGCATGGCCAATGGGCATCTGTTTATCCATGGCTGGGTCTACGACATCGAGACCAGCGAGATCAGGGCCTACGATGCGGATCAGGCGGCGTTCCTGCCGTTGAACGGTACCCAGCCGATCCCGTCCGCGACGCCAAAAGCGCGCTTCTAAAACAATCCCCTGTCGGGTAACGCGATGGCTGCCATTCGAGCAGCCAGGCGTTGCCACGCCCGGCAAATGCCTCGGGAGAGTCATCATGCGTGCTGCTCAATTAAAAGCTGTGCTGCCACGGGAGCTGCTGGCCTCCGTGGTTGTGTTTCTGGTTGCCTTGCCGCTGTGCATGGGGATCGCCATCGCGTCAGGGATGCCACCTGCTAAAGGCCTGATCACCGGGATCATCGGTGGGCTTGTGGTGGGTTGGTTGGCGGGGTCGCCGCTGCAAGTCAGCGGCCCGGCTGCTGGCTTGGCGGTGCTGGTGTTCGAACTGGTGCGCCAGCATGGTATGGCCATGCTCGGGCCGATCCTCTTGCTGGCCGGTTTCCTGCAGTTGGTGGCCGGGCGTTTGCGCCTGGGCTGCTGGTTCCGTGTTACGGCGCCTGCGGTGGTCTACGGGATGCTGGCGGGAATCGGGGTGCTGATTGTCCTGTCGCAGGTCCATGTGATGCTCGACGGTGTGCCAAAACCCTCCGGGCTGGATAACCTTGCCGGCTTTCCCGCCGCATTGGTCCAGGCGATTCCTACACTGGGCGGCGGGCTTGGCTGGCAGGCTGGCCTGCTAGGGCTGTCGACGATTCTGGTGATGTGGCTGTGGGACAAGTTCCGTCCGCAAAAGCTGCGTTTCGTGCCCGGCGCCTTGCTCGGCGTGGGATTGGCGACAGTTACCAGCCTGGTGCTGGCGTTGCAGGTCAAGCGTGTGGAGGTGCCGGAAAACCTGGCGGACGCTATCGACTGGCTACGCCCCAGCGACCTGCTGAACCTGGCCGATCCCACCCTGTTGATCGCCGCGTTCGCCGTGGCCTTTATCGCCAGTGCGGAAACGCTGCTTTCGGCAGCGGCAGTTGACCGCATGCACAGTGGCCAGCGTTCCGATTTCGACAAGGAATTGTCGGCGCAAGGCGTGGGCAACATGCTGTGTGGCCTGGTCGGCGCCCTGCCGATGACCGGTGTGATCGTGCGCAGTTCGGCCAACGTCCAGGCCGGCGCTACCACGCGTTTGTCGGCGATGTTCCACGGCTTGTGGCTGCTGGCGTTCGTGCTGTTGCTGTCCAGTGTGCTGCAAAGCATTCCGGTGGCGAGCCTGGCGGGTGTGCTGGTGTACACCGGGATCAAGCTGGTGGACATGAAGGCATTTCGTGGCCTGGCGCGTTACGGGCGGATGCCGATGTTTACCTACGCAGCGACAGCCCTGGCGATCATCTTCACCGACTTGTTGACGGGTGTGCTGGTGGGCTTTGGGCTGACACTGGTCAAGCTGGCGTTCAAGGCTTCACGCCTGAAAATAAGCCTGGTGGACCTGCCGCAGGATGGCGAGATGGAGTTGCGATTGACGGGGGCTGGGACCTTTCTCAAGGTGCCGGCATTGACTCAGGTGCTGTCGACGGTACCCGCCGGGACCACCTTGCATGTGCCACTCAATAACCTGAGTTACATCGACCACTCCTGCCTTGAATTGCTGGAAGAGTGGGGGCGGGCCAATGCGGCCAAGGGCTCGAAGCTGATGATCGAGGCACGGGGGTTGAAGCGCAGGTTGGAAGGACGGGTGCGGACGACGACCGGGATAGGTTCGGCTGCCGTGTGAACTATATATAACCCTGTGGGAGCCGGGCTTGCCCGCGATGGCGATAGATCAGTCAAAAATGTATTGGCTGATACACCGGCATCGCGGGCAAGCCCGCTCCCACATTTGATCTATGCAGGCCGGGACATTCAGGCTGGCTGGTCCAGCTCAAGGCCCACACCCAACTGCCGCGACAGGCACGGCCAGCGCTTCCACGCGGCTTCCGTGTCCGGGCTCTTGAGCTTGTCGCGGTACGTCTCGACCGACTCCAGGGCAAAGCTCTCTTCGTTGAGCATCTCATCCACGGCGTGGTGCACGGCTTCGTCCAACTGGTTGGCAAAGGTCTCGCCGATCAATTGGTGGGCAATCACGTTCGCCACCGTGGTATCCAGCGGAATCAACGGCTGGCCGAAGTGCTTGATATACAGATCGTTGACCTCCTCCACCAGGCGATGAGCCAGATAAGCCTCATCCAGCAATCCGTCCAAACCTTCATGCCCGGCCAGGATCGCTGGCGGTTGCAGGAAGAAATGCTCGGCGATTTTCAGCACCGGTTTGATCTGGCTTTCAATACCGGCCTCGCGGGCAACATCATTGGCTGCGTCCAGCAGATCCGGGACCTGGTCGATGTAGGCACTGACAAAACGTGTCATCACGCCCTTGGCGTCGACGTCAGGCAGGGAAATCGCCGGGTGCAGGTGCGGCAACTGGACTTCCAGCTGCAGAGCAAGCTGGCCAGTGCTGGATTCGTGTTGATGGGCACGGGAAATCTGCTCGCGCAATGCGGCGGTGTTCATGAAAGCTCCAGTGATGCAGGCGTAGGAAATAGGGAGAGAATAAGGTAGCTCGTTTATACGAGCGCCTAAGACGCATTTGTCATAATTATTTCACGGTTATGCACTGTCGTTATATCAAATCGCCATCGTTCGTCGGATAACGGGCGCCATCGGTCTTGTTGTGTGGTCTGTTTCCTCATTTTCGTTCATTTGCCCGATGACATTGCGGGGTGGCGGTCGCTGTCTATACTCGGTTTTGTACGCAATTAGCTGATGACGCCCGACTGCATGAGCAGGCAAGGCTTGGCGGTTGTAAGCAGTATGGAAGCCGCTCCCTTGGCCGCAGGTGCAAACCGGCGGGATAACAAGAATGATAAGGGGAACCCGCAATGACGCGACATCCACATGTTTGGATGGGCCTACTGTTGTGGTCAGTATTCAGCCAGGCGCAAGCCGCCTGGACCACGAATATGGCGCCAGGGGCCACTGAAGTCAGTCACGCCGTGTTTGACCTGCACATGACCATTTTCTGGATATGTGTGGCGATTGGCATTGTCGTGTTTGGCGCGATGTTCTGGTCGATGATCCTTCACCGGCGCTCCACGGGCCAGGTGGCGGCCAAATTTCACGAGAGTACGACGGTTGAGATTCTCTGGACCGTGGTGCCCTTGTTGATTCTGATCGCGATGGCGATTCCAGCCACCAAGACCCTTATCAACATGTATGACACCAGTGAATCGGATATCGATATCCAGATCACCGGCTACCAGTGGAAGTGGCACTACAAGTACCTGGGCCAGGACGTCGAGTTTTTCAGCAACCTGGCCACGCCCGCCGAGCAGATCCACAACCAGGCCGTCAAAGGTGAGCATTACCTGCTGGAGGTGGACCAGCCGCTGGTGCTGCCGGTGGGCGCCAAGGTGCGTTTTCTGGTGACCGCGGCCGACGTGATCCACTCCTGGTGGGTGCCGGCCTTTGCGGTCAAGCGTGATGCGATTCCCGGCTTCATCAACGAGGCCTGGACCCGGATCGAGAAGCCCGGCATCTACCGTGGCCAGTGCGCCGAGCTGTGCGGCAAGGACCATGGCTTCATGCCGATCGTGGTGGATGTGAAGACCCAGGCCGACTATGACACTTGGCTTGGCGAGCGCAAAGCCGAGGCGGCCAAGCTCAAGGAGCTGACCTCCAAGGAGTGGACCCTGGACGAGCTGGTGGCCCGTGGTGACAAGATTTACCACACCACCTGCGTGGCCTGTCACCAGGCTGAAGGCCAAGGCCTGCCGCCAATGTTCCCGGCGCTCAAAGGCTCGCCGATTGCCACGGGCCCCAAGGAAGACCACCTGCACCGCGTGTACTTCGGCAAGCCCGGCACCGCCATGGCGGCGTTCGGCAAGCAGCTGTCGGAAGTCGATATCGCAGCGGTCGTGACCTACGAGCGTAACGCCTGGGGCAACAACAAAGGCGACATGGTCACGCCTAAAGATGTGCTGGCTCTGAAACAGGCGGAAAGCAAATGACTTCCTTCATTGCGTATTCCCTGAACCGTCCCGCCCACTCGTTCGCAGGAGAAAGGCCATGAGCGCTGTGATCGATGACCACGGTCATGCCGGTGAGCACGCTCACGGCCCCGCCAAGGGCCTGATGCGCTGGGTGCTGACCACCAACCACAAAGACATCGGGACCATGTACCTGTGGTTCAGCTTCTGCATGTTCCTGCTCGGTGGCTCGTTCGCCATGGTGATCCGCGCCGAGCTGTTCCAGCCCGGCTTGCAGATCGTCGAGCCGGCGTTCTTCAACCAGATGACCACCATGCACGGCCTGGTGATGGTGTTCGGCGCGGTGATGCCGGCGTTTGTCGGCCTGGCCAACTGGATGATCCCGTTGATGATCGGCGCGCCCGACATGGCCCTGCCGCGCATGAACAACTTCAGTTTCTGGCTGTTGCCGGCGGCGTTCCTGATGCTGGTGTCCACCCTGTTCATGCCCGGCGGCGGGCCGAACTTCGGCTGGACCTTCTACGCCCCGCTCTCCACCACCTACGCGCCGGAAAGCGTGACCTTCTTCATCTTCGCCATCCACCTGATGGGCATCAGTTCGATCATGGGCGCGATCAACGTCATCGCCACCATCCTCAACCTGCGCGCCCCCGGCATGACCCTGATGAAAATGCCGCTGTTCGTCTGGACCTGGCTGATCACCGCGTTCCTGCTGATCGCGGTGATGCCGGTGTTGGCGGGTTGCGTGACCATGATGTTGATGGATATCCATTTCGGCACCAGCTTCTTCAGTGCCGCCGGTGGCGGTGACCCGGTGTTGTTCCAGCATGTGTTCTGGTTCTTCGGCCACCCGGAGGTGTACATCATGATCCTGCCGGCCTTTGGCGCCGTCAGCTCGATCATCCCGACCTTCTCGCGCAAGCCGCTGTTCGGTTACACCTCGATGGTGTACGCCACGGCGAGCATCGCGTTCCTGTCGTTCATCGTGTGGGCGCACCACATGTTCGTGGTGGGCATCCCGCTGGTGGGCGAGCTGTTCTTCATGTACGCCACGCTGCTGATCGCGGTGCCTACCGGGGTGAAAGTGTTCAACTGGGTCAGCACCATGTGGCAAGGCTCGCTGACCTTCGAGACGCCGATGCTGTTCGCCGTGGCCTTCGTGATTTTGTTCACCATTGGCGGTTTCTCCGGGCTGATGCTGGCGATCGCCCCGGCGGACTTCCAGTACCACGACACCTATTTTGTGGTGGCGCACTTCCATTACGTACTGGTGCCCGGCGCGATCTTCGGGATCTTCGCTTCGGCCTACTATTGGCTGCCGAAATGGACCGGCCACATGTACGACGAAACCCTGGGCAAGCTGCACTTCTGGCTGTCGTTCGTGGGGATGAACATGGCGTTCTTCCCGATGCACTTCGTAGGACTTGCCGGCATGCCGCGTCGGGTGCCGGACTACAACCTGCAGTTCGCCGATTTCAACATGGTCTCCTCCATCGGCGCTTTCACCTTTGGTGCGACGCAGATTTTCTTCCTGTTCATCGTCATCAAGTGCATCCGTGGCGGCCCGCCTGCGCCGGCCAAGCCGTGGGACGGTGCCGAAGGGCTGGAGTGGAGCATCCCTTCGCCTGCGCCGTACCACACCTTCACCACGCCGCCGGAGGTCAAATGAACACCTCCCCATCCTGTGGGAGCTGGCTTGCCTGCGATGGCATCACCTCGGTGTACCTGAAAGACCGAGTTGCCAGCATCGCAGGCAAGCCAGCTCCCACAGAAAGGCCATTCACAGAGCATTCATTCGTAGGTGGCCGCCATGCTTGAGTCCGTGCCTATCAAGCGCCTGGTCACACGGCTGCTGATCCTGGTGGTGGCAATGTTCGCCTTCGGCTTTGCCCTGGTGCCGATCTACGACGTGATGTGCAAGGCGTTCGGCATCAACGGCAAGACCGCCGGGCAGTATGAAGGCGAGCAGGTGGTGGACCCGACGCGCCAGGTGCGGGTGCAGTTCCTGTCCACCAATGCCATCGACATGGTCTGGGAATTCCACTCCAAGGCCGACGAGGTGGTGGTTAATCCCGGCGCGGTCACCGAGATGCTGTTCGTGGCCTACAACCCCACTGACAAGCCGATGACCGCCCAGGCGGTGCCGAGCATTTCGCCCGCCGAGGCGGCGATGTACTTCCACAAGACCGAGTGTTTTTGCTTCACCCAGCAAGTGCTACAGCCAGGTCAGCGCATAGAAATGCCGGTGCGCTTCATTGTCGATCGCGCCATGCCCAAGGATGTGAAGCATTTGACCCTGGCGTACACGCTGTTCGATATCACCGCGCGCCAACCGCCCGTGGCTGTCCATACCGGCGGCTAGGCGTTGCTTGCGGGCTCGATTAGGAGAACGAATACATGTCGACTCATGATACGTACTACGTACCAGCGCAAAGCAAATGGCCAATAATTGCCACGTTGGGCATGCTGATTACGGTGTTCGGATTGGCTACCTGGTTCAACGACCTGAAGGCCGCACGCCCGGAATCCCACGGCCCGCTGATCTTTTTCGTCGGCGGCCTGCTGTTGGCCTACATGATGTTTGGCTGGTTCGGCGCGGTGATCAAGGAAAGCCGCGCCGGTTTGTACAGTTCGCAGATGGACCGCTCCTTTCGCTGGGGCATGACCTGGTTCATCTTCTCCGAGGTGATGTTCTTCATCGCGTTCTTCGGCGCACTGTTTTATGTGCGGCATATGTCGGCGCCGTGGCTGGCGGGCGAAGGCCATAAGGGCATCGCGCACATGCTGTGGCCGAACTTCGAATTTGCCTGGCCGCTGCTGAACAATCCTGACCCGAAACTGTTTCCGGCGCCCAAAGGCACCATCAGCCCCTGGGGCTTGCCGCTGATCAACACGATCTTGCTGGTCAGCTCCAGCGTAACCATCACCATCGCCCACCACGCTTTGCGCAAGGGCCATCGCGGCGCGCTGAAGATCTGGCTGGCGATCACCGTACTGCTGGGTTGGGCATTTCTCGGGTTCCAGGCCGAGGAATACATCCATGCCTATAAGGAGCTGGGCCTGACCCTCGGTTCCGGCGTATACGGCGCGACCTTCTTCATGCTCACCGGCTTCCACGGCGCCCACGTGACCATCGGCACCATCATTTTGTTTGTGATGCTGATGCGCATCCTGAAGGGGCATTTCAACAACGAGCACCAGTTCGGGTTCGAGGCGGCCAGTTGGTATTGGCACTTTGTGGACGTGGTGTGGATCGGGCTGTTTTTCTTCGTTTACGTGCTTTGAGGTCGTTCACCAAGGCGCTTGAGACACCAGCTGGCCGCTGAAGAAACCCCAGGTGATCAACCCCAGGGTGATCACGGCCAGCACCACACGCACGGTCAAGGCAGTGACGAGGCGATTGGAGTTGCCCTCGTCCTTGACCAGGAAGAACAAGCCACTGAACAGGCTCACGACGGTAGCAATCAGCATCAGGGCAATGGCTGCTTTGAGCATGGTGGGCTCCGGGGGTCTTTTTTGGAGGGGGCGAGCAATGAGATTCAGTATAGCCAGCGCAGCACCGACCTCTGCGGCAATGCCATGAAACCCTTTCGCCCCGGTATTGCGCCGACGCTGGTGGTGCTCGTGCTGCTGCCGTTGCTGGTATTTCTCGGATTCTGGCAGCTGTCCCGCGGCCAGGAAAAACAGGCGCTGCTGGAAACCTACGCCGCGCGCCGCGCCGCCGAGCCCATGAGCAGTACGCAATTACAGGCCACCGAAGATCCGGCGTTCCGTCGCGTGCACTTGCGCGGGCAATTCGACGTCGAGCACAGCGTGCTGCTGGATAACCGCTTTCGTGATGGCAAGGTTGGTGTGGAGCTTTTGCAGCCTTTCCATGATCAGGCCAGCGGTCAGTGGCTGCTGCTCAATCGCGGCTGGTTGCCCTGGCCAGACCGTCGCACACCGCCGGTTTTCACCACCCCCGAGCAACTGCTGAATCTCGACGCCTGGGTCTATGTGGCGCCCGGCGAGACCTTCCAGCTGCACGCCGATCCGGCGGGCGCACAGTGGCCGCGATTGCTGACTGCACTGCATCCCGAAGCGCTTTGGAAAGAGTTGGGCCGCAGCGGATTCGCCTATGAAGTGCGGGCTGAAGCGGGCCCCGGCACTTACGAGACCAACTGGCCCGTGGTCGCCATGGGCCCGGAAAAGCACCTGGGCTATGCCGTGCAGTGGTTCGCCATGGCAGTGGCGCTGTTCGGTCTTTACCTCTACCTCGGATGGCACAACACAAAGGAGAAGCGCCATGGGAGCGGCCATGAATCCACTCAACATGTCTGACGCGCCAGCAGCGCCCAACCGGCGCAAGGGGCGCTGGCAACTGATCCTGATTTTGCTGATGGTGATCGGCCCGATGGTGCTCGCCACCTTCATGTACAAGTTGCAGTTCTGGGTGCCGGACAGCCGCAGCTACCACGGTGAGATGATCGGCAATGGCCAGACCCGTGCCGACATTGGCGTGCAGGCCGACGAAGACCGCTGGCAACTGCTGGTCACTGCGCCCGCCGCCTGCACTGCCGATTGCCAGCAGCTGGTGTACCTCGCACGCCAACTCCAGATCGGCCTGGGCCGCGATGCCTCTCGCGCCAGCCACGCCCTGGCCAGCGCACAGCCGGTAAGCACTGACTACGACGCCAAGCTCAAGGCCGAATACCCGCAACTGCAGCGCTATTCCCTCGACCTCTCGACCTTCAATAAAGACGCTGCCGCCCGAGGCACTGGCGATGCCCAGCTGTGGATCGTCGACCCCCACGGCAACCTGGTGCTGCGCTACGACGCTCGGGTCAAGGGCAAGGACTTGCTCAACGATCTGCGCCTGCTGCTGAAACTGTCGAACATCGGATAAGGACACCGTCATGGCCAAACCTGGATTTCGCCTCGCGCTGTTTGCCACCCTGCTGGCCCTGATCGTGGTGCTGCTGGGGGCCTATACCCGGCTGACCCACGCGGGCCTTGGTTGCCCGGATTGGCCGGGCTGTTATGGCTTTATCAGCGTGCCGAAAAGCGAAGCCCAGCTGGCCCATGCCGAACTGCATTACCCGGACACACCGGTGGAGGCGGACAAGGGTTGGAACGAGATGACCCATCGTTACTTTGCCGGCACCCTGGGGCTGTTGATCGTGCTGCTGGCGGCGCGGGCCTGGACCCATCGTCATCATCCGGGGCAGCCGTTGAAGTTGCCGTTGTTCCTGTTGGCTGTAGTGTTTGCCCAGGCGGCGTTTGGCATGTGGACGGTGACGCTGAAGCTCTGGCCGCAAGTGGTTACCGGGCATTTATTGGGTGGGTTTGCGACGTTGAGCCTGCTGTTTTTGCTGACACTGCGGCTGTCCGGTGTATTGCCGGCGCTGATCGTGCCCAGGCGTTTGCAGTATTGGGCGACGGCTGGCCTGGTGCTGGTGATCGGCCAGATTGCCCTGGGTGGATGGGTCAGTTCCAACTACGCGGCCGTAGCCTGTATCGACCTGCCGACTTGTCACGGGCAGTGGTGGCCGGCGGCGGATTTCGCCAATGGCTTTCACCTGACCCAGCATATCGGCCCCAATTACCTCGGCGGGCAACTGGACAGTGATGCACGCACGGCGATTCACCTGACCCATCGGATTGGCGCGCTGCTGGTCACCGTCGTGCTGCTGGGCCTGGCCTGGCAGCTCAAGGTGGTCGGCATGACCCGCTTGGCCGGCCTGTTGCTGATCGCCCTGGCGGCGCAAATCTGCCTGGGCCTGAGCAACGTGTACTTCCACCTGCCGCTGCCGGTTGCGGTCGCGCATAACGCCGGCGGCGCGGCGTTGCTGCTGACGCTGGTGCTGGTCAATTACCACGCCCGCACCAGCCTGGTTCGAGTGCGACATCAGTTGCCGTTCGGCTGGCGCTTCAGCCCGCGTAAACACGTGTCGGGCCTCATGACCCTAAAAGGAGAGATGCCATGGCGACCTTGATCGGCGAGCGTCATAGCCAGGCGATCTGGCGTGACTACCTGGAGCTGACCAAGCCCAAAGTGGTGGTGCTGATGCTCATCACCTCGCTGGTGGGCATGTTCCTCGCCACCCGCGCCGGGGTGCCTTGGCCGGTGCTGATTTTCGGCAACCTGGGGATCGCCCTGTGTGCCGGCGGTGCGGCGGCGGTGAACCATGTGGTGGATCGGCGCATCGATGCGCTGATGGCGCGTACCCATAAACGTCCGCTGGCGGAAGGGCGCGTATCGCCTGTGGCGGCGCTTGTTTTTGCGCTGGTGCTGGCGGTTGCCGGGCTGGCGCTGTTGCTGGCGTTTACCAATCCACTGGCCGCCTGGCTGACCCTGGCCTCGCTGTTGGGCTACGCGGTGATCTACACCGGTTTCCTCAAACGTGCGACGCCGCAGAACATCGTCATCGGCGGCCTGGCCGGCGCCGCGCCGCCGTTGCTGGGTTGGGTTGCCGTCACTGGCCACGTCAGCGCCGAGCCGCTGCTGCTGGTGCTCATCATCTTCGCCTGGACCCCGCCGCACTTCTGGGCCCTGGCGATTCACCGCAAGGAGGAATACGCCAAGGCCGACATCCCGATGCTGCCGGTGACCCACGGCGAGCACTACACCAAGGTGCATATCCTGCTCTACACCTTCGCCCTGTTGGCGGTCAGCCTGATGCCGTATGTCATCCACATGAGCGGCGTGCTGTACCTGGTGTGCGCGCTGGTTCTGGGCGGGCGCTTTCTGCAATGGGCCTGGGTGCTGTACCGTGGCAGTCGGCCGCACGCGGCGATCAACACCTTCAAGTACTCTATCGGGTACCTGTTCGCGCTGTTTATCGCCCTGCTCGTAGACCATTACCTATTGTTGAACCTATGACTCGAACTCAAAAAACTGTCTTCATTCTGGTGGCCATTGTCGCGTTGATCATGGGCCTGACCGTCAACAAAGTCCTGAGTGGCAAAGGCCAGGGCGACCCCACTGCCTTGATCGATGCGGGCATCATCCTGCTGCCGCAAAGCCGCCAGTTGCCGCCGGTGACCATGACCAACCAGGACGGCCAGCCGGTGGTGGTCAACGAGCTGAAAGGCAAGTGGAGCGTGTTGTTCTTCGGTTACACCTTCTGCCCGGACATCTGTCCGACCACCCTCGCCCAACTGCGCCAGATCAAGAGCGAACTGCCTAAAGACGTGGTGGATAAGTTGCAGGTGATCCTGGTCAGCGTTGACCCGAACCGCGATACGCCGGCGCAGCTCAAGCAGTACCTCGGCTACTTTGATCCGCAGTTCGAAGGCCTGACCGGCGCGAATGTGGAGGATGTGCAGAAGGTTTCGAACGCGGTCAGTATTCCGTTCATTCCGGCGGACACCAGCAAGCCCAACTACACCGTCGACCACAGCGGTAACCTGGCGCTGATCGGGCCGGATGGGACGCAACGCGGGTTTATCCGCGCGCCGTTGAACAACCAGAAGCTGGTGGCGCAGTTCCCCGGGTTGTTGCAGCGTAAATAAGCCTGCCGACAATTCCCTGAGTGACACAAATCAAATGTGGGAGCTGGCTTGCCTGCGATACAGGCGGCGCGGTGTTACTGATACACCGCAGCGATGCCATCGCAGGCAAGCCAGCTCCCACAGGGTTATGTGCACAGCGCATGAATGTGTGTCGTCGGACTTTTCCCGCAACGTGTAGCGGTCGGCGCGAACTTGTTCGGCGTGCGTCGACTGACTAGTCTTTGCCCTGTCGCTGCAAATTCAGTGACAGGGTGTGGAAGCCCTTATATCGTTAGGCGCACAAAGCGCCACCTAGAGTCAGGCGCTTTTTATCGTCTGTGTTTTATGGTGGTTGTGCGCGGGGCGCTTTCGAGCGCGCCGGGTGCCTAACGTCCCGGTCTTCCACACCTGCGTACAGCCCCACCCATTACGTGGAAGTAGTGCTTGGCGGCCCCTCAATACGTTAGGAGTCAGACCATGAAAGTACTCACCCCCGACCCACCCTGCACCCCCGAAGTCTTCACCCGCCATCACCAGCAACTGCACGCCATCCTCATCGACGCCCAAGCCTGGTTCAGCGCCCGCGACATTGGCCATCTGATGGGCCTGCATCTCAACGAAGCCTTGCTGCGCAAGCTCGATCCTGACCAACAACAAACCTTACAGGCGACCACTCACGGCCACGCTGCACCCACCCTGATGCTCAGCGAATCAGGCGTGTACGCGATGTTGATCTATCACTACTGCCCTGAAAACCGCGCCCTGCGCCAATGGCTGACCCATGAAGTGGTGCCCGCCCTGCAGGGTAAACAGCAGGCAAGCGAAGGCCCGGCCCTGAGTTGGTTGGCCTGGTCGACGGCAAGTTTGAGTGTGTTGCAGTGGCGCAATGAGCCGTGGATCCGGCTGCGGGATATGCCCAAGGTGTTGCCGGGCGTGTAGCGCTTAAAAGTGTGGGAGCTGGCTTGCCTGCGATACAGGCGGCGCGGTGTTACTGATACACCGCAGCGATGCCATCGCAGGCAAGCCAGCTCCCACATTTGATCTCCAGTGTTTGGGAGATCGGGTTTTCAGCTTTGGATCAGAACGCTGGCAGGATCGCGCCTTTGTACTTCTCAAGAATGAACGCTTTCACTTCGGGTGTGTGCAGGGCTGCTACCAGCTTCTTCACCGCATCCGAATCCTTATTGTCTTCGCGGGTCACCAGAATGTTCACGTAAGGCGAGTCGTTGCCTTCGATCACCAGTGCGTCCTTGGAGGGGTCCAGCTTGGCTTCCAGGGCGTAGTTGGTGTTGATCAGCGCCAGGTCGACCTGGGTCAGCACGCGCGGCAGGGTGGCGGCTTCCAGTTCGCGGAACTTCAGGTCTTTCGGGTTGCCGGTGATGTCCTTGATGGTCGACAGGATGTTGGTCGGGTCTTTCAGGGTGATCAGGTTGTGCTTGGCCAGCAGCAACAGCGCGCGGCCGCCGTTGGTAGCGTCGTTCGGGATCACGACGTTGGCGCCGCTTGGCAGGTCTTCCAGCTTCTTGTACTTGCTGGAGTAGGCGCCCAGAGGCTCCAGGTGCACAGCGCCGACGCTCACCAGGTGAGTGCCCTTGGCTTTGTTGAATTCATCCAGGTACGGCTGATGCTGGAAGAAGTTGGCGTCCAGGCGTTTTTCGGCCACCTGTACGTTTGGCTGGACGTAGTCGGTGAAGACTTTGACCTGCAGGTCCACGCCTTCCTTGGCCAGGGCTGGCTTCACGAATTCGAGGATTTCAGCGTGGGGCACCGGAGACGCGGCCACGGTCAGGGTTTCGGCGGCGTGGGCGGAGAACGCGGCAACGGCGGCGAAAGCAACCAGTAGTTTTTTCATCCAACAAGCTCCTTGTTCGGGTATTGGCCGGCTTCGCGCCGGCAATAGCCGTTATTTTCGAGAAAAGTGCACCACCAGCTTGTCGCCGACGGTTTGCAGAATTTGTACCAGGATCAGCAGCAGCACCACGGTGACCACCATCACATCGGTCTGGAAGCGCTGATAACCGAAACGGATCGCCAGATCACCCAAACCACCGGCACCTACCACACCGGCCATCGCCGTGTAGGAAACCAGTGTAATCGCCGTCACCGTAATCGCCGCGAAGATGCCGGGGCGGGCTTCCGGCAGCAAGGCGTTGGTGATGATCTGCCGGGTAGTGGCGCCCATGGCCTGGGTCGCTTCGATAATCCCGCGGTCCACTTCACGCAACGCGGTTTCCACCAGGCGCGCAAAGAACGGCGTGGCACCCACCACCAGCGGCGGAATCGCACCGGCAACCCCCAGGGAGGTGCCGGTGATCAGCACCGTGAACGGAATCATCACGATCAGCAGGATAATGAACGGCAGCGAACGCAGGATGTTCACGATCAGTGACAGCATCGCGTACAGGCCTTTTTGTTCGAACAGCTGGCGCGGGCTGCACAGGAACAGCAGCACGCCCAGTGGCAGGCCCAGCAACACGGTGAACAGCAGCGAGCCGAACAGCATGGTCATGGTGTCGCCGGTGGCCAGCAGGATTTCCGACCAGTCGATATTCGAGAAAAAGCTCAACAGGATTTCCATTAGCGCAGCACCTCCATGTGGACGTCTGCGGCGGTGAAGGCGGCGAAGGCGGCCTCCATGTCACCGCCGGTGACGGCGAGGGTCAGTTGCCCGTAGGGAATGTCTTTAATGCGGTCGATACGGCCGGCGAGGATGCTGTAGTCCACACCCGTGTCGCGGGCGACGGTACCCAGCAGCGGTGCGTAGGTCGCTTCGCCCTGGAACGTCAGGCGCACGATGCGGCCCGGTACGTGGGCGAAGTCATCACGCTGCTCGCCTTCGTCAACCTGCTCGGACTCCTGCACGAAACGCTTGGTGGTCGGGTGCTTGGGGTGCAGGAACACGTCGGCGACGGTGCCTTGCTCAACAATCACGCCGGCGTCCATCACGGCCACGTGGTCGCAGACCCGGCGGATCACGTCCATTTCATGGGTGATCAGCACGATGGTCAGCTTCAGCTCGCGGTTGATCTCGGCGAGCAGTTGCAGCACCGAGGCGGTGGTCTGCGGGTCGAGGGCACTGGTGGCTTCGTCGCACAGCAGGATTTTCGGCTTGGTGGCCAGGGCGCGGGCGATGCCGACGCGTTGCTTCTGGCCGCCGGACAGCTGCGCCGGGTACTTCTTGGCGTGGTCGGACAGGCCGACCCGGGCCAGCAGTTCGGCCACGCGCAGGTCGATCTCCTTGCGGGAAAGCTCGCCCGCGAGGGTCAGTGGAAGTGCCACGTTGTCGGCGACGGTCTTGGAGGCCAGCAGGTTGAAGTGCTGGAAGATCATCCCGACCTGTTGCCGGAAACGGCGCAGGCCGTTGGCGTCCAGGGCCGTGACTTCCTCGTCATCGACCTTGATCTGGCCGCCGCTGGGTTCTTCCAGGCGATTGATCAGGCGCAGCAAAGTACTTTTTCCCGCACCGGAATGGCCGATCAGACCAAACACCTGGCCATTTTCGACGCGCAGGTTGGTGGGATGCAGTGCGGGGATATCCTTACCGGCGACCCGGTAGGTTTTATGGACGTTATGAAACTCGATCACGTAGCGAACCTTGTGGGGCGCATTAAAAAGGGATCAGCGGTTAGCCGGGCGCGCATTTTAGCCTGTCCGTATAGCGTTTCTTAGCATTTATTTCTCATCCGACCAGCGATTTGGCAATAACGCGATCAAAGGTCATAAAAAAGGAACGGTACAAAACCGTGCCAGTCACTACTTAAGCAACTCGAAATTCCCAGGTGCCGTGCCTGGGGTTTTGCTCAAGAAGAGCCGGGGATCGCTCTGGCCTACGCAAACGAGGAGTTTTTGTCTGATGAGTACTAAAAAGCCAGTTACCCCGCCCAAGAGCGAACTTGCGGGTACCGACACTCTGGACCGTGGCAATACCAACGCCAAGCTGCAAAGCCTGGAAACATTTCGTTCTGACGCTACCGGCCAGGCGCTGCGTACCAACCAGGGCGTGAAGGTTTCCGATAACCAGAACAGCTTGAAGGTCGGTTCCCGCGGGCCTTCGCTGCTGGAAGATTTCATCATGCGTGAAAAAATCACGCACTTTGACCATGAGCGCATCCCGGAGCGTATCGTCCATGCCCGGGGTACCGGTGCCCATGGTTATTTCCAGACCTATGAAAACCATTCGGCGCTGACCAAGGCCGGGTTCCTGCGTAACCCTGCGCATAAAACCCCGGTCTTTGCGCGTTTCTCCACGGTGCAGGGCCCTCGTGGTTCGGGTGATACCGTGCGTGACGTGCGTGGTTTTGCCGTGAAGTTCTTCACCGACGAGGGCAACTTCGACCTGGTGGGCAACAACATGCCGGTATTTTTCATTCAGGACGCGATCAAGTTTCCTGACTTCGTGCATGCGGTAAAACCTGAGCCCCACAACGAGATTCCTACCGGCGGCTCGGCCCACGATACGTTCTGGGATTTTGTCTCGCTGCAGCCGGAGTCGGCGCACATGGTGATTTGGGCCATGTCTGACCGGGCCATTCCAAAAAGCCTACGGACCATGCAGGGGTTTGGTGTACACACCTTCCGCCTGGTGAATGCCGAGGGTAAATCCAACTTCGTCAAATTCCACTGGCGTCCTACCGTCGGCACCTGTTCCCTGGTGTGGGACGAGGCGCAGAAGCTGGCGGGCAAAGACACGGACTTCCACCGTCGTGACCTGTGGGAATCCATTGAAAGTGGCGATTACCCGGAGTGGGAATTGGGCGTGCAGATCATCGCCGAAGAAGACGAGCATAAGTTCGACTTCGATATTCTCGACCCGACCAAGTTGATCCCCGAAGAGCTGGTGCCCATCACGCCGCTGGGCAAGATGGTGCTCAACCGCAACCCGGACAACTACTTTGCCGAGACCGAGCAAGTGGCGTTCTGCCCGGGGCATATCGTGCCGGGTATCGACTTCTCCAATGACCCGCTGCTGCAAGGCCGCCTGTTTTCCTACACCGACACGCAGATCAGCCGACTCGGCGGCCCGAACTTTCACGAGTTGCCGATCAACCGTCCGGTCGCGCCGTTCCATAACGGCCAGCGTGATGCCATGCACCGCACCACCATCGACAAGGGGCGCGCGTCCTACGAGCCGAACTCCATTGATGGCGGCTGGCCGAAAGAAACTCCGCCTGCGGCGCAGGACGGTGGTTTTGAGACCTATCCGGAGCGAATCGACGCCCACAAGATCCGCGCGCGCAGCGAGTCGTTCGGTGATCACTTCTCCCAGGCGCGCTTGTTTTTCCGCAGCATGAGCAAGCACGAGCAAGAGCACATCATCGCGGCCTATAGCTTCGAGCTGGGCAAGGTGGAGCGTGAATTCATCCGGGCCCGGCAGGTGAACGAGATCCTCGCCAACATCGACCTCGAACTGGCCAAGCGCGTGGCGCAGAACCTGGGCTTGCCGGCGCCGAAGAAAGGCACGGTGCCGGAGCGCAAGACGTCTCCGGAACGTTCGCCAGCGTTGAGCCAGGCCAACTTGCTGTCGGGTGATATCAAGACCCGCAAGGTCGCGATCCTGGCGGCGAACGGCGTTGATGGTGCGGCGATTGACGCCTTGAAGAAGGCGCTGGAAGCCGAGGGTGCGCATGCGAAGCTGCTCGGGCCGACATCGGCACCGGTGATGACGGCGGAGGGCAAGAGCCTGCCGGTGGATGCGTCAATGGAAGGCTTGCCTTCGGTAGCGTTCGATGCGGTGTTTGTGCCGGGTGGTGCCAAGTCGGTTCAGGCACTGAGTGGCGACGGCGTTGCATTGCATTACCTGCTGGAGGCGTACAAGCACTTGAAAGCAATTGCCCTGGCCGGTGAGGCGAAGCAGCTGCTGGATGTGCTGAAGCTTGAGGCAGATGCGGGGCTGATAGTGGGCGGTGATGCGAAGGCGTTGAAGGCGTTCTTTGCAGCGATTGCCCAGCATCGGGTCTGGGAGCGGGAGCCGAAGGCTAAAGCTGTTCCGGCTTAAGCTATTGGTTGTTTGTTAGACCGCTATCGCAGGCAAGCCAGCTCCCACATTTTGAATTGTGAATACATTCAAGTGTGGGAGCTGGCTTGCCTGCGATGCTTTATTCAGTCTTACGCGGAATCAGTACAACCTGCGCCGGGACCTTCTTCAGGATCTGCCGGTGAATCTTCAGGTCATACCCCGAATCGATGCGCTTCACCCGTTTGGTCAGCAGCGTGGCCAGCCATGGGTAATCTTCGGTGCGCGGTGCCTGGATGCTCACATCGCACTGGTAATTCACCACATCGGTGGCGATCTCATCGAGTTGATGGCGCAGTGCCTCAATATCGGTGAGGTTCAGCGCAACCGTGGTGCTTGGCGCTGCCGGGTCGATGACCTTGGCCGGTGGCTTGGCCTCAGCGGCTTTCAAGGCGGCCTCGGCTTTGTCCAGCTCGACTTTACGGGCGTGGGCAATCGCGCTGTTGACGCCGCCGGTCAGCGCCGGCGCCTTGGGCATCAATGCCCGAGCGCGGCTCAGGGCCGTGGCAGCTGCGTTGACGTCACCTTTTTGCAGGACGATCTGGCTGCGCTGCAAATAGGCTTCGGCCAGTTGGCGCTGATAAGGCTCCAGCGCCGGGTCGTTGGGCGACTGGGCCTGCAAGGCGGCCAGCTCGTCTTCGGCGGTGGCCAGTTCACTGCTGGCGAGGTTTTGCTCCAGCTGTGCGATGGCCGCAGCGCGTGCGTCCGGCGCCTGGGGGGCGGCGGGCGGGGTGCTTTGGCAGGCGCCCAGCAGCAAGGAAAATGCGGCAAGGAGCAGATAACGGGCGTTGAACAGCTTCATTCCTGCGACTCTCTAATTGCGCAAAAAGCGAGCAAGTCTACACCCCACGACGGGGCAGGACAAAACTCAGCAGAAACAGGGCGGCCGCCGTGACCACAATCGACGGGCCGGCCGGGGTGTCCTTGAACCAGGACAGCGCCAGGCCACCGCACACTGCAAGCATCCCCAACAGGCTGGCGCCGACCGCCATTTGCTCCGGCGAACGGGCGTGACGCTGGGCCGCCGCCGCCGGGATGATCAGCAGTGATGTGATCAACAATACGCCGACAATCTTCATCGCGACAGCAATCACCACGGCGATCAGCAGCATCAGGGTCATGCGCAGCGCGGCCACGGGCAAGCCTTCGACAGTGGCGAGTTCTTCGTGGACGGTGATCGCCAGCAGTGGGCGCCACAAGGTCACCAGCAGCACCAGCACTGCCGCGCTGCCGCCGAGGATCCATGCCAGGTCGGTGGGGCTGATGGCCAGCAGGTCGCCGAACAGGTAGGCCATCAGGTCGATGCGCACTTCATGCATGAAGCTCAGCACCACCAGGCCCAGGGACAAGGTGCTTGGGGCCAGGATGCCCAGCAGCGTATCGGAAGCCAGCGGCTGGCGCTGTTGCAGGGTCACCAGCAGCACCGCCAGCAGCAGGCAGCCGACGGTGACGGCAATGGTTGGGCTCACATCCAGCAGGAAACCCATGGCCACGCCCAGCAGCGCAGCGTGGGACAAGGTGTCGCCAAAATAGGCCATGCGCCGCCAGACCACGAACGAGCCCAGTGGGCCCGCCACCAGCGCCAGAGCCAAGCCTGCCAGCAGGGCGTAGAGCAGAAAATCAGCCATGCTTGCAGCTATCTCCATGAACGTGGGTATGGGGTGTGGCGGGGTCAGAGACAACAGCGCCATGCAGGTCATGGGCGTGGTCGTGATGGTGGTGATAGATCGCCAGGCTCTGGGCGTTCTTGCCGAACAGCTCGACGAAAGCCGGGTCGCCGCTGACCTGTTCCGGGTGGCCGGAGCAGCACACGTGGCGATTGAGGCACACCACCTGGTCGGTGGTGCTCATCACCAGATGTAAATCGTGGGAGACCATCAGCACGCCGCAGCCATGGCGGTCCCGCAGGCGGGTAATCAGGCTGTACAGCTCGGCCTGGCCGGCCACGTCGACGCCTTGCACGGGTTCATCGAGTACCAGCAGTTCCGGTTCGCGCAGCAGGGCGCGGGCCAGCAGCACACGCTGCATTTCGCCGCCGGAGATGCTTTGCACCGGGCTGTCGATCACCTGTTCGGCGCCGACTTCCTTAAGGGCGGACTGCGCGCGGGCGCGGTCTACGCCGGGCACCAGGCGCAGGAAGCGCAGTACTGACAGGGGCAGGGTCGGGTCCACATGCAGCTTTTGCGGCATGTAGCCCACTCGCAATTTAGGCTTGCGCCAAACGCTGCCGCTGTCGGGTTTGAGCAGCCCGAGCACGGCGCGCACCAAGGTGGTCTTGCCGGCGCCGTTGGGGCCGATCAGCGTGACGATCTGCCCCGGCTCGACGCTCAGGGCGATGTTGTCCAGCACGTTTTGCCCGGCGAACGTGACCCCGACTTGCTCCAGGCGGATTAACGCAGTGCTCATCAAGCCCCCTGGCAGCCCGAGCACACACCGACGACTTCGACGGTTTGCCCTTCGACCTTGAAGCCGACGTCGCCGGCGCTCTTGATGATGCTGTCGCTGATGCTTTTTTGCTCAAGCTCGATGGCGGCGTGGCATTCGCGGCAAATCAGGAACTGGCCCTGGTGCGCGTGTTCCGGGTGGTTGCAGCCGACAAAGGCGTTGAGCGACGAGATGCGATGCACCAGGCCGTTGTCCAGCAGGAAGTCCAGCGCGCGGTACACCGTGGGCGGCGCGGCGCGGCGGCCATCCTGCTCGCTGAGTACGCCGAGGATGTCGTAGGCACCCAGTGGCTTATGGCTTTGCCACACCAGCTCCAGCACCCGGCGACGCAGGGCGGTCAGGCGCAGCCCTTGGCGCGCGCACAAGGCGTCGGCCTCTGACAGCGCGGTGTGCACGCAGTGAGAGTGGTCGTGGGGACGGCTGGCAAGCGGTGTTTTAGGCATGAGCGGCGACAGATATTTGTGAGAGACGTTATTATGTTACCTGTTCCTGCCTCCTTGAGTGGTCATCGTGTCCAGACTTTTTCCCGTTTTTGTCGTATTTGTCACCAGTTTGCTGCTTGCCGGTGCCGCTCAGGCGGAGGTTCGGGTGTTGACCAGCATCAAACCGTTACAGCTGATTGCCGCCGCCGTGCAGGATGGCGTGGCGATTCCCGAGGTATTGCTGCCGCCGGGCGCTTCGCCCCATAACTATGCGTTGCGTCCTTCCGACGTACGGCGCGTGCAGTCGGTGGACCTGCTGTATTGGATCGGCCCGGACATGGAAAGCTTCCTGCCGCGCGTCTTGAAAGGCCGCAGCTTGCCGACGGTGGCCGTGCAGGACCTTCCCGGAATGAAATTGCGCCGGTTCGCCGAAGATAGCCACTCCCATGCTGAAGAGGCTGACGAACATGATCACGATCATCGCCCAGGCAGCCTGGATGCGCATTTGTGGCTGTCGACGGTCAACGCTCGGGTGATCGCCAACCGCATGGCGGCGGACCTCAGCACTGCCGACCCGGCCAACGCCGAGCGTTACCAGAGCAACGTGAAGGCCTTTGATGGCCGTATGGATGCGCTGGATGCGCGCTTGAAAGCACGCATGGCGGACGTCGCCGGCAAGCCTTACTTCGTGTTCCATGAAGCGTTCGATTACTTCGAAGATGCCTACGGCCTCAAGCATACGGGCGTATTCAGCGTGGCCGCAGAAGTACAGCCTGGCGCCCAGCACGTGGCGGCGATGCGCACGCGTTTGCAGGAAGTGGGCAAGACGTGTGTGTTCAGCGAGCCGCCATTGCGCCCTCGCCTGGCGGAAACGCTGGTGGCGGGTTTGCCGGTGAAGCTGGCCGAGCTGGATGCGTTGGGCGGTTACACGCCGGCCTCCGCCCAGGGGTATGAGCAGGTGCTGGAGAAGCTGGGGAATGACCTGGCTGGGTGCCTGGAATCCCTGTAAGGCTCAGCGAAGATCAAATGTGGGAGCGGGCTTGCTCGCGAAGGCGGAGTGTCAGGCAGCAGATGCATTGACTGATCCACCGCCTTCGCGAGCAAGCCCGCTCCCACTTTTTTTGACCGTGTACGATCTTTAGAGGGCGAACGGCAGCGGGGTCTTGACCTGCTGGCGTTGCGCCAGGCGCACCTGAAACTCTCGCGGGTCGTGAATCAGCACGTCCTGGCCGGCGAACGATTCGGCCGCAATCAGGCGTGACAGCCAGAACCGCACACAGGCCACACGCAGCATGGTCGGCCACAGCTCTGCTTCCTTGGCAGTGAACGGTCGCAAGCCCGCATAAGCCCCCAACAATGCCCGTGCCCGCTGGCCGTCGATCACGCCGTCGGCGTCCGAGCACCAGTCGTTCAGGGCGATCGCCACGTCGTACAGCATCGGCCCCGAGCAGGCGTTGTAGAAGTCGATCAGCCCGGTCAGGTGCGTACCTTCGAACATCGCGTTGTCGCGGAACAGGTCGGCGTGGATATTCGCCCGGGGCAGCGCGAGGATCTGCATCTTGTGCGCCTCGATCTCATCCAGCGCAGCTTGCAGCAGGCGTTGTTGTTCCGCGTCGAGGTGTGAAATCAGTTGCGCGCCTTCGCTGAGCATCCAGTCCAGCCCGCGATCGGTCTTGCGTTCCAGCACCTTGTCGCCTTGGGTGGCCAAGTGCAGGTGACCGAGCAATTCGCCCACTTGCACGCAATGCTGGGCGTTGGCGTCCTTGATGTGCTTGCCCGCCAGGCGCGGTTGCAACAGCGCCGGTTTGCCCGCCAACTCGCGCAAGGCCACGCCGTCGGTGGTACGCAGGGCGTAAGGCACTGGCAGGTCGGCGTCGTGGAGCACGTCCAGCAGTTCGATGAAGAACGGCATTTCCTGCACGGGGCCGCGCTCGACCAGGGTCAGGACAAATTCGCCCTGTTCCAGGCTGATGAAGAAATTGGTGTTTTCACTACCAGCGGCAATCCCCTGGAAATCAAGCAGGCGGCCGAGCCCGTAAGGGGCAAGAAAGGTTTCCAGCTCGGGCCGAGCCAGGGGGGTGAACACAGACATGGTTAAAACTGCCGTTACGGGCGCTGCGGGGAGCAGCGCCGATTAAAGTTAAGAAATCATTTCCATTCGAAAATCTTCCATGACGGGATCAGCATATCCGGCTGGTCAGAGCGGATGAAGTTCGCATCGGTTCCGTCCGCGCGCACCAGGAAGTAAGGCGGAAAGCCTTTCTGAGTTACCTTGATTGCGTACAGGAAGCCATTTTGGCGGTATTCCTGGATGGTCTTGTCGCCTTCCGTGCGAATGGTGACCTCCGGATCTGCCGAAGGCGCCCCGTCGGCTGCCATGGCGGCCAGCGGAAGGAATGCAATCAAGCCGGTCAACAACAAGCGATTTACTGTACGCATGATAACCTTGTCCCTTTGTCGTCATTGGTCCGGCTATTCTAGCGCCTGACCCGCCGAAAAGGTTGATCCTGCTCATGAGCCAAGCCCCCCTCGTCCTGGTGGACGGTTCTTCTTACCTGTACCGCGCCTTTCACGCGCTCCCGCCGCTCACCACTTCCAAAGGCCTGCCTACCGGCGCGGTCAAGGGCGTGCTGAACATGCTCAAAAGCCTGCGCAAACAGTACCCGAACAGTCCGTTCGCGGTGGTGTTCGACGCCAAGGGCGGGACATTTCGCGATGAGCTGTACGCCGAATACAAGGCCAACCGCGCGAGCATGCCCGATGACATGCGCGTGCAGATCGAGCCGTTGCACCAGAGCGTGATCGCCCTGGGCTTCCCGCTGCTGTGCGTCGAAGGCGTGGAAGCGGACGACGTGATCGGCACCCTGGCCCGCAGCAGCGCGGCCGCCGACCGTCCGGTGGTGATTTCCACCGGCGACAAGGACATGGCGCAGTTGGTGGACGGGCACATTACCTTGGTCAACACCATGACCGGTAGCGCCATGGACGTTGAGGGCGTGAAGGAGAAATTCGGTGTCGCTCCGGAGCAGATCATCGATTACCTGGCGTTGATGGGCGACTCGTCCGACAACATCCCGGGCGTTCCGGGCATTGGTCCGAAGACGGCTTCCGGCCTGTTGGTAGGCGTGAACGGCGGTTTGAAAGAGCTCTACGAGCAGCTCGATATCGTGCCGACCTTGCCGATTCGTGGTGCCAAGACCCTGGTCGCCAAGCTCGAAGAGCACAAGGAAAGCGCGTTCCTGTCCTACCAGTTGGCAACGATCAAGATCGACGTGCCGCTGGATGTGGGCCTGGACGATTTGCACCTGATCGAGCCGGATCGCGAGAAGCTGCTGGAGCTGTACACGCTGCTGGAGTTCAAGAGCTGGATTGACGAGATTCAGCGCGATGCCAAGCGGGTTGAATTGAGCGCAGCTCCGTCGGCCGCAGTCGCCGAGGAAGTGGTTGAGACAGTTGCGCCGGTTTCTGTAGAGCCGGTGTACGAAACCATCCTCACCCAGGCTCAGTTCGATGTCTGGCTGAAGAAGCTCAACGACGCCAAGCTGTTCGCCTTTGATACCGAAACTACCGGGATCGACGCTCAGAAAGCGCAACTCGTGGGTGTGTCGTTTGCCGTGCAGGCCCATGAAGCCGCCTACATTCCGCTGACCCACTCCTACATCGGTGCACCCGAACAGCTGGATCGGGACACCGTGCTGCTGGCCCTGAAGCCGTTGCTCGAAGACCCGGAAAAACTCAAGGTCGGCCAGCATGCGAAGTTCGACATGAACATCCTGGCCAATTGCGCCATCGGTGGCGACCCGGCACACGGCATCACCGTGCGCGGCATCGCCTTCGACACCATGCTTGAATCCTACGTGCTGAACTCCGTGGCGACTCGCCATGACATGGACAGCCTGGCGAAGAAGTACCTGGACCACGACACCGTCAGCTTCCAGGACATCGCTGGCAAAGGCGCCAAGCAACTGACCTTTGACCAGATTGCCCTGGAGCAAGCCGGCCCTTACGCGGCGGAAGACGCGGATGTGACCCTGCGTTTGCACCAGGAATTGCACAAGCAGCTTGCCGCTATTCCTACCCTGGCCAGCGTATTGTCCGACATCGAGATGCCGCTGGTGCCAGTGCTGGCGCGCATTGAGCGCCAGGGCGCCCTGGTGGATGCCGCCTTGCTGGGCATCCAGAGCATCGAGCTGGGCAACAAGATGGTCGAACTCGAGCGTCAGGCGTATGAAATCGCCGGCGAGGAATTCAACCTGGGCTCGCCCAAGCAGTTGGGTGCGATTCTCTACGAGAAACTCGGGCTGCCGGTGTTGAAGAAGACCGGCAAGGGGCAGGCCTCGACGGCCGAGGAAGTCTTGGCCAAATTGGCTGAAGACGACTATCCGTTGCCAAAAGTGCTGATGCAGTACCGCAGCATGAGCAAGCTGAAAAGCACCTATACCGATCGCTTGCCGGAGCAGATCAACCCGCGTACCGGGCGGGTTCACACGTCCTATCACCAGGCCGTCGCGGCAACCGGGCGCCTGTCCTCCAGCGATCCAAACCTGCAGAACATTCCGGTGCGTACCGCCGAAGGCCGGCGTATTCGCCAGGCGTTTGTCGCGCCCAAGGGCTACAAGCTGCTGGCGGCGGACTATTCGCAGATCGAGTTGCGCATCATGGCGCATTTGTCCAAGGACGCAGGGTTGCTGAATGCGTTCCGCGACGACCTGGACGTGCACACCGCCACGGCGGCCGAGGTGTTCAAGGTTGAGTTGGCTGAGGTCACGTCCAATCAGCGACGCAGCGCCAAGGCGATCAACTTTGGCCTGATCTACGGCATGGGCGCCCAGAAGCTCGGCAAGGACATCGGCGTCGACACCAAGACCGCCAAGGCTTACATCGATGTGTACTTCGCCCGCTACCCGGGTGTTCGCGAGTACATGGAGCGCACCCGTGCCCAGGCGGCTGACCAGGGCTACGTGGAAACCTTGTTCGGGCGTCGCCTGTACCTGCCGGAGATCAACTCCAACAAGCCTCAGGAACGTGCCGGCGCCGAGCGTACGGCGATCAACGCGCCGATGCAGGGCACTGCGGCCGATATCATCAAGAAGGCCATGGTCAAGGTCGACAACTGGCTGACGGCCTCGGGCCTGGACGCCAAGGTGATCCTTCAGGTGCACGATGAATTGGTACTGGAGGTGCGTGAAGACCTGGTCGCTGAAGTCAGCGCGAAGATTCGTGAACACATGAGCGATGCGGCGAAGCTGGATGTGCCACTGGTGGTGGACGTGGGCGTGGGCGACAACTGGGACGAGGCGCACTAAGCCTGGGGCTTGGGCCGCGGCATCATGCCGCGGCAGCGCTTTAGATCGGAAAACGCGGCGAGTTATTTCCAATAGTTTTTTGAACGTGCCGGAACTTAACCCGTGAATTGCTACTCAGAGTTACTGAATGGGTGGTGAAGCCCTTCAATGCTCCTATGTTGTGTTAAGTGTTGGCAGATATCTGGACCCCGCCCTAGCGGTCCGGAACTTGGACCCCGAACTTCCCCTCCCCATACGAAGTCCGGGGTTTTTTTTGCCCCGAGTTTTTACTCGGCGGCTTCCGAACCCTTGTCAGCCAGTTCCATCCAGCCTGCCAATACCGTGTAGGCGTCTTCCAGGCCCATGCGTTTTGGCGCCGAGAACAGCTGGATAGTCACCGCGTCGCCCCAACCCTTACGGATTTCTGCCTGCACTTTGAGCAGGGTGTTCTTGGCTGCGCCGTAGGTCAGCTTGTCGGCCTTGGTCAGCAGGACGTGCATCGGCATGCCGCTGGCGACAGCCCAATCGAGCATCAACAGGTCGAAGTCGGTCATTGGATGACGGATGTCCATCATCAGAATCAAACCCTTCAAACTCTCCCGGCCACCCAGATAGGCTTCCAGGTGACGCTGCCAGTGCAGCTTCAGCGGGATAGGTACTTTTGCATAACCGTAGCCCGGAAGGTCGACCAGACGCCGATCATCGTCTAGCTTGAAGAAGTTGAGGAGCTGTGTGCGCCCCGGGGTTTTCGAGGTGCGGGCCAGGCTGGCGTGGGTCAGGGTGTTCAGCGCGCTGGATTTGCCGGCGTTGGAACGGCCGGCGAAGGCGACTTCGAAGCCTTCGTCATCGGGGCATTGGTCGACTTTGGCGGCGCTGAGCATGAAGGTGGACTGTTGGCACAGGCCGAGGATGGGATTCTTGAGTTGCATGAGTTTTCCGATGTGGGCGGTGCCGGGAATAGGTGCGGCAAGCGGTGTCGTTTCCGTTTCAGTAGCGCCAGTATATAATGCCGCAGATTTTGTGTGTGCTTTGTCCCAGCGAAGGATGAAGTTCACGGGAGCGATAGACCTTTATTGCGCATTAGAACGCAAAACGCTCTCAAACCCTGAAAAGGTCGATGTATGACCAGGTGGCTGCTAGCCGTCGGTGTCTTGATGCCACTTTACAGTGCTCAGGCTACACAGGAACCGGAGGCTGTGTACAACCGCGTTTGCGGGGCCTGCCATGCCGGACAGTTGCCCAACGCCCCTAGACGGGGTGACCAGGCAGCCTGGAAGCCAAGATTGGCTCAAGGTATGGACACGCTGGTGCAACACGTGACCCAGGGTTTCAAGGCGATGCCGCCGCGTGGTTTGTGCATGGACTGCAGTACCGAGGATTACCAGGCCGTCATTCAGTTGATGGTGAGTAAACCCGGTCCATAACTCTTTAACCCTTAGCCGTAGTTGGATTAGCTGATGAACAAACTGATCGTGAGTCTGCTGTTGACCTTGGGCATCACCGGTGTTGCCCATGCCGCAGGCGACGCCACTGCCGGCCAGGCGAAAGCCGCCGTATGTGGTGCTTGCCATGGACCGGACGGTAATAGCCCGGCGCCAAACTTTCCAAAACTGGCCGGCCAGGGTGAGCGTTACCTGACCAAGCAGATGCACGACATCAAGGACGGCAAGCGTACGGTCCTGGAAATGACCGGCTTGTTGACCAACCTCAGCGATCAGGACCTGGCGGATATCGCGGCGTATTTTGCCAGCCAGAAAGGCAGTGTGGGAGCTGCTGATCCGAAAATCGTGGCCCGCGGTGAAGAATTGTTCCGTGGCGGTAACCTGGAAAAAGGCATGCCTTCCTGCATCGGTTGCCACTCGCCTAACGGCGCAGGCCTCGCTGCTGCTGGCTTCCCGCACTTGAGCGGCCAACATGCCCAGTACATCGGCAAACAGCTGACGGACTTCCGCGAAGGCAATCGTACCAACGACGGCGATACCAAGATCATGCAGAGCATCGCCGGGAAACTCAGCAACAAGGACATCGAAGCCGTGTCCCAATACATCCAGGGCCTGCACTAAGTGCCCCGGCTACGTTAACGCTCGATTAATCCGTCGATGCAAGCATAAAAAGGGTGGCTTAGGCCGCCCTTTTTTGTGGCCGGTGCCGTTACACTAACGAACTCATGCCCGCGTAGACCTGTCACAACAAAGGTCGCGTGAGGCGACTTTATTTGTCCAGGAGTAAAGCATGCGTAATCTGATCCTCAGCGCCGCTCTCGTCACTGCCAGCCTTTTCGGCATGACCGCACAAGCAGCCGACGTGCCGCTTGAAGCCGGTAAAACCTACGTTGAACTGGCCAATCCTGTGCCGGTTTCCGTGCCGGGCAAGATCGAAGTGGTGGAGCTGTTCTGGTATGGCTGCCCGCATTGCTACGCCTTTGAGCCAGTCATCAATCCGTGGGTCGATAAGCTGCCTCAGGACGTGAACTTCAAACGTATTCCTGCCCTGTTCGGCGGCCCATGGGATGCCCACGGCCAACTCTTCATCACCCTGGACACCATGGGTGTAGAGCACAAGGTTCACGCCGCCGTGTTCAACGCCATCCAGAAAGAAGGCAAGCGTCTGGTCAAGCCTGAAGACATGGCCGATTTCGTCGCCACCCAAGGCGTCGACAAAACCAAGTTTCTGGAGACATTCAACTCGTTCGCTGTGAAGGGCAAGATGGCCCAATACAAGGAACTGGCCCAGAAATACGGTGTGCAAGGCGTACCGACCCTGATCGTCAACGGCAAATACCGCTTTGACATCGGCAGTGCCGGCGGCGAAGAGCAAGCGCTGAACGTGGCCGACCAGTTGATCGCCAAAGAGCGCGCAGCCAAGTAAGGGGCCCGTCATGCGTCGCTGGGGTACTGAACGTGTCGTTGGCTTGCATGACCCGAAGGTCAACGAGCACCACCTTGAATCCACGGGCCTGCCGGCAGACAGTCGGCTGCGCCTGCTCAGTTTCAATATCCAGGTGGGCATCAGTACCGAGAAATACCGGCATTACCTGACCCGTGGCTGGCAGCACCTGCTGCCCCACAACGGGCGTGCGGGTAATCTGCAAAAGATCGGCGACCTGCTGGGCGACTTCGATCTGGTAGCCCTGCAGGAGGCCGACGGTGGCAGCCTGCGTTCGGGCTACATCAACCAGGTCGAGCACCTTGCCCAGCTCGGTGCTTTTCCCTACTGGTATCAACAACTCAATCGCAACCTCGGCAGACTCGGCCAGCACAGCAATGGTGTGCTCAGCCGCCTGAAACCGTGGGCGATCGAGGATCACCCGTTACCCGGTCCAAAAGGCCGCGGGGCGATTCTCGTGCGGTTTGGCGAAGGGCCGGAAGCGTTGGTCGTGGTGATGATGCACCTCGCGTTGGGGGCACGAACCCGCACCCTGCAGTTGGCCTACATCCGCGAGTTGATTGGCAACTACAAACACCAGGTGCTGATGGGGGACATGAACACCCACGCCAGCGACCTGCTACAGAATTCCCCGTTGCGCGACCTTGGGTTGCTGGCGCCGCAAGTCGAAGCCACCTTTCCCAGCTGGCGACCGCAACGTTGTCTTGATCACATCCTGCTCAGCCCGACCCTGACACTCGAAAGCGTGCAGGTACTGGCGCAGCCCATCTCCGATCACCTGCCCGTCGCGGTAGAGATTCGTCTGCCGGGTTCGCTCACGGCTGATGCATTGCCCGCGTTGAGCCCCGGCCCTCGCGGACCTCTTGCATGAGCGACGACGCCCAGCGTTGGAAAGAAAAATACCTTAAAAGCGTCGAGCAGCAAGAAAAGCTCGAGCGTCGCTGGGCCGCCCGCCTCGACCTGCTGCGCCGGGGGCTGGTACGCAGCACCCTGGCGGCAGAAGGGACCGACCGTGCGGTTGACCAATGCATGAAGGAAATGCGCGATGTAGTGCGCACCGACGACATGGACGCTGCCCTCGCTGCATTGCTGCCGCGCCTGGAAAAGGCCGTGCTGGATTCGGAGCAGCGCCGCGAAACCCGGGTTGATCAGATCGGCAGCGCGTTGACGGCCCTGGTCACTCAGTTACAGAAACTGCCGTTGCCGCGGGAGGTGAGTCGCCCGCTGAAGGCCTTTGCCAAGCAGTTGGACAGTCGGGTCGGCCAGGCCCGGGAGATCCCGCTGTTGCTGAGTGAGCTGAGCGGCCTTCAGGGGCAGGCGTTGAGTAACCTGGAGCCGGAGGGCGAAACCGGCCGTTCGAGCCCGGGGCTGTTGCAGCGTCTGTTTGGCGCCAAAGAGGCAGCGACCGAAACCCCGGAGGTCGAGCTACCCACGGCATCCCGCCCAGCTGCTCCGGCGCCTGCTGCGCCAAAGCCCAAGCCGGTGGATGAGCTTGAGGCGCCGACGCAATCGGCGGAGCTGGCCCAGGCGCTGCGGGCATTTGCACCGCAGCCGAAGGCCCCGGCCCCTGTCGAGTCGTCTCCTGAGCCCGTGCCGCAAGTAAAGGCTGCTGAGGCTGTCAGCGAAGCGGCGACCGTTGTCCCCGCCGTCGTGGCTGCGGCGCCCGTCATCGAGGCGCCCGCTGCGATTATCGAGACGTCGGAGCCCGAACAATCGATCGAAACGGAGGTTGAGCTCGAGAGTGCCCTCGCCGCCATGGTCGAAGCGCCAGAGGTGCAGGTCCGTGAGCCTGAGCGGACAGAGATCGGCAGCCTCTCCCTGCCACCGGTCCTGGCCGACGAGTCGCAAGAGTCGCCCGAGCTGGCAGAGTTGAACCCCGACGAGCTGCAAGCGGATCAGACCTACGCCCTGCCCGACACCCCCGAGCCATCTTACAGTTCGGTGGCCAAACACATCGAAGACACCCTGCTCGGCTTGCTGGAAGACCTGTCGCTGCCCGAGCGTTATCGGCCCCAGGCCGAAGCCATGCGCGAGCGCCTGACCCACGGATTGAACTGGTACGAACTGCTGCCGATTCTCGATGACCTGGCGGTGTTGATGCTGGCGATCACCGACAGCGGCCAGCACGAGTTTGAAGCCTACCTCAAGCAACTCAACGAGCGTCTCGAGGCATTCCAGGGGCATCTGCAGGTCGCCACCGACGGTCACGCCGACAGTCGTTCGGCCGCCAGAGAACTGGATACGCAGATCCGCGAACAGGTGGATGGTTTGCAAACCAGCGTCCAGGACGCGGCGGACCTGGACAGCCTCAAGCACGTGTTGGAGAGCCATCTCGAAGGGCTGCTGGGCACCATGGACCAACAACAGCACCAGCGTGACCAGCGCGAGGAGGAAGTGGCTGCACGCCTCAAGAGCCTCGCCGAACGAGTCGCCAATATGGAGCAGGAGGCCCAGGGCTATCGCGAGCACCTTGAGGTCCAGCGCCAGAAAGCCCTGGTCGACCCGCTCACCGGCTTACCCAACCGGGCGGCCTGGACCGAGCGCCTGGAGCAAGAGGTTAACGCCTGGCATCAGCGTGGTAATAACCTGTCACTGGCGATGCTGGACCTGGATCACTTCAAGCGTATCAACGACGGCTATGGTCATCTGGCCGGCGACAAGGTGCTGAAGATTATCGCCACGGTGCTGCGAAAACACCTGCGGCCCAACGACTTCATCGCACGCTTTGGCGGTGAAGAGTTTGTGTTGCTGGTGCCCAACTCATCACTGTCCGATGCGTTGGCCGTGGGCGAGACCCTGCGCGCGGCCATCGAAGCGTGCCCGTTTCACTTCAAGGGCGAGCCGGTGACCATCACGGTCTCCATGGGCATGGCGCAATTTCAGCCGGGAGAACGCAGTGACCTGGCGCTCAAACGCGCTGACGAGGCGCTTTACCGTGCCAAGGCGGCGGGACGCAATCAGGTGCAGGCGGCCTGAAAATGTTCCATTTTGTTTAAAACTCCGCATTTGGCCGCCTGGCAGCAAACGGTACGTTACACTGTTGCATTATTGTCTTAAGCGTATTGTCTGCTGCCATGAAACTTCTGTGTTCTGCCTTTCTGCTTCTCCTGCTCGCCGGTTGCGCGAGTGGTCCTCGCCTGGACACCAGCCATCCGTCGGTGAACCACGACAATCGTGTGCAGTTCGTCATCGTGCACTACACCTCGGCGTCCCTTGAGCGTTCCCTGGCGCTATTGACCCATGGCCAGGTCAGCAGCCATTACCTGATCGGTGATGATGCCTCGGCCACCATCTATAAACTCGTGGATGAGAGCCAGCGCGCCTGGCATGCCGGAGAGAGTGAGTGGATGGGCCGCACCTGGCTCAACTCCAGCTCCATCGGGATCGAGATTGTAAACCCGGGTTATCGCGACTTGCCGACGGGCCGCGTCTGGTACCCGTACTCCGAAGCGCAGGTGCAGTCGCTGGTGGTGCTGCTCAAGGACATCAGCAAGCGTAACGGTATCGACCCGCGAAATATCATTGGCCATAGCGACATTGCCCCGCTGCGCAAGCTGGACCCGGGGCCGTTGTTCCCGTGGAAGCGCCTGGCGGATGAGGGGCTGGGCATGTGGCCGGACGCCAAGGCGGTTGCCCGTTACCAGGTGCAGTACGCCGCCGATCTGCCGAGCATTACCTGGTTCCAGGAAGAGTTGGCGAAGCTGGGTTATTCGACGCCGCAGACGGGCGAGTTGGATGTGGCGACACGGCATGTGTTGGCCGCGTTCCAGATGCATTTCCGGGCGTCGCTGTTTGATGGGACGCCGGATGCCGAGAGTGCCGCGATCTTGCGGGCGTTGAATCACCAGTAACGGTTGGCGCGTGATCCTACAGGGGCAGCGCCATATAGAACTGCGTCCCCTGCCCCGGCCGTGAATAGACCCCCATGCGGCCACCGTGCAATTGCACGATCTCCTTGCACAGCGCCAGGCCCAGCCCGGCGCCGCCTTTCTTGCGGCCAACCTGCACAAACGGTTCGAAGATCCGTCCTTGCTGGCCGTAGGCAATGCCTTCACCGTTGTCCTCGACGCTGACAATCACCCGTTCGCCATGGCGGCGCGCCTGCAAGCGGATCTGCCCACCGTCGGCAGTGTGCCGAAGGGCATTGCCCAACAAATTGTCGAGCACCCTTTCCAGCTGCGCCCGATCGGCATGCAACCTCGGTAGCGGGGATTGCTCCTCAACCAGCAGTTCGATGTTCTGCGCATTCGCCTGCTCCGCGAAGCGGGCGCGGGCATGTTCGAGCAGGTCGCTGATATCACACGGGCCCAGGGTGAGTTTCTGCAAGCCATTCTGGTAGCGCGAGAAGTTGAGCAAGTCGTTGATCAACTGCATCAGGCGCTGCATTTCCTCGTTGACCGTATCCAGCAGGTCCGCTTCGCGCGATTCCGCAGGAAACTTCGCCCGTTCCCGGAACAAGCCGAATGCCATGTGCATACCCGTGACCGGCGTACGTAACTCATGGGACGCGCGCAACACGAACTCACTGCGCACCCGTTCAAAGGCGCGCTGTTCGGTGACGTCATGCAGCACCATTACCGCGCCCAGAATGTGCCCCTGGGTATGGCTGACCGGCGTCAGGCTGTACGTCAGCAGGCGCAGTTCACCCTCAACCTCCACTTCCAGGTCTTCAGGTGCACGCTCCAGGTTGCCGCCGCGCAGTACCAGGTGCAGCTGTTCATCCAGTTCCGGGCGGCCCAGGGCGTCGCCAAGGCCTTGGCCCAGGCGATTCTCGTCCCAGCCCAGTTGGCGCTGTGCCACCGGGTTAAGGTGTTCCAGGCGACCCTGGCGGTCAATCATCAGCAGGCCGTCGTCGATGCTGTCGAGCACCGCCTGCAGGCGTTGCTGCCCGGCAAGCAGCTCATCGACATTGGTTGCCTGATGCTGGCGCAACGCCTCGGCCATGATGCCGAAGCGTCGGGTCAGCAGGTTCATCTCCGCCGCCGACGAAATGGGCAGCGTGACTTCGAAGTTGCCCTGGCCGATCTTGTCGGCGGCCTTGGCCAGCGCTTCGATCGGCGCGCCAAAGCGTCGGGCAATGCCATGGGCGGTGATGAAGCCAATGATTAGCACCGCCAGGCCCACCAGGCCCAGCAAGCCGGCAATCAGCAGTGCGCGTTCACGAGATTTGTGTTCGGTATCGTTGATGTTATCCAGGGCCTTCTTGTGCTCGGCAATCAAGCCGTTGCGCAAGGTGTTGAAGCGTTCGGTGAGCTCATTGTTGTTGCGCTGTTGCGGCGGGGCATTTTCATTCTTGGCGAACGCCTCGAGAAAACTCAGGTAGTCGCTTTTGGCCTGGGTAAAACCGCTGGTTGCCGCGTCCTTTTGTTCGTGTTCGATGCCTTGCTGCAGGAGCTCGAAATAGCGTTGCTTGGAGTCTTCCAGCGCGGCGGTGTTCGGCTGTTCGTTGAGCATGATCATCAACTGGTCGCCGAGGGTTTGCCGAAGCTTGAGGCCCAGGTCCAGGGTGATGAAGTTGCTGCGAATCAGCGATTCCTGGGTCTTGGCCATTTGCATGACACTCACCAGGCCCAACAGCAACCCCAGCAAGGCAACGGTGATCAGCGCGGAGATGCTCAGGAACAACCGAGTGCGCAGCTTCATCGCAAGCTTCATAGGCTACAGCTCACAGGTTGTATTGTTTGCGTTTGCGGTACAGCGTTGACGCATCAATGCCGAGGGTTCGTGCCGCCTGATCCAGGGTGTCACTGGTGGCCAGCACGGCGCCGATATGTGCCTTTTCCAGTTCATCCAGGCTCAACGCCGCACCAATACGCGGGGCGTTGTTGGTCGGCTGTTCGGCCATGCCGAGGTGACTGATCTCAACTTTTTCCTGTGGGCAGATGATGCTGGCCCGCTCCACCACGTTGCGCAGCTCGCGGATGTTTCCCGGCCAGCGGTAGTTGAGCAGCGCCTCACGGGCTTCATCGCTGAAGCCGCGAGCCGGCCGCGCATATTCCTTCACGAAGCGCGCCAGGAAGCGGTCGGCCAGGGTCAGGATGTCTTCGCTGCGCTCGCGCAGAGGTGGCAGGTGCAAGGTGATGACATTCAGGCGGTACAGCAGGTCTTCGCGGAAACGACCGTCACGAACCATGTCTTCCAGGTTCAGGTTGGTGGCGGCAAGAATTCGCACGTCAGCACGGCGAGTGACTGGGTCACCGACGCGCTCGTATTCCTTGTCCTGGATAAAACGCAGCAACTTGGGTTGCAAGGTAAGTGGAAAGTCGCCGATCTCGTCGAGAAACAGCGTGCCGCCATCCGCCTGGTTGACCCGGCCCAGGGTACTTTCACTGGCGCCCGTAAACGCACCACGGCTATGACCGAACAGCTCGCTTTCCATCAGCTCCGCCGTCAGCGAAGGGCAGTTGATGGTGACGCAGGATTTTTTCGCGCGCTTACTCCAGCCGTGGATCGCTCGGGCCAGCTCACCTTTACCGGTGCCGGACTCGCCGAGAATCAGGATGTTGGCATCAGTGCCCGCCACCTGGCGTGCGGTTTCCAGCACCACCATCATTGCCGGGCTGTGGGAGTCCAGACCGTCCTTGGGCTGGCGCACTGCGCCTTCCAGGGCTTCCAGGCGCGCCGAGAGCTGGCGTACTTCCAACTGTTTGGCCGTGGCCAGGCGCAATTGGTCGGGGCTGCAAGGTTTGACCAGGTAGTCGGCCGCGCCGGCCTGGATCGCATCCACGGCGGTGTCGACGGCCGAATGGGCAGTGACGATCACCACGCGCATCCACGGTGCCTGGATACGCATTTGCGCCAATACATCGAGACCGTTGTCTTCGCCCAGGCGCAGGTCGAGGAAGCACAGGTCAAACACCTGGCGTTGCAACAGGGCATCGGCCTGGGCGGCGCTGTTGGCGGTGGCTACGGTGTAGCCTTCATCTTCCAGGCAGTAACGGAAGGTGCGAAGGATCGCGGATTCGTCATCCACTAAAAGAATGCGGCCTTGAAGTTCCTTGGCTGATTCCATCTGTCCCGCGCTCCCACTAAGAATGAATGATGTTGTTTAGTCCCGGAATAATCGGGCAAGTTGCATGGTTTATTCTGATTGATTAAAGCCGTCACCGCGCAGCTATCTGCGCTTCTTCTCAAAGAGACGCCGTTTTGAGGCGTTTTTATCGCCTTCTTGCCCATTCGGCAGTCGACCGCTGCCTTCCTATCCCTTGATCCGACCAGTGACCATCGTGCATTTCGCACGGTAAGGATAGGGGCATCGTGCAGGATGCTCGTCGTGTCAAAGCGCTTTTGTTTTCAAGCTATTGATTTTATTGGGTTTTATTTTGTTAAAAAACTGGCACGCAGGGTGCAATACACCTCATACGAGTTTCATAAACGAATAATCAGAATGCGGGAGAGATACAGCATGACTCGCCAAAGCCTGACCCAACTGCGTGTATCGCCACTGCGTCTGCAACAGGGGCTGTTTGCCAGCCTGGCCCTGATGGTGACCCTGATTGGCGGTCAGCAATTGGCGCATTGGCAGCAGAGTCAGCAGCAAGTAGCCGCGCATTTTGAACGCCCGATGATGACCCAAACCCATTTCCGCTCCGTCGGCAGCACCAGCGCCGACGTGACAACCCCGCAACTGACGGCGGTTGAACAAGACTCCACCCTCGGCGACCTGCCTTATCAGGAACGCTGGGTGTTCTAAGCAAGACACGGTCCTTTAATCGAGCGACCGCAGGCACCACCGCTGTTACCCCCTAAAAGAAGCGTAAGGAGAATCACCATGTTGAGTTGGGCAATCACATTTCTGATCATCGCCATTGTGGCTGCAGTCCTGGGCTTCGGTGGTATCGCGGGCACCGCCACGGGTATCGCCAAGATTCTGTTTGTGGTCTTCCTGGTGATGTTTATCGCTTCCTTCTTCTTTGGCCGTCGTGGCCGAGGCTGAACATGTTCAATTCGTCTCTTAAAGTCCTGGCTGCCGCCCTGTTGTTGGGCGGCAGCGGCTTGGCGCTGGCTGCCAATGACGGCCAGACCCGGGTCAACGAACTGCTGAGTGCGAACCCGCAGTACCGCGAAACCTGGCAGAGCGTGGTGAAAAAGGAAGAGCGTTTGCCGGAATGGGTGTTGAACCTGTCGGGCAGCGCTGAACAAATGAATGCCGTTGAAGAGGATGGCGACAAGTACTTGGTAGGGCCGCTCTGCGAGACCGCAGACACGTGCCTGAACAAGCGCCTGATCGTCGCTTTCAGCTTCGATAAGGAAGATGCCTACGCCATGTTGGTGGAAGTTCCTGCGGGCCTGCCTGCGGACAAATCGCCAACACGGCACGCCGACTACCGTTTTCTTGGCAAGCCGAACGAAGGCATGCAGAAGCTGCTGATGGAACAGCTCAAGAAAGATCCGAATTGGTACTAGGTTCGGTCTGACGACGCTGTCGTCTACCGGCTTATCGTCCATAGAAAGAAGCGCCATGCTTCTTTCTGTTTGCATCGCCCGACAAGGGCGGTGCATGACCAAGGGGCCGGGTTGCTCTGATCGATCGGATCGGCGTGACCTACGGGGACAGGGAGTGCCTGCGCAAGGGCCGGGTCAGGTGAAAAGCTGCGACGCAAGTTCCCAAGCCGACGGTTTGTGGAACTTGCGACGGGCTTGCGGCTCTTATGCCCGCTTCAGTCATGCGGCCCATAGCGGCCATTTTCCTTTTTGCGTCGCCCCAACCATTTCTTGGTGTTTCCGCGTGACCATCTATCGAGAAAGTTTGTCTCCTGCCAGACGAGTTTTTCGATGGTATGCGTAGGAAATTTCAGGGGTTTTCAACCGCGACCGTAGATTTTCAAAAAACCCTGCGCAAGCCTGAAATGGCAGGTTCGCGGCATTTATGCCTGCCGAAATGTCATATTCGAACTGACCGTTCAGACAGAAAAACTCAAAAAAACTCATGCCGATTCGGCATAGGGTAGGCGTTTACGGCATTAGACGTCGCCTGCTTGCATCGGAATAGTTGCGCCTTTTTTCGCCTGCCAGTGAGCCATATCGGCCAACTGCGGTGACCTTCTACGGGGGCAGATGCACACACTTTTTCGCTCTCGAGCGTTCCAGCTGCTGGCGCATCTGCCTGAGTCCACTTGAAGTAAGGGTAATGACATGAAGAAGGCAAAGCTAAGCCTCGCCTGGCAGATCCTCATCGGTCTGGTGCTGGGGATTGCAATCGGTGCGGTGCTTAACCATTTCAGTGCTGAAAAGGCCTGGTGGATCAGCAACGTATTGCAGCCCGCTGGCGATATCTTTATCCGCCTGATCAAGATGATCGTTATCCCGATCGTGATTTCGTCGCTGATTGTCGGGATCGCCGGTGTTGGGGATGCGAAAAAGCTCGGTCGGATCGGCGTGAAAACCATCCTTTACTTCGAAGTGGTCACCACCATCGCCATTGTGGTCGGCCTGCTGCTGGCCAACCTGTTCCATCCGGGTACGGGCATCGACATGAGTACCCTGGGTACCGTCGACATTTCCAAATACACGGCCACCGCCGCCGAGGTCCAGCATGAGCATGCGTTCATCGAGACGATCCTCAACCTGATCCCGTCGAACATCTTCGCCGCCGTCGCCCGTGGCGACATGCTGCCGATCATCTTCTTCTCGGTATTGTTCGGCCTCGGCTTGTCGAGCCTCAAGCCTGAACTGCGCGAGCCCCTGGTGACCATGTTCCAGGGCGTGTCCGAGAGCATGTTCAAAGTCACCCACATGATCATGAAATACGCCCCGATCGGTGTATTTGCCCTGATCGCGGTGACCGTCGCCAACTTCGGTTTCGCTTCGCTGCTGCCGCTGGCGAAGCTGGTGATCCTGGTTTACGTCGCCATCCTGTTCTTCGCCTTTGTGGTGCTCGGCCTGATTGCCCGCCTGTTCGGCTTCTCGGTGATCAAGCTGATGCGCATCTTCAAGGATGAGCTGGTGCTGGCCTACTCCACCGCCAGTTCCGAAACCGTACTGCCGCGTGTGATCGAGAAGATGGAAGCCTACGGCGCGCCGAAGGCGATCTGCAGCTTTGTGGTGCCGACCGGTTACTCGTTCAACCTCGACGGTTCGACCCTGTACCAGAGCATCGCGGCGATCTTTATCGCCCAGCTGTATGGCATCGACCTGTCGATTGGCCAGCAACTGATGCTGGTGCTGACCTTGATGGTCACTTCCAAAGGCATCGCCGGCGTACCGGGTGTGTCGTTCGTGGTACTGCTGGCGACCCTGGGCAGCGTGGGTATTCCGCTGGAAGGCCTGGCGTTCATCGCCGGTGTCGACCGCATCATGGACATGGCGCGTACCGCACTGAACGTGATCGGTAATGCCTTGGCCGTACTGGTCATCTCCCGCTGGGAAGGCATGTACGACGACGCCAAGGGCGAGCGCTACTGGAACTCCCTGCCGCACTGGCGCACCAAGCAAGTGACGCCGGCCGGCGAGACTACTCGCGGCTGATCGCCAGAGTTGGCTCCTACACAAACCCCGGAAAATTCCGGGGTTTGTCGTTTCTGCCAGCCCCGCTATCATTCGCCCCATCTTTCGGGGGATTCAACTGATGCTCAATGGCCTGTGGCTTGGCTTTTTTATCGTGGCGATGGTATCCGCGCTGGCGCAATGGCTGATTGGCGGTAACGCCGGCATCTTTGCGGCGATGGTGGAAAGCATTTTCGCCATGGCCAAGCTGTCGGTCGAGGTGATGGTGTTGCTGTTCGGCACCCTGACCTTGTGGTTGGGCTTCCTGCGCATCGCCGAGAAAGCCGGGATCGTCGATTGGCTGGCCAAGGCCCTTGGCCCTCTGTTCCGGCGCCTGATGCCGGAAGTGCCCGCCGGCCACCCGGCCATCGGCTTGATCACCCTCAACTTCGCCGCCAACGGCCTGGGCCTCGACAACGCCGCCACGCCCATCGGCCTCAAGGCCATGAAGGCGCTGCAAGAGCTCAACCCCATCCCCAACACCGCCAGTAACGCGCAAATTCTGTTCCTGGTGCTCAACGCGTCTTCCCTGACCCTGCTGCCGGTCACCATCTTCATGTACCGCGCCCAGCAAGGTGCGGCGGACCCGACGCTGGTGTTCCTGCCGATCCTGCTGGCCACCAGCGCCTCGACCCTGGTAGGCCTGCTGTCGGTGGCGGTGATGCAACGCCTGCGGCTGTGGGACCCGGTGGTGCTTGCGTATCTGATTCCGGGGGCGCTGGTACTGGGTGGTTTCATGGCCTTGCTGGCGACGCTCTCAGCCACTGCGCTGGCGGGCCTGTCGTCGATACTCGGCAACCTGACGCTGTTCGGGCTGATCATGCTGTTCCTGGTGATCGGCGCGCTGCGCAAGGTGAAGGTCTACGAGGCGTTTGTCGAAGGGGCCAAAGAGGGCTTCGACGTGGCCAAGAACCTGCTGCCGTACCTGGTGGCGATGCTCTGTGCCGTGGGCGTGTTGCGGGCGTCCGGCGCGCTGGATTTTGGCCTGGAAGGGATTCGCCATGTGGTGGCCTGGACCGGCATGGACACACGCTTTGTCGATGCGTTGCCGACGGCGATGGTCAAGCCGTTCTCCGGCAGCGCGGCGCGGGCGATGCTGATTGAGACGATGCAGACCCAGGGCGTGGACAGCTTCCCGGCGTTGGTGGCGGCGACGATTCAGGGCAGTACCGAGACCACGTTTTATGTGTTGGCGGTGTACTTTGGCTCGGTGGGGATCCAGCGGGCGCGGCATGCGGTGGGGTGTGCGTTGTTGGCGGAGTTTGCTGGCGTCGTGGCGGCGATTGCGGTGTGCTACTGGTTCTTCGGCTAAGCGCTAAATCCCCTGTGGCGAGGGAGCTTGCTCCCGTTGGGCCGCGAAGCGGCCCCAGTAAGTTATCGCAGGTGTGTCAGTCAAAGCTCATTGACTGGTTTTGGGGCTGCTGCGCAGCCCAACGGGAGCAAGCTCCCTCGCCACAAAAGCGCGGCTTCCCAGGCCGACTGCCCAATCCACCACCTGCTTGTTCAATGCATCCCCAGCCTGACCAAACCCGGCCACCACCGCCGGCACCTTGGTATCCCCCACCGGCTGCCTCACCTCAAACCGCTTGCTGGCAATAATCCGCTGATCACTCCCGCGCACCAGTCGCGCATCCAGGCGTATCACCACCTCAACCGCACTGCCGCGATACTCACTCTGAAACGCCTGCAACTGCCCGCCCAACTCAAAGTCCGCCTGCAGATTGGTCTCATCGGTACTGAGCAACGTCACCCGTCCGTCCCGCTGGAACCCGTCCAGCAACCGGTTACGCAACAGCACCGGTGCCGGATCGCTCCAGCGGGAATTCGCGTAGCTGCTGATCAGGTCACCGTTAGGCACTACGGCAATCCGCGGGCTGTCGAGGAATTCGCTGGTCTGCGGCTTGGCCACGCGCAGCGACCAGATCACAGGGCTGGCCTGCGCGGTGGTCTGCGCCGAGGGCAGCCGGTACACGTCCGAAGGGTCCGCCTTGGGCAAGATCGAACACGCACTGACCAATGCCAGGGCAACGGGGGCGATCACTTGGTAAGCACGCTTCATGGCGTGAACTCCTTGTTCTTGTCGCTGCCCAGCAGGTAACCGCTGGGGTTGGCTTCCAGGCGGCGAGAAATGGCGCGCAACGAACCCAGGGTTTCCCGCAGCTCGCGCACCGCTGGCGCCAGTTCGTTGAGACCCTGCATGCCACTGTTCAGGGAATCCTTGTTGTTGGTCAGCAAGGTGTCGATCGTGGCCGTGCTTTGTTGAAGGGACTGCATGGCCTTTTCAGCGCTGCCGAACACCTGCTTGCCCTGATCATTGAGTAAACCGTTGGCGTTGCGCATCAGTGCGGTGGTTTGCTCCAGGGTGGCGCTGGCCTGTTTGCTCACCTGCATCAATTGCTGCATCACCACCTTGATGTCGCCGCGTTGGTCGGCAATCGCGCCGGTGGTCTGCTGCAGGTTGTCCAGGGTGTTGCTGAGGCGCTCGACGTTCTCCCGGGAGAACATGTGGTTGGCGTTGTGCAGCAGCAGGTTGATGCTGGTCATCAGGTCATTGCTGTTGTTCAGCAGGCGAGCGATAGGCGACGGTGAGGCGATGATTTGTGGCAACTCGCCGTCCTTGCCCTTGAGTTCCGGGCTTTGGGGCGTGCCGCCGCTGAGCTGGATGATCGAGGTGCCGGTGATGCCGGTCAGGGCCAGCTTGGCCTGGGTGTCTTCCTTGATCGGTGTTTGCCCGGCCAGACGGATGCGTGCCAATACCCGGCGCGGGTCTTTCGGGTCGAGGCGCAGGCTGGTGACGTCGCCCACCTTGATCCCGCTGTACTGCACGGCGCTGCCTTGGGACAAACCACTGACCGCCTCGTTGAAGATCACTTCGTAATCCTGAAAGGCGCTGTCGACGCTGGATTTGGCCAGCCACAGGCCAAACAGCATGGCGCCGACCACGACGATCACGCTGAACAGACCGATCATCACATGATGGGCTCGGGTTTCCATGTCATACCTCGTTGAGCAGTTGAGCGGCATCCAATGCCGCGCGGCCCCGTGGGCCATGGAAGTATTCGTGAATCCAGGCGTCGTCGGTTTCCGAGACGACATCGATGGCATCTGCCACCAGTACCTTTTTCTGCGCCAGCACCGCCACGCGGTCGGTGATGGTGTACAGCGTGTCGAGGTCGTGGGTGACCAGGAACACGCTCAGGCCCAACGCATCGCGCAGGGTCAGGATCAGTTGGTCGAAGGCGGCGGCGCCGATCGGGTCGAGGCCGGCGGTGGGCTCGTCGAGAAACAGAATGTCCGGGTCCAGCGCCAGGGCGCGGGCCAGGGCTGCGCGCTTGATCATGCCGCCGGAGAGTGACGAGGGATATTTGTCCGCGGCCGACAACGGCAGCCCGGCCAACGCCAGTTTCACTGCCGCCAGGTGTTCGGCGTCGGGACGGCTGAGGCCGGCATGCTCGATCAGCGGCAAGGCGACGTTTTCCGTGACCGTCAGCGAGGAAAACAGTGCGCCCTTCTGGAACAGCACACCGAAGCGCCGCTCCACCATCGACCGCTCATGCTCCGAGAGGCTCGGCAAGTTCTGCCCGAACACCCGCACTTCCCCTTCGCTGGGCTGGCGCAGGCCAATGATGCTGCGCAGCAGCACCGACTTGCCGCTGCCGGAGCCTCCGACGACGGCGAGGATTTCGCCCTTGTACAAATCCAGGTCGAGGTTCTCGTGCACGCTTTGCGAACCAAAGCGGTTGCACAGCCCGCGGACTTCAATCACCGCCTCAGTGGGCGCACGGCGCAGACGACTCACCAGCCCATCTCCATGAAGAACAGTGCGGCGACCGCATCCAGTACGATCACCACGAAAATCGATTGCACCACGCTGGAGGTGGTGTGGGCACCGACGGATTCGGCGCTGCCGCTGACCTTGAAACCTTCGAGGCAGCCGATGGCGGCGATCAGGAATGCGAAGATCGGCGCCTTGACCATGCCGACGAGGAAGTGCTGCACGCCAATGTCCGATTGCAGCAGCGAGAGGAACATCGCCGGCGAAATATCCAGGGCCACGGCACACACCACACCACCACCGATAATCCCCGAGAGCATCGCGAGGAACGTCAGCATCGGCAGCGCCACCAGCAATGCCAGCACCCGGGGCAGCACCAGCAACTCCATCGGGTCGAGGCCCAGGGTGCGAATCGCGTCGATCTCTTCGTTGGCCTTCATCGATCCGATCTGTGCGGTGAAGGCACTGGCGGTGCGGCCGGCCATCAGGATCGCGGTAAGCAACACGCCGAATTCCCGCAGGAAGGAGAACGCCACCAGGTCCACGGTAAAGATGCTCGCGCCAAAACTGGCCAGCACCGTGGCGCCGAGAAACGCCACCACCGCGCCCACCAGAAAGGTCAGCAAGGCCACGATGGGTGCGGCGTCGAGACCGGTCTGTTCGATATGCGCGACCATTGGCGTCACGCGCCAGCGCTTGGGCCGGAATACGCCACGGGCGAAGGTTTCGAGGATCAGGCCGATAAAGCCCAGCAGTTTCATGCCGTCTTGCCAGACGGTGTAGACCGCGCCGCCAATGCGCGCGAGCAATATGATGCCGGCGGCTTCTTCCGGTTCTTTGACCGGCACACAGAAGTCGTTCAGGGAGCGGTAGACGGTTTTCAGCAATGCGCGGTCGGCGGTCGAGAGGCTGCAGTCGGTCTGTTCGGCGGATTGTTCGATACGCTCGGGGCCGAGCAACTCCACCAGCAGCGAGGCGCCGGCAGTGTCCAGGGCGCCGAGACCGTTAAGGTCGATGCGTGCGCCCGCGTCGTACTGGCCGTCGAGCTTTTCCGACAGCTTCTTCAGGTTGGCATAGTGGGCCAGCGTCCAATCTCCCGTAATCCTCAACAGTGGAGGTTGGGTGGACGTGTCCAGATGGGCTGCACCGGCCGTTGTGCTACTGGTCATAAGCTCCGAGCTTGTTTGGCTATTCCAGAATTCCTACGTAATAGCACGATCCTGCCTACTTTGGCGCGTCTGGCGTTGTGGCGTCCTGACCGGGGTCAGTCACCTTGAAGCGCAACACACCGATCACTTGGCCATCTTCGGTCAGCACCCGTACCTGCCAGCGTCCTACCGAGTCGGGGGGGAAGTTCTGCTTGTGGGTCCAGGCCCGATAGCCTTCCTTGCGCCCACCATGGATGTCCAGGGCGATGCGGTCGACTTCCTTGCCGTTGAATTTCCACACATGGTAGATCCGCTCATCCAGGCCGCGCGGCGCGTTGATCGCGGTGTAGGCATACAGCCCGCTGCTGCGCAGTTGGGCGGCGCTGACTTCTTTCAGGTCATCGCCGGGCGTGCGGTCCTGTAATTGGGTGCTGATGGCCACTTCGGTCATCCACAGGGTAGCGGGCGGCACCCACGTGCGCAGGAACCAGCCGGCGCAACCAATCGCTGCGGTAACCCCCAACAGCATCGCCCAACCCTTGATGCTGCGCAGCGGCAGGCTCACGGCCAGGCTCGGGATCGACAGCAGCATTGCCACGCCGAGGGCCAGTTTGTAACTCTCGGCGGTGGTCAGGTGCAGGATGATCGGCAGCGCGGTCAGCAGGGCCGCAAACAGGGTCAGGGTGTGCAGTGCGAGAAACAGTGAGCGCTTGGGCGCCAGCCACTTGTAGTACAGCGGGTCGGTGATCGAGACCAGCGCCGCCGCACCCAGCAGGCCGGTAAAAATCGACTGGCCGCTGTTCCAGGTGGTGGTGACAAAAAAGAACGGCAGGACAAAAAACAGGCTTTCCTGGTGGATCATCTGCGTGGCGTAGCGCAGCAGCGGTTCGGGGATTTCCCGCTTGAAGACTTTGCTGAACAGTTGGGTGAGGCTGTTTTCGAGCATCAGCCATAACCAGCTCACCAGCATAATGATGGCGATCCAGCTGGCCATGCCTTGCTGGCGATCCACCAGGATGAAGCTGCTCACACCCGAGATGAAGCCGCCGAGTGCAATCACCCCTGGGTAGCGCTTCATCAGCTCGAGGATGCGCTGGATGTAGTGGGTCAGGTTAGGCATTCGGCAGTTCACAGTCTTTGTAGGAAAAATCCCAGACAGAATAACGTTTTAGCCGTTTTCTCGGGGCCTGATTACGCAATCCCTTTGCGATAACGCCACACGCCCAGCAACACAATCGCAAGCAGCCCCAGTGCGCCGGCGGCGATCCAGTTGAGGGTGTCGTAGCTGAACAACGGTTTCTCGATGCGCCAGTAGCCGTTCTGCTTGAGCAATTCGCGCATGGCCTGGTTGGCTTGCTCCAGGCTGACGGCCTTGATGCGCTTGGCCGGGTCGCTGAAACGCCCTTTGGCGTAGTCGCCCGAGGCACTCCAGTAATAGTCGGCCAACGCGCTATTACCTTGAACGGCCCAGGCCTGGCGGGCGATGGCGGCTTGTTGCAGGCGGGCGAAGGTGGCCGGGTCGAGGCCGTCCTTGAGCAGTTGGGCCCTGAGGGTTTCCAGTACGTGCTCGGCTTCGGGCAGGTTGTCGCGTTCAAGGTCGGCGTTGAGGCTCATGAAGCCGACACCGCCCAGCACTTCGCGCTCGCTCCATGGGCCGTAGGACAAACCATGCTGCAGCCGCAGTTGGCGATACAGCGCCCAGTCCAGGTAGTCCTTGAGCAGGTCGAAGGTTTCATCGTACTGGTCGTCCAGTACCGGCTCGGGGAATAACCAGTGCAGTTTGGCGTTGTCACCGACCCAGCCGTGGATCAGGTCTCGGCGAATGGCGGCGGCGTGTTGAATGTCCGGCAGTGGGCGATGTTCGCTGGGGTCAACCGGGTCAAGCGCGCCGTAGGTGCGTTCGAGATAGGCCGGCAGCAGCTTGTCGAGGTCGCCGACAATGATCAGGGTCATGTTGTTGGGGGCGTACCAGGCCTTGCGCAGCTTTTCCAACTGGTCGCGAGTCAGGTGCTCGACTTCGGCCCGCTCGGCGCATTTGAGGCCCAGCTCGACGGCAAGCTGACTGCTGGCCTTGTGGCCGAGGTCCTGGCGGTCCAGCAGGCGTTGCAGGTGTGAGTAATGGCCGCCGTCTTCGCGCTCCACCACCTGTTTGGCGGCGTTGATGTTGGCGTCGGTCAGCTGGGTGCGGGTGATGATGGCCAGCAGCAGGTCGAGTACCTTGCGCTGGTTTTGCGCCGGGGCTTCGATGACGAAAGTGGTGTCGGCGTTGCTGGTGTAGGCGTTCCAGTCGCCGCCGAGGGCTTGCATGCGTTCTTCCAGCTCACCTTCACCGCCGCCGTCTATACCGCTGAACAGCAGGTGTTCCAGCAGGTGCGGCAGCTCCTTGTCTTCGCAACTGAAGTCATCCAGGCCCACACCCACCACCAGGCGAATGGCCACGTGGCCGCGTTCAGTGCCCGGCTTGAGCAGCAACTGCAGGCCGTTGGGCAGGGTGTAGCCCTCGACTTGCAGGCGGTCAAAGGCAAAGGTGTGTGCCGAGCCCATGAGCAGGCAGGCGAATAGCAGGCGACGCATAACAGGCTTCCTGGCGAGTGAGGTCCGTTGTTAACTGACTTCACTCGCCGTCGTACGTTCAGGGCGAATGGGTGATGTCGGCAATATCGTCCGCCGAGAGGGCGCCGGTGTCGGTGGTTTCCAGCACCACATAAGCGCTGCTGCAGAACAGCGAGTTCAGACGCTTCATGTCGGCAATCAGCTCCAGGTGCAGGGAACTGGTCTCCAGGCTCTGTACGATTTTACGTTGCAAGCGGCTCACGTGGGCGTGGGCCAGGCGACGCTCCTGAGCGCGGAAGCGACGTTTTTCCCGCAGCAGTTGCCGGGCGCTTTCCGGGTCGGCGCTGAGGAACACCGACAGGCCCAGGCGCAGGTTGGCAATCAGCTGGGTTTGCAGGCCGGCCAGCTCTTCCAGGCCGACTTCGGAGAACGAGCGGCGCTGGGAGGTCTTTTGCTGCTGGACCTTGCGCAGCATGCGTTCGATCAGGTCGCCGGCCAGTTTCAGGTTGATCGACAGCTCGATGATCTCGGCCCAGCGTCGGCTGTCTTGCTCGCTGAGGTCTTCCCGGGGCATTTGCGCAAGGTAGAGCTTGATCGCGCTGTAGAGCGCCTCGACATCGTCGCTCAGGCTGCGCATTTCCTGGGTAATGGCGGTCTGCTTGCCCCGCAGCACTTCCAGCATCGAGGTCAGCATGTTGTCGATCAGGTCCCCCAGGCGCAGGGTTTCGCGGGCGGCGTTGGCCAGTGCCAGGCTTGGGGTGGCGAGTGCTGCCAGGTCCAGGTGGCGCGGCTTGGCAAGGCCGTTGACCTCTTCGCGTTCCGGCAGCAACCAGGCGCACAAGCGGGACATTGGGCCAATGGTCGGCAGCAGGATCAGGCAACGGATAACGTTATAGAGCAGGTGAAAGGTGATCACCATGCCTTGGGGGCTGTAGTCCAGAGTGTCCATCCAGCCGACCAGCGGGTCGAGTACCGGGATGATCAGCAACAAGCCGATCAGCTTGTACAGCAGGCTGCCCAGGGCCACCTGGCGCCCGGCGGCGTTCTGCATGCTGGTGCTGAGGAAGGCCAGCACGCCACTGCCGATGTTGGCGCCGATCACCAGGCCGATGGCCACGTGCAGGCCGATCACGCCGGCACCGGCCAGGGTCGCGGTCAGTAGGACGGCGGCCAGGCTGGAGTAGGAAATCATCGCGAACAGCGCGCCGACCAGGGCGTCGAGCAAGATGTCGCCGGTCAGCGAGGCGAACAGGACTTTAACGCCCTGTGCGTGAGTAATCGGGCCCGCGGCTTCGACGATCAATTGCAGCGCGAGGATGATCAGCCCGAGACCGATCCCGACACGACCCATCTGCCCGGCGCGCGTCTGTTTGCGCGACAGGAAGAAAATTACCCCAAGGAAAATCAGCAGCGGTGACAGCCATGAGAGGTCAAAGGTCAGCACCCGCGCCATCAACGCCGTACCGACGTCGGCACCGAGCATGGTCGCCAGGGCAGGCATCAGGCCCATCAGGCCCTGGCCGACAAACGAGGTCACCAGCATCGCCGTGGCGTTGCTGCTTTGCACCATGGCCGTCACCAGGATGCCGGCGATAAACGCCAGCCAGCGCTTGGACATGTTCTGCCCGATGACCTGGCGCAAGTTGGAACCATAAACCCGCAGGATGCCGGTACGGACGATGTGCGTGCCCCAGATCAGCAGGGTTACCGCGGAAAGCAGATTGAGCAGGGTCAGCATGCTGGGCCCCCTGTGTTGAGTCGTGCTCCAATCGGAGCCAGTGAATAGTGCCGCGTGCCTTTCTACGTCTTGTACTTAAGCTGTAGTTGGCGAATGGGCTCGGCGCCAGCATCGCATAGCTAAAGTCGGGATTGAAACAAAACTGTCATGAAATCAGCTTTTTGCAGATGAAAAAAAGGGGCTCGAGAGCCCCTTCTTCAGCAGCGGGTCAAGGTTATTGACCCGGAATGTCCTTGCGCAGTTTCACAGGGTCCTGCTGTTTCTTCTTTTTCGCGATGGCAGTGCGCATCTTGATATTCACCGCTTCTACCGCCAGGGAGAACGCCATGGCGAAGTAAACGTAGCCTTTTGGTACGTGAACATCGAAGGCTTCGGCGATCAGCACGGTACCCACCACCAGCAGGAACGACAGCGCCAGCATCTTCAGCGACGGGTGCTTGTCGATGAAATCGCTGATGGTGCCAGCGGCCAGCATCATCACCAGTACGGCGACGATGATCGCGGCCACCATCACCGGTACGTGGGAAACCATACCGACGGCGGTAATCACCGAGTCCAGGGAGAACACGATGTCGATGATCGCGATCTGGATGATGGTGTAGATGAACTTGCCACCGGCACCTTTTGGCTCGTCGTGGGTTTCGTCTTCACCTTCCAGGGCGTGGTACATCTCCTGGGAGCTTTTCCACAGCAGGAACAGGCCACCGAAGAACAGGATCAGGTCGCGGCCGGAAATGCCCTGGCCGAACACCACGAACAGGTCGTCGGTGAGGCGCATCACCCAAGTGATCGACAGCAACAACAGGATCCGCGTGACCATTGCCAGGGCCAGGCCGAAGATCCGGGTACGTGCCTGCATGTGCTTGGGCATGCGGCTGACCAGGATCGAAATCATGATGATGTTATCGATGCCCAGGACGATCTCGAGGGCCGTCAGGGTGAAGAAAGCAATCCAGATTTCCGGATTGGTCAGCCATTCCATGTGTATTCCTTTGAACGAGTGTTAGACCGCGCCAGCTTTAGGAGCCGGCGCAGTGAGTTGTACGATTATAGAGTGCTGAACAGCGGAAAAATCCCCATCAGCAATGCGGCGACCATTATGCACAGGCACACCAGCACCGCCCACTTGAGGGTGAAGCGCTGGTGATCGCCAAATTCGATACCCGCCAGCGCCACCAACAGGTAGGTGGATGGAACCAGTGGGCTCAACAAGTGCACGGGTTGGCCAACGATCGAGGCGCGGGCCATTTCCACGGCGGTGATGCCGTAGTGGCTGGCGGCTTCGGCCAGTACCGGCAGAACGCCGTAATAGAAGGCATCGTTGGACATGAAGAAGGTAAACGGCATGCTCACCAGCGCGGTGATCACGGCCAGGTAAGGGCCCAGGGCATCAGGGATGACCGCCAGCAGGCTCTTGGACATGGCATCGACCATGCCGGTGCCGGACAGGATGCCGGTGAAGATACCGGCGGCGAAGATCAACCCGACTACCGCCAATACGCTGCCGGCGTGGGCGGCGACGCGGTCTTTCTGCTGCTGCAGGCACGGGTAGTTGACGATCATCGCGATACTGAAGGCCACCATGAACAGCACGGGCAGCGGCAGCAGGCCGGCGATCAGGGTGCACATCAGGGCCAGGGTCAAGGCGCCGTTGAACCAGATCAACTTTGGACGGCGGGCATCCGGGTACTGTGAAACGCTGATTTCGCTGTGGTCGATCTCGTCGCCGTGCAGGTGCAGTTCGCCGAGGCGCGCGCGTTCGCGTTTGCCGTACATGTAGGCAATTACCAGGATCGCAACCACACCCGCCAGCATCGCCGGGATCATCGGAACGAAAATATCCGACGGGTCTACATGCAGCGCGCTGGCCGCGCGAGCCGTCGGGCCGCCCCACGGGGTCATGTTCATCACGCCGCCGGCGAGGATGATCAGGCCGGCCATGATCCGCGGGCTCATGCCGATGCGCTTGTACAGCGGCAGCATGGCGGCCACGCAGATCATGTAGGTGGTGGCGCCGTCACCGTCCAGCGAGACCACCAGGGCCAGTACGGCGGTGCCGACCGAGACCTTCAGCGGGTCGCCCTTCACCAGTTTGAGGATCTTGCGCACAGCCGGGTCGAACAGGCCGGAGTCGATCATCAGGGCAAAGTAGAGAATGGCGAACATCAGCATCACGCCGGTCGGCGCGAGCTTGGTGATGCCTTCGAGCATCATCGGGCCGATCTTCGGCGCAAAGCCGCCGAACAGCGCGAACAGGATCGGCACGATGATCAGGGCAATCAGCGCGGACAGGCGCTTGGTCATGATCAGGAACATGAACGTGATGACCATGGCAAAGCCAAGGAAAGTCAGCATAGGAATACTCCAGGCGTAGCGCGGCTAGGGAATGGCGAACCGGTTGGGCTCAGCGCAGAACGAACAGCACGAGGCGTACGGGTGGAGTCGGGGCAAAGAGGCGGGTACGAGCGGACATCGGGAATCACCATTGTTGTTGTTAACAACCGGTCTGTTGCCGGTAGTGGTGGGCGATCCTAGTCTCGGAAGCTTTCAGCCAGCTTTCGCTTGAGAAACAGGCTACGTTGAATGACGACTGGTCCTATATGAAATAAGGACGTGAGGAACAGAGCATGCATGAGCAACACCAAGGCGGCTGCCATTGCGGCCAGGTGCGTTATCAGTTCAGCGGGGCGTTGGTGGATATTGCCCACTGCCACTGTTCGATTTGCCGACGGGTCAGCGGCGGGTTGGTGACCACCTGGATCACCCTGCCCCGTTTCGCGTTTGCCTGGGTGGCGGGAGCGCCGACGCAGTACGAATCTTCATCGACGTGCGTGCGGTATTTCTGTTCGAACTGTGGGGCGCACCTTGCGTTGATGACCCGCCTGAGCCCCGAGAGTATCGATGTGACCATCGCAACCCTGGATCACCCGGAGCTGGCCCCGGCAGATCGGCACATCTGGGTAGAGAGCCGATTGCCGTGGTTGCATCTGGATGAGCAATTGCCGGAAGAAGACGGAGAAACGCTCTAGGGCAGTTCGAACCCGCCGGAGGCCTTGTGCAAGGCGCGCAAGTGCTCGCCCAACTGCTTGAGGTTGGCTTCACATGCGGCAATCTCCGCCGCGCGGGACGGTTCCAGCAGAGCCCTCACCTCTTTGTCCAGATCGCCGGTCAGCGACTGCAGTTGCTTCTGGCGCGCAGCGCTTTCTGATTCCAGGCGTTTGGATTCTGTCGGCTGTGGCAAGCCGTAACCGCTGGTGCCCAGCAGCTCTGCCGGGCGACTGAGGAAGCCGCTATTGGCGAGGATCTGCTGCAAGGTGGCGTTGGCTTTCTCCATGCCCCCGTTCTTCAGCTCCCGGGCGCCGAGGTAGCGTTGCTTGACTTCATCCTGGGCCAGCATGAGCTGCTTGCGGAAACTCGCCTGTTCCAGCAGTAGCAAGGCGGCGCTGGTGCGCAGGTCGGCTTCGGCAAACCATGGGCGACGTTCCTCGGCGCTCAGGGACAACCAATCCTCCACTTCAGCCTGTTTGATCGGCAGGCGCTTTTTCAACACCTCGAACATCGCCTGGTACCGCTCGCGGAAGGAGTCGAAGTGATAGCCCAGGCGCAGCGCGCGTTTTTTGTCATCCAGCACACTGGTATCGGCCAGGCCCCGGCCCTTGAGGACTTCCAACAGGCCATTGGGGGTGATGTTGTCCAGTCCGGTCAGTTGCGGGTTGGCGCTGCCGCTGCGTAACAGTTTCAGGCTCTCCACTGCGCAGTTGTTGGAGATGAAGAAGTAGTTGCCGTCGTAGCTCCAGTGCATTTCGGCGGCGTGCTCGACGGTGTCGTTGATCTCCTGGCGCGTCAGTTTCAGGGGCACCGAGGCCAGGCCACGCAGTTCGGTCTTGGTGTACTCGTCGATGACCTGGGACAACGGCAGCACGAACAGCCGCGACGGATACTTGCCGATCAGGCCGTCCCAGCTTGAAAGCTGTACGTCACCGACAAACGCGCGGTAGGACAGAACCAGGTGCTGATCCAGGTCCAGCCGGCAATCCGGGCCCCGTGGCCGGCCCGGGGCGCAGATCACCAGGCGCAGCATGCTGTGGCCCCAGCGGCTCACCAGGTTCTGGTTGGCTTCGGCCAGCAGGTAGTCGATTTCATAGACCCGCTCGGGATCGACCTGGCCCAGTGGCGTCTTGGCGAAGTCGTTGCCGGCGTTGAGGAAGGCGTAGGTTTTGGCGCAGGTGTCCTTGGCCGGCGGCGCCCAGCCAAAGTGTTCCTTGTAATAGCGGTACAGCGAAGGCCGGCGGCAGGCGTAGCTCGGGTCGAGGAGGAAGTACTCCATGTTGACCGCGACGAACTCCAGCGGGCTGGTAGTTTCGTAGATGTCCGGGCTGCGGGCGACCTGGTGGTTGTTCTGTTCACGTTCGCCCCGGCGCCCGACGTATTGCGGCCACCCTGCTAGGTCCAGCAGGCGTGGGTCATCGCTGAGGGTAAAGCGACGGTCGTTCTGGCCCCGGCATTGATCGGGCAGGCCGATCAGGCCGGTGATGTTGTTCTGGCGGCTGCAGCGCTGGATCAGCTTGCGGTCAGCGCTGGACCACAGACGGGCACGGTCGTAGATGTGGGTCAGTTCATGCAGCACGGTGGCGAGCATTTCCCGGCGCACAGTGCCGTGGGGGCGATTGGTTTTTTGCGTCGCGGCGCTGCCGTCGGTGAGGCCTTCCAACAGGTTGCTGTTGAGGTCCAGTTCGGACACCAGCGAGGCCTGGCCGTAGGCGTTCTCGGGCATCTTATCGGTCCAGCCGACGTCGATGGTCCGGTCCAGTTGCTCGATGAAGCGCGGCGGCAACGCCTGCATCGCTTCATCCAGCAATGCCTGGCTGGCCTGTTGCTGGGCCGGGCTCAAGCCAACGGTCTTGAGCCGCAGTTGCAGAGCGGCCTGAGCCGCGCTGGCGCCCAGCAGCAAGGTGCCGGCCAGTAGCCAGGCGGCAATGCGCCTCACAGAGAGAGGATAGCTTCGGCGAGGACCTGGTCGCTGGCGTCGCGGGCTTCCGGCACGCGGGTCCGCAGGGTGTCGAAGGCGGCTTCCAGTTGAGCGCCGCGAATTTCGCCATTGCTGGCGACGAAACTGGCGGCATCGTCATGGGCTTCGCGTACGACTTTGGAGTCGCGGATGGACGTGGTGGTGTCCGACGTGAAATCGATGGTGCGGGCCGAAGCACGGACGATGATGTTACTGGTGGCCTTCAGGGTTTGTGCCTGGGCAACACCAGCCAACAACAGCAGGCCAAGAGCGGCGGCGATCAGCGGGCTACGCATGGAATGACTCCGAAATACAAAGATGATTATTGGACGAGAATTGCTTGCGCCAGTTCAAGGTCACTGGCGTTAAGTTTTGGCTGGGTATGGCGCAGATAATCCAGCGCTGATTCCAGTCGGGCTCCCCGCCATTGGCCGTCAGTGGCAATGAAAGCGGCAGCGTCATCCTGGGCGGCCAGTATCAGTTTATGGTCGAACGGTGCGGAGGTCACTTTGCTGGTGGCGTACGCACTGACAACGAGGCTCTGGGTGGACAGGTCAAAGGCCAGAACCTGCGTGGACCAGCAGACGCAAAATAATACGGGGACGATCAACAGGCGGTATGAAAAAGCCATGGGACTCGACAACTGAAAACGAGCGCCAAGGCTAGCGTAATGCCCGTGCGAGAGCCAGCGTGGAGGGTTCAAGGAGCGCTTGGCGCTCCCCTCTTCCTCGCCTGCGGTCAGATGGCCAGGATCGCTTGGGCCAGTTGAGCGTCAGTCGCGGTGTTCAGTTGCGGAGCCTGTTGGCGGATCTGGGCCAGGGCGCTTTCCAGCTTCACGCCACGGATCGCGCCTTCGCTGGCGACGAAGCTGGCGGCGTCGTCTCGGGCAGCACGTACGACCTTGTTGTCACGCAGGGAGGATGTGGCGTCGGAAGTCGCATCTGAGGTGGCTTTCAGTGCGCCGACGATCGAGTCTGTGGTCACGATCAGGCTGGAGGCGTTGGCATTGGCAGCCAGGGCCAGCAGGGCTGCAGTGCTCAGCAGGCGAAGACGGGACATGGGGTGACTCCTGTAGATGAACGAATAAGGGTGGCACAAAGCCGCTAATGTGAGCAGCGGGACCATGGGCATCAGACGCCCGTTCTACAGGGTTCGCCACGTGGTAAATGGATATTAAGCCGCCGTTTATCTGTTCGGATAGCCACCCGAAGCGATTACTCACTCCAGAACGACTTGGACAGCTCAGCTGCTCGGTCGCCGTGACTGATGCCAGCGTCTGACAATTCTCGCGGATCCAACTGGGCCAGCAGCCTGCGCGTGCGGGAACGTTGCTCCCAGCGAGCAAGCGCTGCGGCCGTGCGCTTGAGTAGCCTTATCAACAGAGGGCGTCGCTGGATTTGGGTATTCATGGCGAACGTCTTTCATGAGGTTCTGGGACACCATGTTGGGCTGGAAGGTAATGCCAGTACAGATACACCAAGTCTTAATTGTACTGCTTAATTGTTATGTTTTTTAAACTGTACCTGTACATATAAAAGCCGACTGTTTTCACTCTCAAAAAACCCAGATCCCAGAAACGACAAAACCCGCCTCCTGTTACCCGGGGCGGGTTTTGTTTTCACAATTCAGAGTGCTGGCGGTGGACCCGGTGGGTCAGGGCCAGCGGACGCTAATTAGCGCCAGAATGGCTTGCTCAGCTCTTCGTAGCGTTGTGCTTCGCTGATACCGGCGTCAGCCAGCAGACGCGAATCCAGACGAGCCAGTTGGTGGCGGCTGGAGATGCGGCGCTGCCACAACATCAGGTTGGCGAGAACGCGCAGAGGCAGGGAGGCCTGGGTGTTTACAGCTTTTTCTTCGAAGAACAGATCGGAACTGAGTGTACGTTCCATGATGACATCCTTCCGCTTGTGGCGGGATTAGGTAGTGGTTTAACTGATGCCAATGATCCTCCTCCGGCGCAAGACTCTCTAGATACAGTTCACCTGTATTGTGAGGGGCCAGTTAACTGTTTATAAAGGCTGTACTGTACGAAATTGGGGCAACTGTACCTGTCGGCACTTTTATGGTGCGTTTTAGGCGTTTTTGGAGATTGAGGTAGGATGTTTCGGTAGGAAATGACCGGTACAGCAGTACAGTTTTTTATAAAAGTTGAGTTTGGAAACCCGGACTGATGAAACTGTGTTTGCATCAGTCCGAATCTGTATCAATCACGCCTTCAGCATATGCCCGGTTTCTTCCAGGTTGATGTGCCAACTCAGTGCTTCCCGCAAGATATGCGGGGTGTGCCCGCCCAGCGCGCAGGCTTGGGTGAAGTAGGTATTCAGGGCATCGCGGTACGCCGGATGCACACAGTTGTCGATGATGACCCGAGCCCGCTCCCGCGGCGCCAGGCCCCGTAGGTCGGCCAGGCCGACTTCGGTCACCAGGATATCGACGTCATGCTCGGTATGGTCCACATGGCTGACCATTGGCACCACGCTGGAAATCGCGCCGGCCTTGGCAATCGACTTGGTGACAAAGATCGCCAGGTGCGCGTTGCGCGCAAAGTCGCCCGAGCCGCCAATCCCGTTCATCATCCGGGTGCCGCAGATGTGGGTGGAGTTGACGTTGCCGTAGATGTCAAACTCCAGCGCAGTGTTAATGCCGATGATGCCCAGGCGGCGCACCACCTCCGGGTGGTTGGAGATTTCCTGGGGCCGCAGCACGAGCTTCTCTTTATAGCGGTCCAGGTTGCCGAACACGTCGGCGTTGCGCCGTTCCGACAATGTGATCGAGCTGCCTGAGGCAAAGCTCAGCTTGCCGGCATCGATCAGGTCGAACGTGGAATCCTGGAGGACTTCCGAATACATCGTCAGGTCTTCGAACGGGGACTCGATCAAGCCACACATCACCGCGTTGGCAATGTTGCCGATGCCTGCCTGCAGCGGGCCGAGCTTATTGGTCATGCGCCCGGCGTCGACCTCTTCTTTAAGGAAGTTGATCAGGTGATTGGCGATCGACTGAGTGTCACTGTCGGGCGGCGTCACGGTGGAGGCCGAATCCGCCTGATTGGTGATGACGATGGCGACGATCTTCTCCGGCGGGATCGGGATCGCGGTACTGCCGATGCGGTCGTCCACGGCCACCAACGGAATCGGTGTGCGAGTCGGGCGATAGCTTGGGATATAGATGTCGTGCAGACCTTCCAGGTTCGGGTTATGTGCCAGGTTGATCTCGACGATCACCTGCTTGGCGAAAATCGCGAAACTGGCGGAGTTGCCAACGGAAGTGGTCGGCACAATGTGGCCTTGCTCGGTGATCGCTACGGCTTCGATTACCGCAATGTCCGGCAGCTTGAGCTGATTGTTACGCAGTTGCTCGACGGTCTCCGACAAATGCTGGTCGATAAACATCACCTCGCCGGCATTGATCGCCTTGCGCAGGGTGCTATCTACCTGGAATGGCATGCGTCGCGACAGTACACCGGCTTCGGTCAGTTGCTTGTCCAGGTCGTTGCCCAGGCTGGCGCCGGTCATCAGGGTGATTTTCAGCGGTGATGTCTTGGCGCGTTCGGCCAAGGCGTGAGGCACGGCCTTGGCTTCACCGGCGCGGGTGAAGCCGCTCATGCCGACGGTCATGCCGTCCTGGATCAGTGCGGCAGCGTCAGCCGCGCTCATGACCTTGTTCAACAACGAAGGCAAGCGGATACGATCACGGTACATGGATTGTTATCTCGGGCTACGGAAGCAAGATGCGCAGTCTAGTGATTTCAAAAAGTTTCGTCCCGCTACCATGGTCGAATGCCAGGCAGCGATTTAGAGCCTTTTGTCGGTTTTCTATCAGCAATAAAAAACCCCAGCCTACTAAAGGCCAGGGTTTTGAGTATTGCGCTGGCGCAGTGTTTATTCGACGGCCTTGACCATGTCTTCGATGACCTTCTTGGCATCGCCGAAGACCATCATGGTCTTGTCCAGGTAGAACAGTTCGTTGTCCAGGCCAGCATAGCCGCTGGCCATCGAGCGCTTGTTGACGATGATGGTCTTGGCCTTGAACGCTTCGAGGATCGGCATGCCCGCAATGGGCGACTTGGGATCGTTCTTGGCGGCCGGGTTGACCACGTCGTTGGCGCCGAGCACCAGCACCACGTCGGCCTGGCCGAACTCGGAGTTGATGTCTTCCATCTCGAACACCTGGTCGTAAGGCACTTCTGCCTCGGCCAGCAGCACGTTCATGTGGCCAGGCATACGGCCGGCAACCGGGTGGATCGCGTACTTCACGGTCACGCCGCGGTGAGTCAGCTTCTCGGTCAGCTCTTTCAGCGCATGTTGCGCCCGGGCTACCGCGAGGCCGTAGCCCGGTACGATGATAACGGTGTCGGCGTTGGTCAGCAGGAAGGTCGCGTCGTCAGCCGAGCCGGACTTCACCGGGCGCGCTTCTTTCGAACCAGCCGGGCCGGCGGCGTCTGCCGTGTTGCCGAAACCGCCGAGCAGCACATTAAAGAAGGAGCGGTTCATCGCCTTGCACATGATGTACGACAGGATTGCGCCGCTTGAGCCCACCAGCGAGCCGGCGATGATCAGCATCGAGTTGTTCAGCGAGAAGCCGATACCCGCCGCCGCCCAGCCTGAGTAGCTGTTGAGCATCGAGACGACCACCGGCATATCGGCGCCGCCAATCGGGATGATGATCAGCACGCCCAGCACGAATGCCAGGGCCAGCATCAATGCGAAAGCGCTGAGGTTGCCGGTGAACATGAAGGCCAGGCCCAGGCCCAGCGTCAACAGACCCAGCACCAGATTCAGCTTGTGCTGACCGCCGAACTGTACCGGTGCGCCTTGGAACAGGCGGAACTTGTACTTGCCCGACAGCTTGCCGAAGGCGATGACCGAGCCGGAGAAGGTAATTGCACCGATGGCTGCACCGAGGAACAACTCCAGGCGGTTGCCGGCGGGGATCGAATCCCCCAGGTGTTTGACGATGCCCAAGGATTGCGGCTCGACCACGGCGGCAATCGCAATAAACACCGCTGCCAAGCCGATCATGCTGTGCATGAACGCTACCAGCTCCGGCATCTTGGTCATTTCCACGCGCTTGGCCATGATTGAGCCAGCGGTACCACCGACCAATAGGCCAACGATGACGTAGCCGATGCCGGCAGTCGCCAGTTCGGCGCCGAGCTTATAGATGAGGCCCACAGTGGTGAGGACCGCCAGAGCCATGCCGAGCATGCCGAACAGGTTGCCGCGCCGTGAAGTGGTTGGGTGTGACAAGCCTTTGAGGGCTTGGATAAAGCAGATCGACGCGATCAGGTAGAGCGTCGTGACCAGATTCATGCTCATTACTTGGGCGCCTCTTCTTTTACTTTCGGGGCTTTCTTCTTGAACATCTCAAGCATCCTGCGGGTAACCAGGAAGCCACCGAACACATTGACCGCGGCGAGGGCTACGGCCAGGGTGCCCATGGTCTTGCCCAGCGGCGTCACGGTGAGTGCGGCTGCCAGCATGGCGCCGACGATCACGATCGCCGAAATCGCGTTGGTCACGGCCATCAGCGGGGTATGCAGGGCCGGAGTGACGTTCCAGACCACGTGATAACCGACATAAATTGCCAGCACGAAGATGATCAGGTTGTAGATACCGGGGGAGATAAGCTCTTCCATCGTCTGAATCCCTGCTTAGGCGTTTTTGCGGATGACTTGGCCGTCGCGGCACATCAGGCACGCGGCGACGATGTCGTCTTCGAGGTTGATTTCAAACTGCCCTTCCTTGGTGAAGACCAGCTTCAGGAAGTCCAGCAGGTTGCGCGCATACAGCGCCGAGGCGTCGGCTGCGACGGCGCCGGCCAGGTTGGTCGGGCCACAGATGGTCACGCCGTGTTCCACCACCACCTGGTCTGCCACGGTCAGCGGGCAGTTGCCGCCTTGGGCTGCAGCGAGGTCGATGACCACTGAGCCTGGCTTCATCTGTGCCACGGTCTCGGCGCTGAGCAGGGTCGGTGCCTTGCGGCCCGGGATCAATGCGGTGGTGATGACGATGTCGGCTTGCTTGGCACGCTCATGCACGGCCAGGGCCTGACGCTGCATCCAGCTTGTTGGCATCGGGCGCGCGTAGCCGCCGACACCGACGGCGCACTCACGCTCTTCGTCGGTTTCGTAGGGCACGTCGACGAACTTGGCGCCCAGGGATTCGATCTGTTCCTTTACGGCCGGACGTACGTCGGACGCTTCGATGACCGCACCCAGACGTTTCGCGGTAGCGATCGCCTGCAGCCCTGCTACGCCCGCGCCGAGAATCAGCACGCGGGCGGCTTTCACTGTGCCGGCGGCAGTCATCAGCATTGGCATGAAGCGAGGGTAATGATGGGCGGCGAGCAACACGGCCTTGTAGCCGGCGATGTTGGCTTGGGAAGACAGCACATCCAGGCTCTGCGCGCGGGAGGTACGCGGCGCTGCCTCAAGGGCAAAGGCCGTGACGCCATGCTCGGCCAAGCGGGTGATGGTTTCGTTGCTGAACGGATTGAGCATGCCCACCAGCACGGCGCCGCTTTTGATCAGCGTCAGTTCGCTGTCATTGGGGGCGACCACCTTGAGGATCAACTCGGCGCCGAATGCATCACTGGCGCTGCCAATGGTTGCGCCTGCCGCTTCATAGGCACTGTCGACGACACTGGCATTGACGCCTGCTCCGCTTTGCACAGTGACCTTGTGGCCCTGGCCGATCAGCTTCTTGATGGTTTCCGGGGTGGCAGCCACCCGCGTTTCACCGGTCTGGGTTTCGAGAGGAACACCAATGTGCACGTCAAATCTCCTGCATGATCTTTTTGCTTTGATTTTGTAAAAAGGCCAGTGCACCGCAAGAGGTGCATCTGGGCGGCCGATCAGCACGATCCCGCTGAAATACAGCGGGGCGCGGCATTTTGCAGGCGAACTTTACGGCCTTCAAGAGATTATGACGGGTGACGAAAAATTAACTACAAGTCACCCTGTGACTGATTGTCGCAATGCTTACTAATAAATCTTTCAAATACAGGTGGTTAAAGGCTTATAGCTGAAATGTGAGCTGTTTTCCATCGCCGATGTGAATGGCTGTTTATCGCTGGGACTTTATGGCTACAGGCCAATATATGCATGGCTTTAAGGCTTGTTTAGAGGCAAAAACTACGGTCTTCTAAATTGCGACATATATATACATATGTAGGTATTTATAATATTTGACTACAGGGTCAGCTTGTTGGGTTTCCCCTTTAAATATTGAGGCTATAGCGTTGTGACTGGTCGATCAGCCAGTCTCGGAATGCGTGGAGAGAGGCAGATTCGACTTTTCTCTCGGGAATCATCAGGTGGTAAGCCTTCGAGCTCGCCAATACCTGAGGGCTGGCGACCACCAGGTGCCCTTCCTTCAATTCCCTCTGAATAAGGAACGGCGGGATCAGTGCGACGCCCATGTCGTGCATGGCTGCCTGGGACAACATGGAGAATAGCTCGTAACGCGGGCCTGTCATGTCGCGGGGTATGTCCAGCTGTTGCGCGTTGAACCATTGGCGCCAGGCGTAGGGTCGTGTGGTTTGCTGCAGGAGAGGCAGTTCGGCAATTTCCTGCGCGGAGAAGTGCGTTCGCTCACCCAGCAAGCGTGGGCTACATACCGGAAGCGGGTTTTCTCCCATCAGTTTGTGGGATTCGGTACCGGACCAGTCGGCATCGCCAAAGTAGATCGCGGCATCAAATTCGGTATCGGCGAACAGGAAAGGCCGTGTGCGGTTGGTGAGGTTGACGGTGACTTCGGGGTGTTTGCGCTGGAAGTCCTTGAGGCGCGGAATCAGCCATTGGGTGCCGAAGGTCGGTACCACCGCCAGTTCGATAACGTTGGTGCCCTGCTGGCCCATGACCGATAAGGTGTCGCGCTCGACCGCGTCCAGCTGCGTAGCCACTCGGCGGCTGTAGGAAAGCCCGGCTTCTGTCAGTTTTACGCCTCGGCGCGAGCGTCGAAACAGCTCGACACTCAAAAAGTCCTCGAGGCTGGCGATCTGGCGGCAGATTGCGCCCTGAGTGATCGAAAGCTCCTGCGCAGCCTTGGTAAAGCTCTCGTGGCGGGCTGCTGCCTCAAAACTGACCAGCGCCGTGGTGCTGGGAATCTTTCTGCGCATGTACCGTGGCCTCACAAGTAAAAGTCATTCATGGCGGTTCTGGATGTTACGGAGTGAGAAATTAGCACAAGGCTATGCAAAAACCTCGTTTGCCCTCCTCGCCTGGCCGGCCTAGGCTCCATGCACGACTTTTGATTTACTTCGCGAGGACTCACTCATGGGCGGTAAGGCAAGCTTCAACTGGATCGATCCACTGCTGCTGGATTCACAGCTCACCGAAGAAGAGCGCATGGTGCGCGACAGTGCCGAGCAGTTCGCCCAGGACAAGCTGGCGCCGCGTGTGCTCGAAGCTTTCCGCCATGAAAAGACTGACCCTGCGATCTTCCGCGAAATGGGCGAGACCGGCTTGCTGGGGGCGATGATTCCGGAGCAGTACGGTGGCAGCGGTCTGAACTACGTCAGCTATGGCCTGATCGCACGTGAGGTCGAGCGTGTGGACTCCGGCTACCGTTCGATGATGAGTGTGCAGTCCTCGTTGGTGATGGTGCCTATCAATGAGTTCGGCACCGAAGCGCAAAAGCAGAAATACCTGCCGAAGCTGGCCTCTGGCGAATGGATTGGCTGCTTTGGTCTGACAGAACCTAACCATGGTTCCGACCCGGGAGCGATGATTACTCGTGCGCGTAAGGTGGATGGGGGCTACAGCCTCACTGGCAGCAAGATGTGGATCACCAACAGCCCGATTGCCGATGTGTTCGTCGTGTGGGGCAAGGACGATGCGGGCGACATCCGCGGCTTCGTCCTGGAAAAGGGTTGGAAAGGCCTGAGTGCTCCGGCGATCCACGGCAAGGTCGGATTGCGCGCTTCGATCACCGGTGAAATCGTCATGGATAACGTGTTTGTTCCTGAGGAGAACATCTTCCCGGATGTGCGTGGCCTGAAAGGACCGTTCACTTGCCTTAACTCGGCACGCTACGGGATCTCGTGGGGGGCGTTGGGGGCTGCAGAGTTCTGCTGGCATACCGCGCGTCAGTACACCCTTGATCGTCAACAGTTCGGGCGCCCATTGGCGGCTACCCAGTTGATCCAGAAGAAGCTCGCAGACATGCAGACTGAGATCACCCTCGCCCTGCAAGGTTGCCTGCGGTTGGGTCGCATGAAAGATGAAGGCACTGCGGCTGTGGAAATCACCTCGATCATGAAGCGCAACTCCTGTGGCAAGTCCCTCGACATTGCCCGGATGGCGCGTGACATGCTCGGTGGGAACGGCATCTCCGATGAGTTCGGCATTGCCCGTCACCTGGTCAACCTTGAGGTGGTAAACACCTATGAGGGCACCCACGACGTGCATGCGTTGATCCTGGGGCGCGCGCAAACCGGTATTCAGGCGTTCTATTAATAGGAGGACGACCATGGGCGCGCTATCGCACCTGCGGGTACTGGATTTGTCGCGAGTGCTGGCGGGCCCTTGGGCCGGGCAGATACTGGCGGACCTCGGCGCTGAAGTGATCAAGGTCGAGCGGCCCGGCAACGGCGACGACACTCGTGCCTGGGGACCGCCCTTCCTCAAGGATGCCTATGGGGAGAACACCACTGAGGCGGCGTATTACCTGTCGGCCAATCGCAACAAGGAATCGGTGACGATCGACTTCACGCGGCCGGAGGGTCAGAAGCTGGTGCGTGACCTGGCGGCGAAGTCCGACATTCTGATCGAGAACTTCAAGGTTGGGGGCTTGGCGGCCTATGGGCTGGACTATGAGTCGCTCAAGGAGATCAATCCGGAGTTGATCTACTGCTCTATTACCGGATTTGGCCAGACTGGGCCCTATGCGACGAGGGCGGGCTACGACTTCATGATCCAGGGGCTTGGCGGGCTGATGAGTCTGACTGGCCGCCCTGAGGGTGAAGACGGCGCCGGGCCGGTCAAGGTGGGTGTAGCGCTGACGGATATTCTTACGGGACTCTATTCAACGGTTGCGATTCTGGCGGCCATGGCTCACCGAGATCATGACGGCGGTGGTCAGCATATCGATATGGCGCTGCTGGATGTGCAGGTGGCTTGTCTGGCCAATCAGGCAATGAACTACCTGACGACGGGAGTCTCTCCCAAGCGTTTGGGTAACGCTCATCCGAATATCGTGCCGTATCAGGATTTTCCTACGGCGGATGGCGACTTCATTCTTACTGTGGGTAACGACGGGCAGTTCCGCAAGTTCGCCGAGGTGGCTGGGCAGCCCCAGTGGGCGGATGATCCTCGGTTTGCCACTAATAAGCTGCGAGTGGCCAATAGAGCGACGCTGATCCCGTTGATTCGTCAGGCTACTGTGTTCAAGACCACTGCTGAATGGGTCGCTCAGCTGGAGCGGGTGGGCGTGCCTTGTGGGCCGATCAATGATTTGGCGCAGGTGTTTGCCGATCCTCAGGTAAAGGCGCGTGGGTTGGCGATGCAGTTGCCTCATGCGTTGGCTGGGATGGTGCCCCAGGTGGCCAGTCCTATGCGCTTGTCCAAGACGCCCGTTGAATATCGTAGTGCGCCGCCCCTATTGGGTGAGCATACTCATCAGGTGCTGCAGCAAGTGCTGGGTTTGACGCCTGCGAGTGTGTCGGCTCTAAAGGAGGCTGGAGTCATCTGAGGGCCCTCTTCTATATAGAGGGCTGTTTAGGCTCTCTGTAGAGAAGAGAATTGGTCGAATTTTAGTCAGAAGTGTCTATTTGATAGAAATCCTG